>SLPC01000213.1 GCA_007132185.1 Anaerolineae bacterium | reverse complement strand
GCGAGATCTATCACGCTTACCGGCGGAAGGTCCCTCGTTACTTGTAGGACGCAGACCAACCATGCCGGGCGGGCAGAGCACGTGTGTATCATAGGGCCGGCGCGCTGTTTCCGGCGTCGCCCGCTCTAAAAGTCATGGCTTGACACCGTCACCCGTCTACCGTGCACTGCGGTCGGCGGGTTTCGCTGTATAGGCGTTTGATGCAGACAATGCCAAATTCGGCATCACGGCGCCTACAGTATCTGCTGCAGAACTTACGGCACCCTTGCGTCCCCAGTCTTGTAAAACTGCCCGCAAGATGATAGACAAACGCTCACATATCTGCTATGATTCCCCTGAATTACCCCTTGTAATCGTTATCTCGCGCGCACATGCCCGGCACACCCAACCCAGAACCGGGCCGACCGCTCCTCACTGTTAGTCTGGGCTGGACGGTTGACCCGTTCTCAGTTCTTGGGCGGATGTCGTGCGCATGACGCTCCCCGTCACCGCAAGACCGTGCGCCCAAAAGGGGTGGCGCGATGTTCACATCTCCTCGTGGGGCCAAGACCCTCCTTGTCAACCTGTTCCTCATTCTCGTCATGGTGCTGCCGGGCCTGATCGAACCACTGGCCCTATTGGCCGCGCCCCAGATCGGGCCACCCAACTGCTCTGGCGCCGATATCGTGCTGCTCGACGGGAACACCAGACTCACCATCGAGAACCCTGTCATCACCAACGCCACCAGCCAGGGCTGCACGGTTAGCGGCAGATTGCGCCTCCAGCTCCTCAACCTGGATGTGGGCGGGATCCCCATTACGGGCCAGGTGGAATCGTTCAACAAGTTTGCCAGCACCTCCATCGCCAAGTTCACGCTGCCCATCGCGGGCCTGCGGCTGGTGGTCTACAACTCGTCCTTCAAGGACGGCGAGCTTCTCCTGACCAACCCCAGCATCAAGATACCCGATTCGTGGGGCGGGCTGGAGGCTTCGGTGGGCAAGACCCTCACCGTGAACAGCCAGGGCCTGATGGGCCCCGAGTTCTTTCTACCCGCCATCGCCACCAGCAAGTTGGCTCTGCAGCTCTCGGGGGCCATTGGCGCATACGGCAACGGATTTGTCATTCAGGCGAGCGGCGCCCTTGCCCTGTCGGATATGGGCAAGGCCAAGGACTGCTTTATCAAGGCGTCCGTCACCCTTTCCGTCGACGTCTTTGGCAACAGTGTCATGGCGATCGCAACGCATAACGATGACGGGCTCGCCTCGCTGACCGCCCACCGGTCGCAGATCGCGCTGCCCTCGGGTCAGTTCGTCATGGTGGCGGCCCCCATGCCCCTCGAGTCCAGCTATCTCCCGCTGCCCGAGTCGCTCCCACAAGATGTATTGCATCAACTCATCGAGGCCGGGATGCCAGAGCCCGAGGGGATCGAGGACCCCGGGATGCTCCTGGACCTGGAGTGGGCTGCTGTGTCAGACGAGGGCAGCGAATGTGCATACGAGGCGCCGACCAGCAGCGCCAATCTGTACGACCTGTTGGACGCTGGGTCCGCGTCGCGCCAGGACCTCTACCTGCCGGCCGCCTATCCGGTTTCGTTTAGCCAGCAGACCACACCCGAGCCCGAATCGGTTGGCCTCGTTGTCTCGGCCAGTTGGCAGTGTTCCGGCAAAGGCATCCCCATTGGAACGACGGGCTTTCAGTTGACCAAGGTCTCGGGTACAGTCACGCTCCTCCACACGGAGCAGTCCATAGCCCTGGAGGTCACCTTTGAGACCCAGTTCCAGGTGTTCGGCAAAGCCATAGCCTCGATCGATGGGGCAACCCGGTTCCAGTGGAGCCCCGAGTTCGAGTTCAGCCTCCAGGGCGCCGTCAGGATTCTGTCCATGTTCGAAGTAGGCGGGGCCCACATCTGGTACAACTCGAACGATGGCGTCAATCTGCGCGTCTGGTGGACCCCGGCGTGGCCTCCAGTAAGCGCCGAGCTGGCGGTGCGCGCGTGGCTCAGCAGGGCCAACTCTTGTTTGAGCTGGGAGACGGTGTGCCGGGATCGGACTCCCCTGAGCCCTGCCTGTAGCACCTCATGCGTGGTCTGGGATACCAGCACCAAGTTCCATCTGACCGGATCGGTCGTGATCGACGTGGGCCTCAAAAAGGGCCAGCTTCTGTCGGCAGGATCCGTCCCCTACCCGTGCCATTGCCGCATGTGCAGAAAGTGGGTCGTCTACTACCCCTGCTGCAGATGGTGCAGTTTCGCCCTCGAGATTCCGCCCTATGATATCTGGCTGGCGGGAGCAAGCGCCCAGTTTGGCTCATTCACCGGCGACCGTTGGGGCCTCAAGGGGACGGTATCGTTCCTTGGCTTTTCCACCGGCTTTTACATTGATCACACCGGCGAGATGACCTGGGGCGACGTGAGCGGCTACAAGCTGGTCGACAGCTACCAGATCCTCCAGGCGCGCCGGGCCTGGCAGGCGGCCACCCTCGCCCATGGTCCGGAAGCGGCCTTTGCCGGCGACGAGGCGTTTACGTTCCTGCCGGGCGATCGCACGCTGGTGCACTTTAGTCTGCCGCTGGGTGAGCCCTATCGCGCCGAGATCGACGCCCAGAGTGAGATCACCTATACGGCGACGATCACCCAGACCGATATGCTCTTCACCGTTAGCGCCGATGTGCCGCTAACCGTCAACGTGATCTCGCCCGATGGCATCGAGATCACGCCCACGAACTATGACCAGCAGCCAGGCGGCTATATCGTTGGCTATACGCAGACAGAGGCCGTGGAGCCAATCGCGGCCCCGGGCCCCGACCCGGATCTGGCGCGCTGGCGCTTTGTTCCCGCGTCAAATGTGGGCGCGTTTCACAATGTGGACGTGCTGCTGGACGGTGCGCCGGTATTCGCCCAGGTTTCGGTTGACGACGAGCAAGTCCGGCATTATGTCGACATCGAGCCCGGGACCTACACCGTCGAGGTGCGTCCTGTGAGCGCCAGCTCGCCGTCCCTCTTGACGCCCCTCGCCGCTGTGGCGGGCACCGACTATACGGTGCTGCTCATC
>SLPC01000122.1 GCA_007132185.1 Anaerolineae bacterium | reverse complement strand
GCTCAGGGCCGCTATGTCGAGATCGTGGAAAATGGGGAGATCCGGCGGGTGCCGGTCGAGATCGGCGCGACCTCCCTCGAGTACGCCGAGATTGTCAGCGGGCTCGAGGAAGGTCAGCAGGTCGTCGTTGGTCGTCCTCGTGACAACCTTTTTGAGTTTGGTTTTGGGGGTGGCTGATGCTGATTCAGCTCCAAGATATCTGCAAGATCTATATGATGGGCGAGGTAGAGGTCCAGGCCCTCTGCGATGTCAATCTCGAGATTGCCGAGGGCGAATTGACCGCGATCATGGGGCCATCGGGCTCGGGCAAGAGCACACTCATGAATATCGTGGGCTGCCTGGACCAGAGCACCCGAGGGTCTTACTTTTTTGACGGTGTGAATGTCTCCAAGCTAGGAGAAAACGAGCTTGCCCGCATCCGCAATCGCAAGCTCGGGTTCGTCTTTCAAAACTATAATCTGCTGCGGCGTACCCCTGCGATCGAGAATGTCGAGTTGCCCCTGATCTATGCCGGGACGCCGAATCGCCGCGCCAAAGCGAAAGAGACACTGGCGCAGGTGGGGTTGGCGGATCGCATTCACCATCGTCCCAACGAGCTATCCGGTGGTGAGCAGCAGCGCGTGGCCATTGCCCGCGCACTCATCAACGATCCGGATATCATCCTGGCTGACGAGCCCACCGGCAATCTAGACAGCAAGACGGGGCTCGAGATCATCGCCCTGTTTCAACGGTTGAACCGTGAGCGTGGTATCACCATCATCTATGTCACCCATTCTCTCGAGACGGCCGAGTACACCCGGCGCATCGTGACGTTGCGAGATGGGCGGATTATCAGTGATGAGCCGGTGGCAGAGCCTCTCCTGGCCCCGGCGGCCGTGCAGAGGGAAGAGGCTGGTGTCACATGACCCTTTTCGAGAGCATTCGCATGTCTTTTCGCAGCCTGAGCGCCAACAAGATGCGCTCGGCCCTGACAATGCTGGGGATCATCATCGGCACAGGGGCCGTCATCGCCCTGCTCTCGGTGGGGCAGGGGGCCCAGCTTGCGATTACCTCCGAGATCCAGAGCATCGGCTCGAACCTTATAATCGTGTTCCCTGGGCAGTTTGGGCAGAACCGCCGTATACGCACCAACCGCATCACTCTCACCAGAGCCGATGCTGAGGCCATCGCCGATCCGATGCAGGCGCCGCACGTGGCAGCCGTTGCACCCTCGATCAACCGTTCTGCAATGGTAACCTACGGGGGGGAGAGCCTGACGGTCCAGATCGAATCCACGACGCCCGAGTTTGAGTTTGTGCGCAACTCGCCCGTCGAACACGGACGCTTTATCGACTATAGCGATGACGCCGTATCGGGCCGGGTGGCCGTGATCGGCACGGATGTGGCCGATAGACTGATCGGAAACCGGGAATTAGCCCTCGGGGCCACGATTCGGATCAATCAGATCCCGTTCCAGATAATCGGCGTGTTGGAGCACAAGGGGGGGCAGGGCTTTGGCGGCGGTTCGGCCGATCGGGTGATCATCATCCCGCTCTCTACCGCCCACACCCGGCTCTTTCCTGGGCGCTTTGTGACCCAGAGTGGCCGCGCTGTTGATACGATCTATGTCTCTGCCTGGGACGAGGGCAGCATCGACATGGCGATGGATGAGATTTCCTGGACTCTGCGCGAGCGCCAGGGCTCGCTTTCGCCCGATGACGATGGGTTTACCGTGGCATCACAGGCGGATCTCTTGGGTGTGTTCGATCAGATCACCAGCGTACTGACGATCTTTTTGGGCGCCATTGCTGGTATCTCGCTTCTGGTGGGTGGCATTGGGATCATGAATATCATGCTGGTCTCGGTGACCGAGCGAACCCGCGAGATCGGCATCCGCAAGGCCGTAGGCGCGCGACGCTCCGATGTGCTGGGGCAGTTCCTGATCGAGTCGGTGGTGCTCAGCATCATCGGCGGTTTGATCGGTATCGGCTTTGGCTGGGTGGTGGCTGAGTTGGTCAACACGCTGGGGGCATTCACCACCTTTGTCTCGCCCCAAGCCGTGGCGCTGGCGGTGGGATTCAGCATGGCTGTGGGGCTCTTTTTCGGTATTTATCCGGCCAGCCGGGCCGCCAACCTCAACCCCATCGACGCGTTACACTATGAGTGAAGCCGGGCCGCTGGCCCTACAGACGACTACACTCCTGGCTCGCTTGTACGCGAGCCAGGAGTGTTTCTTTATCGGGCGCGGGTCTCGCCTACTCGTCAGGCAGCTCACGGACCTCTCCCTCCTGAACAAGGCCTCCATCCGAGATCATGCGATTTAAAAGGACACGGGTCTCTTTGCGCTCCAGGAAGGTCGAGAGCAGGGCCTGCTTGTAGCGGACGGCGCGGGCGCTTTCCTCGGCCTGTTCGTCCAGCCGCTCCATCAGCTTGTCCGTCATGTCCGCCATCAGCTCGCGGAGCTGCTCCTGCTTTTTCGCCAGTAGCTCATGGAGCTGCTCGTTCTCTAACAGGAGCGCGCTGATCGCATCGCGCTGCTTGTTCCCGCCAAAGACCCCGATCACGCCCCCTGCTGTGAGTCGGTCGCGGAGACGCTCCACCTGGCGCTCCAGGTCGGCGATCTGGGCATCCCGCTCCTTGATCTGGTTCTCGTACTCGGCAAGCATGCGTTGCTTGTCGAGGGTTGTCGCTTCTAGCAAACGTTCGACGGTGGCCTCCTGTTGCTTGCGCTGCTCGGCTAGCAGGCGCTGCTCGCGGCGCGCGGCTAGCAGCCCCCGCACCCAGAGCAGCACACCGGCCAGGATCGCCAGAAGGATGACGGTAATCAGGACCGGCGGCGAGAATATGATATCGATAAGGGGTCCATTGAACATGTGCATGTCCTTTCATGGCCTGGATGCCTCTATCGCTCTGCGGGCCTATTCTACGCCTGGCAGGCCGCGGACGCAAAGAGCGCCTTGGGCTTGACAGCTTGGCGCATTGTCTGGTAACACTAGGCCTACATCGCCAAGTGGGAGGAAATCGATGAAGATCACCGACGTGACCTGCTATCCCGTGTGGGCTGGGCATCGCAACTTTTTGTTCGTAGTCGTCGATACCGACGAGGGGCACTATGGCGTAGGCGAATCGGGGCTGACTGGACGTGAGTTGGCCGTCTCGGGCGCCATCGAGCATTTCAAGCCCCTGCTGGTGGGGCAGGATCCGATGCGGATCGAGCATATCTGGCAGATGCTTTCGCGGGGTGGGTTCTTTCCTCATGGCAAGATCTTGGGCAGTGCCATTGCCGCTGTCGATATTGCCCTGTGGGACATCAAAGGCAAGGCGCTGGGGCTGCCGGTCTATGACCTGTTTGGTGGGCGCGTACGTGACAAGGTCGTATGTTACTGTCACTTGAGTGGCGGACATGGGACCGAGACTGAGCCGCTGGTGCAGAACGCCGTGGAAAAGGCGGCCGAAGGGTGGAAGTTCCTGCGGTGGGGTTTGCCCAACGAAGGCGGCCTGCTGCAGCCGGGTCGTGCCATTCGCCAGACGGTAGAGCAGTTTTCCGCTATTCGAGAGGCCGTTGGCGATGTCCCCGAGCTCTGCTTTGACGTCCACACGCGGCTCTCGCCGCCAGAGGCCATTTCCTTCTGCCAGCAGGTGATGCCCTACCGGCCCTACTTTATCGAGGACCCGATTCGCTCTGAAAGTCCGCAAGCCTTTCACCTCTTGCGCAGCAAGATCGACGCGCCCCTGGCGGCGGGGGAGCAGTTTTGCAGCAAGTGGGAGTTTCGCGAGCTCATCGACCATGACCTGATTGACTATGCGCGCATCGATCTGTGCATTGCGGCCGGGTTGACCGAGGGTCGCAAGATCGCTGGTTGGTGCGAGGGACACTATATCGATATCGTGGTGCACAATCCGCTGGGCCCCGTCTCGATGGCTGCCTGTCTCCAGTTCAACCTCAGCATCCCCAACTTTGCCGTACAAGAGCAGCCACAAAAGCCGGGGACGGTATTGACGGACGTGGTGCGTAACCAGCCGGTGTGGCAGGATGGCTATCTACTTGCTCCCACGGCGCCCGGCCTCGGTATCGAATTCGATCGCGAGGCGGCCGCCGCGCATCCATTCCAGATGAATGAGTTGCCGCATCTGCGTCGTGAGGATGGCAGCGTAACCAACTGGTAGAGTCCCCAAGAGTTCCTAATGGCATTGCGGCTGGCGTAGGAGGTAACCACGATGACCTGGTGGCTTTGGATCGTTGTTGCTGTGGCCGTGTATCTGCTGGTGACCATGACGCCCTGGATCCTTTACCAGATCGTCGTCTGGCGTCTCAGGCGCAGGCGACCCCTATTAGCCGCGGAGACGCAACAGCTCGAGAGGCTCAAGGAAGCCAAAGCAAAGCATGCCGAGCGCTGGCCAGAGCGGCCACGCCCCGGGCGCTATGAGCCAGTTGATCGGGTGGCCCTTGACCACCTGGTGCGGCTCAGGATCATCATCAGCCAGGCAGACGACCTCTGGCCGGCTGTGGCGAGCTTTGAGCCCGAACAGCCCAGCCCACTGCAGGTGCTGCTATTGGGGGCCTGGCGGCCATTGGCTATGGCCCTGCGCACCTGGCGCGACAAACGCCGCCTTAACGGGCTGCTCGATGAGGGCGAGCAGACGGTGGCGGTCCTGGACGAGCAGTGGACAGAGGCCCAGGCCATTCCCGGGCGCATCCAGACCGAGCTCTCCGAGCTGCGCGCCGAGGTAGGCCGCCTACAAGCCCAATGGCAGGCTGAGGTGGACGCGGGCATGCAGGGTTTGGATGCCCTGGGGAGCGGTCTGGCGCTGGTGGACGAGTCCCTCGGCGATGCCTTTCAGGCCATGAGTGAGGCGCCCCCCGATGAGGTTGCTGCAAAGGCTCTCGAAGCGGCCGAGAGGCTTGATCAGGCCATAGAGACAACCCGCGCTCTGGAGAGCGAGCTGACCCTGGCGATCGAGACGCGGTTGCGCGCACTAGAATCTTTGGAGCGCGCCGAGGCGGGCCTGCGGCTCATCGAGGAACGCTGGGCCGACATGCAAACCAGGGGCGCCAATGATCCGGCGATGGCCCAGGAGATACAGGGTCTGGGTGTTGTCCGGGATGAGCTGGCATCGATGGCCGAGCAAGCCACGCCCGAGGCCTATGCCGAACTGCTCGCAAGAATCGACTCTTATCAGACGCGAGAGAGATTCCTGGGGGAGCAACTGGATGCCCTTGATGGCCTCATGCAGCGCACCCAGGAGGCCCTGGCTGGTGATGTGGGTGCTCTTGCGGCCGCCCTAGAGGCCTGCGAAGCCGCACGTGCCTCAGACAGGCTGGAGCTCGACATCTGTGATGCCCAGATCGCCCAGGCCCAAGAGATCTATGCCCAGGCCGAAGAGCAGCAGTCTTTGGGCACATGGCATGGTTATCAGACGGCCCTCTCTCTCGCCGAGCAGGCTCGCCAAACCGTCGCAGAAGCCACCTCCCTGGCCGAAAAGACCGGTCAGGACCTGGCGGAGATCGAGGCGGAGCGGCAGCAGGTTACACCAGAGATCCGTGCCGCCCTTTGTGATAGGGCCGACAAAGCAGGTGTGTCGCTGCAATACTATGTGCATCACTGGAACGATGAGCGCCAATCAGAGTGGAAGCGGGCTAATGCCCTTTTGGAGCAGGCTGACCGTGCCTGGCAGAGCTTGCCTGCCGCGCTCCTTGAGGAGGCGACGCTCAAACAGTCCGATCTGCCCGAGCTCAGCGAGACGCTCAGGAGGATCAAGGGGGCCGTGCGACGGGCGCACCAGCTCGTTGAGCAATTGGAGGGCTACCATGCCCGTGTGAGCAGCCAGAGGCGCACGCTCGAAGAGGGATTGGGAGAGTTGGAAGGCGAGCTGAACGCGGAGCTGGGAGCGGCGCAAGACAGCATGCTACCCGAGGTCCGCGAGCAGTATGACGCCTGGCGCAAGAGCTACAAAGCGCGTCAGGCTGCGCTACGCGACCCCGGCCAGATCAACTATGACGAGGTGGCCGATCAGTGGTTACCCAAGACTCTGGCCGAAGGGCGCGAGATCCTGGGAGCATACCGGGAGGACGTGTCTCGTTATCGTCGCCTTTCGCAAGAGACGCTGCGTCGCGTGGATAAAGAGTGGCAGCGCCTGAACAAGCTTGACCCAATGAAGCATCCGCGCCCACAGGAGGAGGATCTGGAGCGCCTGATCACCGACTATGCTGCCTGGCAAGACGCAATCGAGACTCATGAGGAGAATCCCGCCTTGCTTTCGGACCTCGTGAGTCGGCACGCGACGAAACTGGAAAAGCGGATCGATGCGGTACGACGCGAGATTCTGGAGGGACGCCAGACCCTGGCATCCCTGGACCGGCAGTACGAGCAGCAATTACAGGCCATGCAAAAGAGCCGCAACACCATACGCACCATGTTGCAGGACTCTCAGTGGAGAGAGATCGAATGGGATTTGGCCGATGGCGAATCACTTGTAGAGCGTTCGGTTACCTATCAGGAGTCCAGCCGCCAGGCGGATCTGCTGGATGATGCTGCCAACCAGATGCGTCGCGCTGTAAGGTTGGTCGAAGAGGCAGTTCAGATCTATCAAGGGATGGAGCAGCAGCTACGCAGCGCTCAGGACAAGCTCAACCGCGAGTTTCGCGCAGCCAGCGCCGATCTCGATCGCGCACAGCGCCGGGCGGGAGAGCTGCGCCAACAGGGGGCATCGGAAGCACTGCGAGGGCTAGAGGAGCGTTGCGCCTCGGCTATGGGCCTGATCAGCCTTGCGCAGAGTGCGGCAACCTTTGACGATGCCTTGCGGCACTTGAGAGAGGCACAAGAGGATCTTGCCAGGGGTTAGGCCTTTTCTCCGGGCCGGCGCCACACGGGCGTGAGCATCACCCATTGCTCGGGCGCGCTCCGGATCGAATCTTCAATCAGCGTGAGCACGCGGCGGGTGTTGACCTCGATGTCTCTTTTGCGATCGCCCGTGCGCACCATGTCGATGCCGTCCGATAGGTGGAGACGGTAGTGGCCGTCGGGTTGGCGGAGGCAGTAGACGACCAGCGCCCGCGAGTTGGTCTGTAGCGCCAGGCGGATGTGCCCACGCGGCAGGACCGCCGGCGCGCCAAAGAACAGGGTCGCATCCTCCTCATGAGTCACGGGGCGATCGACGCCCGTGATGATGACGCCTCCCTGCCGCAGGCGACGCACCGCGTCGCGAAGTGATCGGACCGAGATGGGCGTTACCTCAATGCCGCGCTCGCGTCGCAGGTCATTGATGACTCTATCTCCGCGGTCGGGGTTGGGGAGACTGAGTGCCTGTAGCCCAAAGCCCTGCAGCACAAACCACTGAGCCGCTAGGTCATAGTTACTCAGGTGCGCTCCCACAGCAATGGTGCCCCTCTCATCGGCAAACAGCCGAGAAGCCTGTGCCCATTCCTCCGGATCATACTGGACGATCTCCTTGGCCAGAATGTCTTTGGGGCGGTAGTGAAACATGTCAAAGTAGCAGCAGCCTGCCTGATAGAGCGCCTCTTCGGCAAGATCGTCCAGCTTGGTGTCATTGGCTTGGACGACGTACGACAGGTTCTCACGTAGCGTGCGAAACATGTCATACCGGCTACGTCGCATCCAGCGTGCCATGCGACGCGCCAGCCAATAACCAAAGCGAGGCGGCGTGGTGCGGGCAAGCAACATTCCCAGAAAGAGGCCCGCGGGACTGCCAAAGATGTCTTGTGCCTTCACTGACAGGGCCTCACCCGTGAGCAGCTCCATTCTTGGCCTGGAGCGCCGAATACGACTCGATGACAACCGGCAAGCCACGCACGATGCAAAAGGCAGTAGCGACCCAGCTCAAGATGCGAAAGATCAGCCACGTCGTCTCGACTATCCCGCCTGCCACAACGCCACGGGCCGCCCAAGCGATCAGGGCATGTGTGAGAGCCAGCCCCGCGAATGAGAGCAATTTGACGATGGCATAGCTGCTGCGCATCCAGGGGCTTCCCACGACCCAACTACCGATGCGACTCTGTGTGACCTTGAATGGCGTTGTCTCGCCACCCATCTGGGCGGCTCGCAACGAGTCTACAATGACACCACGCAGGATAAAGATGATTGGGATCGCCACCGAGATCAGCCCCAGGTGGGCGTAGACAACCCACATGACCTGTTCTACCGAGCGATCAGCCATAATGTCGAGCACGCTACCAAGCAGCGTGTCCTCATCGCGAGCACGCGCAATGAGACCATCGAGCATATCCATTACGATCAAGAGCACAACAAGCACTGCACTAATCAGGCGCGCCGTTGGGCTCTCGATATAGAGCAGCACGATGATCAGGATGAGGAGGGGAAATCGCGCGAGCGTGATGATGTTGGCCATGTCTACTCCTCGCGCAAAGGGCGCGTGCCGTGGGCTAGTTGTTGGGCTGTCGTTCTCGTTGCTTTTCGGCCTGTTCTCGGGCCAACGCTGCAGCTCGACTGGCCCAATCGCCTGGTGTATCGGCTCCCAGATGCTTCCAATGAATGTCATGGTCACCCATGACATTGATCAATTCCTGCCAGAGCTTACGATTCTTGACCGGTTGGCCAGCCGCTGTACGCCAGCCATTCCGCTCCCAGCCTGCCAGCCAGCGGGTAGCACCCCCCAATACATACTGAGACGGCGTGTACAGGGTTACGTTTGCAGGTTCTGGTAGCGCCTGAAGCCCTGCGATCACAGCCCACAGCTCTACCTCGTTGCTGGTCGCCAGCGGCCATGATCCTGTGCGCTCGACCGCATGTCCTTTGGCATCGATAACTAGGGCTGCATAGCCTGCTGGGCCGGGAGTGCCCAGGGCGCAGGCGCGGCAGTAGATCTCGTATTTCGGCAACGGCCGCTGGGGTAGCGTGCGCTCGGCGGGAGTCTGCTTTGAAGGCGACGTTGGCTCTGCCTTTTCGGGGGTTATTTCCTTGCGGCAGGGCGTACGCGAACGCCGAGCCTGGGTCGCCAGCGCGTCGGCGCGCTCATTCCAGCGGTGGCCCCGATGTCCCCTGATCCAATGCCAACGGACGGTGTGACGGCGAGTCTCTGCCAGAAGCGCCTTCCATAGATCGACATTCACCACCGGCATGCCATTGGACCGCATCCAGTTTCGCCGTTGCCAGCCCGGTATCCATTCGGTCATGCCACGGCGAAGATACTGCGAGTCGGTGTAGAGATCCACGTCGCAGGACCTGTTGAGTGAACGCAACGCCTCGATAGCGGCCGTCAGCTCCATACGGTTGTTGGTGGTGTGAGGCTCGTAACCCGAGAGTTCGATGAGATGGCCCCTGCTCCGCAGTACGGCACCCCATCCCCCCGGTCCTGGGTTCGGATCGCAACCACCATCGGTATGGATCTCGACTCGCGGGTGTTCGACGGGCGACGGCATTCACTCTCCTTTGCGTCTGTTTTCAGAGATAGTATAAGGGCGCCATCGCTAGTTTACAAGCGCCGATGGATGCATGCACCTTTATGGCCGAATGGCTCAAGAGCACTGAAAGCGAATGCATCACAACGCAAGAATCAAGCAGCGACGCCAGATTATGAACGAAAGACGCAAAAGGATGTACAGCTCTACCCACGCTCTATCGAGCCATGACCCGGGCGAAAGGCAGGGCATCGAGATCGACTAGCTTTGTGCGGCCGGCCACCCGGTCAAGGGGCGTGAAACCCACATGATCCCCGTGCAAGCCAACGAGCACGCCGATCCGCCCCTCTTGCAGGGCAGTGACGGCGCCCGAACCCAGACGCGAGGCCAAGACGCGATCCGAGGCGGTCGGGGTAGCCCCGCGCTGGACATGGCCCAGGACCGTTACCCGCAGGTTGAATCCAGTCTCATGACGATGCTCGTTGAAATAGCGCACCAGCTCTTCCGCAGTGTGCTGGGCTCCTTCTGCCACTACGGCCAGGGCGTGGCTCTTGCCCCTGGCATAGGCGTCATGCAGACCAGCGGCGATTTCTTGGGGCGAGAGGTCACGCTCAGGGATCGAGACCACTTCGGCGCCGCCTGCGAGGCCCGCCATGAGCGCGAGATATCCGCAGTCACGCCCCATAGTCTCGACCAAAAAGGCACGTCGATGCGATGCGGCCGTGACTTTGAGGCGGTCGATAGCCTCTAGCGCCACGTTGATTGCCGTATCCGCGCCGATGGTAATGTCGGTTCCCTCCAGATCGTTGTCAATGGTTGACGATACACCCACGACGGGGAAATCCATCTCGAGCAGGGCGTGGCCTCCGGTTTGGGAGCCATTGCCACCGATGACAATCAGGGCATCGATTTCCTGGCTACGCAGGTGGTCCAGAGACTGCTCGCGACCCCAACGCTGCCGGAACTCCTCAGAACGGGCGCTGCCAAGAAAGGTGCCGCCTTGTCGCATGACGCCGCCAACATCACGAGACGAGAGGCGCCTCATATCGCCACCCACGAGCCCGGCAAAACCGTTCTGTACGCCGAAAACCTGCCAACCTGCAGCCAAGCCGGCTCGAACAATGGCCCGGATAGCGGCATTCATGCCGGGGGCGTCGCCTCCACTGGTGAGAACTGCTATCTTTTGCATATCGTAGATCCTGACGTATGTTTTGGGTTGGGACTGACACAGGGCGCTCACCCTGACCGTTTCTCTTGCCATTCTACCACTGCATGGTTCTCTGTCAATGGCCCCAGCCGGAAGCATAGCAAAGAGGCGCTGCGAGGAACAGGGCGTGAGGCGATCACAGGGCGAGCGTTCGGACGGTATAATTGGGTAATTCGATTGCACCGGACATACGTGATATACTCTATCTTGGAGGCTCTCTTAACGATGCCAAGATCCACAGTTCGTCTACAATCGTGGCTTCCTATTGTACTTGTTGTCGGCTTGCTGCTGATACAAATATTCTCGCCTGCCCGGCCGATCATGTTCATCCTGATCGTCCTCATGGCGCTCTTGCTCGTCGCTTTTGTCTGGGCCCGTGGCCTGGCGCGTGGTGTATCGATCATGCGCAAGCGCCGGTATGGCTGGGCACAGGTGGGCGACGTGATTCAAGAGCGCTGGACTATGCACAATGATTCGTTCATCCCCGTGTTGTGGGCCGAGGTCCGCGAGTTCAGCAATCTAGTAGGGTACGACGCCAGTCGTGCCATCGGGCTGGGAGGGCGATCCTCGCACGCGTGGTCCTCTCGGGGCGTGTGCCAGTTACGGGGCATCTTTACGCTGGGGCCGCTACGGGTCACAATGGGTGACCCCTTTGGCCTCTTCCGCGTCGAGTTGTTTGACGACCACACTGATACTTTTGTGGTGTATCCGGCCGTGTCCGATCTGCCGCAAATGGTGCAGCCACGTGGCTTTGCCCATGGCGTTGGACGTCATTCGTTACGCAGCCTGGACATCACGACCAATGCCTCATCGATCCGCAACTATGCCCCTGGTGACGCCCTCAAGCGCATTCATTGGCGTACCTCGGCCCGGCGCTCGATGCCTGAGCAGGAAAGCCTGTTTGTCAAAGAGTTCGATCTCGAGCCGATTGGCGACGCGTGGATCATCCTGGACATGGATCATAGCGTCCATGCCGGCGAGGGACCCGAGTCCACCCAAGAGTATGCCGTGGCTCTGGCGGCTTCGCTGGCCAACCAGATGTTACGAGCCAACCGCGCGGTCGGCCTGGCGACGCATAACGGCGGACCGGTACTCATACCGCCCCAGAAAGGGCATCAGCAGCTATGGGAGTTGCTGCAGGTATTGGCCGGCGTCTATGCAGAAGCCGACATGTCTATTGCCGAGTTGCTGCGATTGTGTCTACCTGCCGTAGGCCGCAATATCACCGTTGTTGTGATTACGCCCTCGTCTGATGGCGCCTGGTTGCACGAGCTGGCTACCCTCATGGGCCATGGGGTTCACACCAGCGCCGTGCTGCTGGATGCGGCGAGCTTTGGCGGACAGAATGGCTCCGAGGGTATACATGGCGCACTGGCGGATCTGGGCGTTGAGGCTTATGTCATCGACAAGAGCTTTCGCTTTGTCCCGACTGTCAAAAAAGGGCGTCAGGATCCAGAGTACAAAGTGCTCGGCACAGGGCGGGTCATTCGGGTCAACCCGACAGAAGAAGCCGAATGGGTTCCTGTGGGTCTATCAGAAGGTGACCAGTTATGACCACGACATCGCTAGCGCTAGAGCGGCACCGTCCCCGGGTCGGCTGGGGCCTGTTTGTGTTGCTTCTGTTGGCGGCCATGTGCCTTCCGTTCGCCATTGCTGAGAGCCAGTGGCTCCCAGGCGCCGAGCGTTTGCTTTATGTCGTGATCTTTTCGCTACTCGCTGGGGTCCTTTTGGGCCGATCCCGCTTTCCGGGCGAGCTGGCATGGATCATCGGTCTGGGCGTCGGGCTCACCTACAGCGTTCACCTGGTCACGGGCCTGTTGCCTCCTTTGGGCATAGTCCTCGGCGATCTGTGGCAGGGGCTTGGCTGGCTTTGGAGGGGACTCATCTATCGCGACTGGGTCATGCCTCTACCCGTCTTTGATGGGGTAACCCATATCATCACACAGGCCCAAGCGACCATAGCAGATCTGACCGCCTGGTATTTGGACGTCCAGGCTGGCCTGGGGAGTGAGGACATTACTGCCCTATGGCTGCTTACCTCCTTTGCCGTGTGGGTCGTCTGCTGGTATGCAGCCTATGAACTGGTGCGTACACAGCGGGCCCTGGTGGCGTTGTTGCCTCTGGGTGCGGCGATCGTCTCGAACGCAGCCGTCACCTACATCGGCGCTGGCTATGTCCATATCTTTACGGCTCTGCTGTTGGTGATCCTCATATACACCAATGTCAATCGCCTGGAACGCATCTGGGAGCGACGCGGGTTGGACTTTTCAACCGAGCTTCGCCGGGACACCCTGATTGCGGGCAGTGCCATTGCGACGGCCGTCCTGATCCTGGGCCTTTTGACGCCCTATTACACCTACAATCGCGCTGTGTTTTTCTTCTGGGATACCTACGGTACCCATATGCAACAGTTCTATGATCGATTGGATCGGGCCTTTGCCGGCCGCGATCCGATCCCTGATGCCCCGCCTGGGGCGCAGGCACAGATCGAGCGAGGTCTTTTGCCCCATGACGTTGGGCTGGGTAGCGAGCCTCGCGACAACCTGATCATGACCGTGGTGACCAGCGATCCGCCACCGCCTCCCTTTGAGATGTTGGAGGAGATGGCTGCGGCCGAGGGAATTGATCCGAGACGGTTTGTCGAGAGGCGTTATTGGCGCCAGCGCACCTATGATATCTATACAGGCAGCGGTTGGGATACCAGCGAGCGCAATGTGACCGAGATGTTCTCAGAGGAGCCGTGGGAGACTCCTGATTATCCGCACACTGTGATCACCCAGACCTTTACCCTCAACGAGCCGCGCAGCAACATCGTGTTCGGTGTCAATGCGCCCGTCCTGGTGGATCAGGACTATGCTGTGATCCATCGGGGGCAGGATGACCTGATCGGGATCATCCTGGAGGATACAGAGTACACCGTCGTCTCATATGC
The DNA here is from genome assembly GCA_007132185.1 of Anaerolineae bacterium. Lineage (GTDB taxonomy): Bacteria > Chloroflexota > Anaerolineae > UBA1429 > UBA1429 > UBA1429. The sequence continues at coordinate 19,551 of SLPC01000122.1, read as the reverse complement.
GCCACAGCCTGATACCGACGATCTACAGATCGCCGAGGACGAGTACCCTGAGGAGATCGCCGCCCGGTACCTGGATCTGCCCGAGATACCGGAGCGCGTGCACGATCTGGCGCTCGAGATTGCGACCACGGCCGGCGCCGAGACGCGCTATGAGAAGGCGCGAGCCATCGAGAGCTATCTTCGCCGCTACGAGTACGATCTCGATCTGGAGCCGCCGCCGCTCGACACTGACATCACGGACTATTTTCTGTTCGATGTGCAGCGGGGCTACTGTGACTATTCGGCCAGTGCCATGGTCGTCATGTTGCGCTCGCTGGGCGTAGCGGCACGCTATGCCTCGGGCTATGGCATGGGATACTATGACTATGCCCAACAGGCCTGGGTGGTTACGGGGCTCAACGCCCATGCCTGGGCCGAGGTCTATTTCCCCGGGCTTGGGTGGATCGAGTTCGAGCCAACCCCCACCGAGCTGCCTCGCGAGTTTGCGGGCACGCGCACACCATTCGAGCCACCCGAGTGGCCGCAGGGAGCGCTACAGCAGACAGAGCCGCAGCGCTTTCCCTGGTGGGTCGTGGCTGTGGGGCTTGGGTTGGTGCTGGCTTTTGTCATCATCTGGCCCGTCAAGTACATCAGGCGCAAGCAGCAGGACCCCAGAGCGCTGGTGTGGAAGACCTATGATCGGCTGATCAACCAGGCTCGCTGGCTCAATCTGGAGCCACGTGGCGGCCAGACCCCGCAAGAGTATCTGGCTTTTCTCGCCAAGGAGCTGGAGAATCGTGGGCGAGGAGCGGATGGCGCCGGTGAGGAGATTCGCGTGATCGGCCAGGCCTATGTCAAGGCGCGCTATAGCACGGTGGAGGTCACGGACGAGGAAGGCTATCGCGTGCAAGGTGCGTGGCGCCGGCTGCGAGGTCGGATGGTACGTCTCATGTTCACCCGTCCGCCGGAGCGCAGCACAGCCAACTGAGAGATACTATGGGGTATACAGGAACGGGCCGCCATGATTGGCGGCCCGTTTTGGCGTCTACGACGCATCGCCAATCCTAGTCGCCAAAGGCGGCGTCAAAGGCCAGCTCTGAGGCGGGAAAGTCCACGTTGTGCACAAAGTCGGCGGCCTCGGCGGCGCCAAACTCGCGATCCATGCCCGAGTCCTCCCACTCTACCGAGAGGGGGCCCTGATAGTTGATGCGGTTCAGCTCGCGTATGACGCTCTCAAAGTTGACATCACCATGGCCGAGGGAGCGGAAATCCCAGCCACGATGGGGCGCTCCAAAGCCCAAGTGCGAGCCGAGGATTCCTGAATACCCGTCCAGAGTGACGGCGGCATCCTTCATGTGCACATGATAGATGCGGTCGGGGAACTCCTGGATGAAACGCGCCGGTTCGATGCCCTGCCACACCAGGTGGCTGGGGTCATAGTTGAACCCAAAAGCCTCGCGCCGATCGAGCACCTCTAGCGCCCGCTTGGCCGTCACGATGTCATAGGCGATCTCGGTGGGGTGCACCTCGAGGGCGAACTTGACGCCCACCTCGTCAAAGACGTTGAGAATCGGGTTCCAGCGGGCGGCAAAATCGCTATAACCCGCATTGATCATCTCGAGGCCGGTCGGCGGGAAAAAGTACAGGTACTTCCAGATGCTCGATCCGGTGAACCCATTGACGACGCTCACGCCCAGAGCCTGGGCGGCCCGGGCCGTGTTGGCCACCTCTTCGGCGGCCCGTTGCCGGACGCCCTCTGGGTCGCCATCGCCCCACACATAGGGCGGCAGAATGGCCTGATGGCGCTCATCGATGGGGTCATCGCATACGCACTGGCCTACCAGATGGGTGCTGATCGACCAGCAGTTGAGACCGTACTTGCTCAGGATGTCGGTGCGTGTCTGGATGTAGCCGTCCTCTGAAAGGGCGCGATCCACCTCAAAGTGATCGCCCCAGCAGGCCAGCTCCAGGCCATCATAGCCCCAGGACGAGGCCTTTTCGGCCAGAACCTCTAGCGTAAGATCGGCCCATTGCCCGGTAAAGAGTGTGACTGGTCTTGGCATGTTGTGTTCTCCTATGCTCGTTAGCGAACGTCGATGATCCAGCCGGTCGCGCTAGACGTAAAAGTCGAACGGTATCCACTTGGTGTCTGACTGGCCGCTCTCGATCACTTTGTGGATAAAGTAGACGCTGCGGGCGCCTTCCACGGGCCCTGGAAAGTCGCGTACAATCTCGTCTGCCTCTACGCCAACTACCTTGGCCCGGATGGCATCGGTAAAGTTCTTGTAGATGTTGCCAAAGGCCTCGAAATAGCCCTCCGGGTGGCCGGTGGGCAGACGGGTGGCCGCCGCAGACGCCGCCACATTGTAGCCATTGCCACGCTTGTACACCTGCTCGGGATCCTCGTTGCTATAGATGTGCAGGTAGTTGGGGTTCTCCTGTGCCCAGGACAGCGCCTTCTTGGTGCCCCATACCCGGATGCGCAGGTTGTTCTCCTCGCCTACCGAGACCTGGGAGACCGTTAGAATGCCTTTGGCGCCATTGGCAAAGCGCAACAGCACATCGCCATCGTCGTCCAGGCGGCGATTCGGCACAAAAGTCGTGATATGGGCGCAGAGAGCCTCAATCTCAAGACCCGTGATGTACGAAAGCAGATTCTCGGCGTGGGAGCCGATGTCGCCCATGGCTCCGGCGATGCCCGAACGGGCCGGGTCGGTGCGCCATTCGGCCTGCTTTTGGCCTTCCTGGTCAATGGGTGCCGCCAGCCATCCCTGGGGATACTCGACGATTATCTTGCGGATCTCGCCCAACTCGCCAGCATCGACCATGGCCTTGGCCTGCTTGACCATCGGATACCCGGTATAGTTGTAGGTCACGGCAAAGATGACGTCGTTATCCCGCGCCGCGTTCACGATCTCCATCGCCTGTTCCACGGTATGGCACAGCGGCTTGTCACAAGCGACATTAAAGCCCTTTTCGATAAAGGCCATGGACACGGGGTGGTGCAGGTGGTTGGGCGTCACAACCGAGATGAAATCCAAGCGCTGATCCTCGGGCATCTGACTCTCGGCCTCGACCATCTCTTGCCAGGAGCCATAGATGCGGTCCTCGGGCACGTACAGATCGAGGCCCGAGGCGAGGCTCTTTTCGGGGGTAGAGCTAAAGGCCCCTGCGACCAGCTCGACGCCACCTTCGAGCATGGCGGCGCGACGGTGCACAGCGCCGATAAAGGCATCGCGGCCACCGCCCACCATCCCCATGCGCAACTTGCGGGGGAATCGCTCCTGCGCCTCTCCAGAAACCGAGCTGCCTAATGCATCACCCATGGTATGCTCCCTTCTCTGATGCTTGGATGACGATTGATGTTGCCGTCCCATCCATACTCGAGACGGCCCTTGATCATGAGCATTGTGCACAGGCGGGCAACGTCTGTCAAGTGCTCCGCCGTCCAAACGCAACGAGTTACGTGCGTCTCGCCCTCAGCTTAGACCAGTTGCCCATCCTCCCGGAGCATTTGACGCAGCACCTGAACGTCGATCTCTGTGGGATGGCAGCCCTTTTGCACAGCCAGGGCGGCCGCCGTCCCCGCTGCCTGCCCGATGGCGATGCAAGTGCCCATCACCCTTGATCCAGCCATACCCTCGTGGGTTGCCGAGATGCAGCGTCCGGCTGCCAGCAGGTTGGGCACGGATACAGAGAGAAGACTGCGATAAGGAATGTCATACCAATCCCCACTGGGGGGATAGAGCTCGTTGCGCGAACGCATGCTCTCATGATGGCTGCTCCAATAATCGCAGTCGGCGCCCTTGGGGCACTCGACGGTGCACAGGTGCACGGGATAGGCATGGCCCAGGGGACAGTGGATGTCGATCCACCAGGAGCCCCGGGCGATGGCATCCTCGTGCTTGGCGCCGTCGTGCACATCGTCGCCAGTGAGGGCGTAGGGGCCCACGATCTGGCGGGACTCACGTGGCCCTACCTGGGGTGATGTCTGCTGCACATAGCAATCCTCAAAGCCCTTGACGCTGGCACGCAAGTAACGCACTAGATCCCATACGTCGCGGCGTACCGAGAACTCGGCCTGTGTAAGATCCGCAGCCAGATCGGCATCGCCCCCAAAGCGTGTCATGTTAGCTGCAGTGTGATCAGTGTGATGGCTGTTGGTCGACAAAAAGCCCGCATTGTAGAAATGAAAGCGGCCATCCTCCATCTCGTGCTCGATCTGCTGGCGTAGTTCCTGGGCGCGCTCCTCATCCAGCGGTTCGAATCCGGCCAGGTGGAAGAAAGAACCCATGGCCTCGCCCCGGCCATCGAAATCGCGCCCGTGGGTGATGGGCGCCCCCGACCGGTAGGCCACGTCGGCGTCTCCGGTGGCATCGATGAACACCTTGCCCGTTACGGCCTGCCGCCCCGATTTGGTTTCTATGATGACGGCCTGGATATGATGGTTGTTGCGGATCACGTCTGTGATCGTGGTATGCAGCATGACCTGGACGCCCGCCTCCTGGACCATCTCGTCGAGGACGATCTTGAGGGCCTCGGCGTCAAAACGAATGCCCCATTGCGGCAGGGTCTGTTCCCAGGCGGGCGCCCCGCCAATGGCGTGCATGCGCTCGGTGAGCTCACGCAGGATGCCCTCGACGATGGGGGTCTCGCTCTCGTGGGCCGTGTGTGCGAGTATGGGGACGACCAGGCCCGCAGTGGCGAGCCCACCCAAGAAACCATAGCGCTCGATGAGCAGCGTCTTGGCGCCTCGGCGGGCTGAGGCGATGGCGGCGCTGAAACCCCCAGGGCCGCCCCCGCATACGACAACATCGACCTCGGCAATGACCGGTAGCTGGCGTTCTGGCTCGGTAATGGTAAGCATCTTTGCTCCCTCATTCTTCTTTGGATGATAACCTGTTTCTCAATGGTCAGCTGATGGCGCTTTTGCGCCCTATCTCTGCCTCGTGGGCCTTGGCCCAGATCGCTCCCACGTGGTCGTCCAGGGCCTGCATGGACTCGGCAAAGCTCTCGCCAGTAACACGCACCCCCGGCAGGTCGCCAAAATCTTGGGGCGAGACGCCCTCGGGCTCGTACGCTTCATGGAAGTAGGGAACCTGCAGCAGGCGCTCTAACACATCGTGAGGCACCGGCTTTTCAATCGTCGGCTCCAGGTTGCGGTCGGAGTAGGTCTGGATGAAACTAGCCAGGATGTTGGGAAAGATGGTCATGACGGTGCGACCACCGGCCACCTGGGCCAGATGCCAGATCTCGGTCTCACCATCCACCGTGGGGCCCATGCGCATCGAGGCCATCAACAGCATCGTCTCCAGGCCGCGCTCCTGTAGGATGCGGTAGGCGTTACGGGCTACGGCCACGCCAGCCCAACGGCGATAGACCTCGTCGAGTTCAAAGCCTTGCTCGAGGGCCTGCTCTCCAAAGTCGGGGGCATCCTCCATGCGGCCCAGCATCATGGTAGCCACCGAGCGAGCGCCCTTCATATCTACTCCATTGGCGCGCGCCTCGGCAAAGCCATCACGAGCGGCCTCGGCCACCGCCAGAATCTGCGCAACGCTGAAACAGAGGGTGGCGTTGGTCGAGATGCCCATGCTGGAAAGGATGCGAATGCCCTCGATTCCCTCGCGGGTCCCGGGCATCTTGATCATGACGTTCGGACTCACGGCGTGCAGGCGCTGGCCCTGGGCCACCATGAGATCAGTATCCATCAGATCGCGAGGGTCCACCTGGCCGCAGATGTGGCCATAGCGCCCGTCAGATTCTTCCCATAGAGGCGCTAGCATTTTGGTGCCCCGTCGCAGCACCTCTTCGTAGGTGCGCCAGAGAAGCTCTTTGGCCGAAGGGGCATCTGGGGCCTGCTCGAGGATCCAGGCATCCCACGTGACCGGATCGTCCTCGATGGCCTGCAGAGACAGAGGAGGATTGGTGGTACAGCCACGAAAGACGCCGTCCAACGACTCGAAGGCACCCAAATCCTCCAGTGCCTCCAGCAGGTCAGGACGGTCGGCCCAGACACGCTGGCAGTCGTGACGCCAGGCTTCAAAGATGAGCGGTGACGAGTCCCACCAGATCTCGGTGTCTGCATGTAACTCGGCAAGACGACGGATTGCGGATGCTGCTGACATAGTGGATAGCTCCTTTGCTGTATGGCGCGCCCGGGCCGATTGGCACCGTGCTTGTCGTCAGGCGCGCACCGTATAGTCTCCCTGAATGATCCATTTGTAGGTGGTCAGTTCCTGCAGGCCCAGTGGCCCACGAGCGTGCATGCGTTGGGTCGAGATGGCGACCTCGGCGCCCAGGCCAAACTGCCCGCCATCGGTAAAGCGGGTGCTGGCGTTGACATACACCGCCGAGGAATCAACCTCGTCGAGAAACCGCATGGCGTTGGCATAGTCGTTGGTGAGGATGCCGTCCGAGTGGGCGGTGCCGTACATTGCGATGTGGCTCACCGCCTCATCCAGTGAATCGACCGCCTTGACCGAGAGGGTCAGGCCCAGGAACTCTTGGCCATAGTCATCCTCGGTCGCTGCGGCGACCAGCTCATTCTCAACAGCGTCGTCCCCCAGCGCGGCCAGCGACGCCTCGTCGCACAAGACGCGCACCCCGGCGGCGTTCAGATCCGCCACCATGCCCGGTACAAAGTCGCCCACACGGCTATGATGTACGAGTACCGTGTCGAGGGCGTTGCACACCGAGGGGGCCTGGGTCTTGGCATTGTTGATCAAGGGCAGGCTGCGTTCCAAGTCTGCTGTTGCATCCACATACAGGTGGCACACGCCGATGCCGCCATAAACCACGGGCATCCTGGCATGCTGCTTGACCAGATTCTGCAGACCGGTGCCCCCGCGAGGAATGACCAGGTCGATCAGGTCATCCATGCCCAGCATCTCTGGCACCAGCGCCCGATCGGTTGAGCCAATCAGTTGCACGGCGTCGTCGGGCAGGCCAGCCGCCGTGCAGGCCTCTCGGATGAGTTGCACCAGCACCTGGTTGGTACGCAAGACTTCGCGTCCTCCCCGCAGAATGACGCTGTTGCCCGTCTTGATGCCGAGGGCGCTGATCTCGACCGTCACGTTGGGGCGTGATTCAAAGATGACGCCCATGACGCCCAGCGGGACCCGCTTCTTGGCGACCTTTAGACCATTTCCCAGCGTCTTGCCATCGAATACCTGTCCCAGCGGATCGGGCAGGGCGGCTACAGCGCGGCAACCATCGATCATGGCCTGGATGCGCGCGGGATTGAGGGTGGAACGGTCCAGGAGCGCGGGAGAAAGCCCTGCTTCATGGGCCTCGGCGATATCACCCCGGTTCGCCTCCATCAGTGAATCGTCGATCTTCCCCAGGCGATCGGCGATCTCGAGTAATGCGGCGTTACGTGTCTCGCTGGGGGCCAATCCCAAATCGCGTCCTGCAGAGCGGGCGTTGAGGGCCATGGAGCGAATGTCAACCGTCATATCCAGCTACCTCCTCGATCGCTACTAGATCAGGGCCATGTTGTTGCGGTGGATAAACTCGGGGCCATAGTCATATCCCAGGATGTCGGCGACGTTGGTGGACCGTTGTCCCAGGATCTGTTGCAGGTCGGGGGCGCTATAGTTGGCCAGGCCGCGTGCAATCTCGCGCCCCTGATCGTTGCGTACAGCAATGATCTCGCCTCGCTCAAAGCTGCCCTCCACCTCACTAATTCCCACAGGCAGCAGGCTGCGCCCGTGATGAATGATGGCCTTACAGGCACCCTGATCGATAATGACACCGCCCGAGACCACCGATTGGGCCAGCAGCCAGCGCTTGCGCCCCTCTGCCGTCGTTATCAGGGGCGGAAACCAGGTGGCTGGCGCGCTCTGGTCCCATACACCGAACAGGATGTTGTCGCGGCTCCCGTTCGCGATCACGACGGAGGTACCGCTGTGCACGGCAATATCGGCGGCCATGATCTTGGTGTGCATGCCCCCGATGCCCAGGCCCGAGCGCGCTCCCTGGGCCAGCTGGTAGACAGAACCATCGATGCTTGGCACCTTCTCGATCAACTGGGCATCGGCATGGATACCAGGGTCCGCTGTATAGAGCCCGTCCGTGTCGGTAAGCAGGACGAGAAGATCAGCCTCGATCAGGTTGGCTACCATAGCGGCCAGGCTATCATTCTCGCCCACCTTGATCTCATCGGTGGCCACAGCGTCGTTCTCGTTCACGATAGGGATGATACCGGCCTGCAGCAAGGCGGCAAAGGTATCGCGCACATTCAGATAGCGCTGCCGGTCTTCGATGTCCTGACGGGTCAGCAGTACCTGCGCCACTATCAGGTCATAGAGCTCAAAATAGCGCTCCCACAAACCCATGAGGCGGCTCTGCCCGACGGCCGCCAGCATCTGGCGAAAGGGGATGCTCTTGTGCCCCCGCGGATAGTCCAGGTGCTCGCGTCCGGCCTGCTGAGCGCCCGAAGTAACGAGCACCACAGCGGCGCCCGCACGCCGCAGCGCCTCGATCTGGCGAGCCAGGTCCACCATGCGGGGCGGGTTGAGTCGGTTGGAGTTGGCAGTGAGTGTGCTGGTACCCACCTTGACCACCACACGTCGCCAGCGCCCCGGTTCCAGTGTCGCGCTCGTCAGCGTCAAGACCCGTCTCCCCTCTTTCAGTTGTCGTGATTATAACATGGTCGGGGATGGTGACAAGCAGGCATGGAATGAGCGCTTGCGCTTTTGAGCGGGGCTTGGCAGTTTCATCACTCGGGCAGGCGTGCTATACTTGATTGGTGATGCACCATTCAGATGACACCCTGAGGAGAGCTTACTGAAAGAGCAATGGCAGCGGCTCAAGAGCATTGCGCCTTGGCCACGGACGACACGGGAACGCAATATCTACCTGCTGTATGGAGAGGTTATCTTTGCCTCGGTCCTTGCGGCTGCAGGTGCGTTCAATACAACCTACATCCTGCGCTTGGGTGGGTCGGCCACTCTCATAGGGTTGCTTTCGGCTCTGCCTGCCCTGCTCACTGTCTCGCTCTCTATGTTAGCGGCCCGCATCCTGGAGCGGCAGCAGCGCTATGGCCCATATGTGGTGTGGAGCCTGTTTGGCTCGCGCATCGGCTATCTGCTGATTGCGCTGTTGCCACTGGTGCTGCCGCGAGGCCTCCCCGAGGTGACTACCCTGATCCTGGTTGCCATGGCAGCGCCTGCAGTACTCTTTGCCACCGGCTGGAACCCGCTGCTGGCCGATGTGGTGCCCGAGGATCTGCGGGCCCATGTCTTTGCCTTGCGCAGCATGCTTGGCAGCGGCACCATCGCTCTGCTGACCTTTGTGGCCGGCCTAATGCTGGACCGCGGAGCGTTTCCGCGCAACTTTCAGTGGCTCTATCTGGTGGGCCTCGTTGGCGGCCTGTTGAGCGTCTATCTGGTATCCCGCATCGACATCCCCGACACGACGCCGGCCGAGGTACCGTTGCTTCACGAACGCGTATCGCTGGTGCAGGCGGTGCGCGAAGGACTGCACGAGAGTCCTCAGTTTGGGCGATTGTTGATCAACACCCTTGTATACAGGCTGGGCACATGGATGCTTGCTCCACTCTATATTGTCTTTTTTGTGCAGGAGCTGGGGGCGCTGGATAGTTGGGTGGGTCTGTACAACACCGTGATCCATGTGGCTATCGTCGCGGGCTACTGGGCTTGGCGCCGCATCTCGGTGGGAATGGGCGACTTTCCCAGCCTGTTGGTGGCCTTGCCGGTGACCGCCGCCTTTCCCTTTTTGGTTGCGCTGTTGCCCAATCTCACCCTCATCCTGCTGATTGGCCTCCTGATTCACCTTTTTGTGCCCGGCGTCGAACTGAATCACAGCCTGCTCTTTGTGGCGAGGGTGCCCCCGAGCCGTCGGCACACCGGCATTGCCTTTTACAGCATGGTGATGAACCTGGGGGCGTTCGTTCTGCCCATGGTGGGCGTAGCTGTGGCGGGGGCCATCGGGATCCGGCTTACCCTGGTGTTGGGCGGGCTGCTGCGCGTGCTGGGGGTGGGTCTGTTCCATATCTACCCCATAGACAACCGCCGCCCCGATCTGCGGACGATGGCGTGCATCCTTCGCGATATGTTGCCGCCGAGGCGCTGAACCATACTATCATCTAGAGGAGACAGATTATGACAGAGCACGATGCCGCAGAGCCCAGACGCGTTCTGGTGATCGGAGCGCACCCCGATGATCCCGAGTTCGGTTGTGGGGCCACGGTCGCCAAGTGGGCCGATCAGGGTGACGAGATCCATTTCCTGATTCTCACGAGCGGCGATCAGGGAAACCGCGACCCCAGCGTGCCTCCGGGCCAGATTGCCCATGTGCGCGAAACGGAGCAGCGTACGGCCGCCGAGGTGCTGGGGGTGCGGAGCGTACGGTTCCTTCGCTATCCGGACGGCATGCTGGAGAACAATCTCGAGTTGCGTCGCCGGCTCTGTGGGCTGATCCGATACTACCGTCCGGATGTCGTGCTGGCCATAGACCCATGGAGAGCCTATCAGTTACATCCTGACCATCGTGCCGCAGGGTTCGGCGCGCTGGACGCCGTGCGTGGCTCGCACTCGTGGAATATGTTCCCCGAGCAGCTCAATGGCGTAGAGCCCTGGCGCGTCAAAGAGGTGTATCTCTTTTGGTCGGGCGCCCCTGACTACTGGGAGGACGTCTCTGACTATATGGAGCGGCGGATGGAGGCTCTCCGTTGCCACGCCAGCCAGATGCGGGATCGCGCCGAGGCGTTTGCCGAGCGTCTGCGCCGCGCCGCCGCAGAGTCAGGTGAGGCGCTTGGATTCGAGTATGCCGAAGGTTTCAAGCGACTGGGCACGGGCTAGGGGCGTGCGATACGTGACAAGCGGGGCGATCTCGATGGATCGCCCCGCTTGTTGCTGTCGCTAGAAGATAGCAGGTCTATTGATTCCCTGCGGTTGACCGGGAGGAGCGACTATGGTCAGCCTACGGGCTGCAAGATGAACTGCTCGATGTCGGCATCCTGTCGTATGCCCTCCAGCCACTCGAAAAAGGCCATCTGCCGGAACTGGACCGCCAGGTAGGGGTCGAGGGGCTGGAGGCCCTTGTCGAGCACCTCGATGATGTGTGTCCCATAGCTGGTGACCACGAGATCGCTGATCTCGCCCGGCTCCAGGGCAAAGGCTGCCTCTTCAAACTCGGGCATCATGGCATCCCGAGGAAACCAGCCCAGGTCGCCGCCCTGTTGGCCGCTGTAAAAGTCTTCAGAATAGGTGGCGGCCAGAGCTGCAAAGTCCTCGCCATCCTGCAGGCGCTCCAAGAGTTCATCAGCCAGGTCCTCGTCATTGACGAGGATGTGGCGAGCGTGGACCTGCTCTCTTTCGAGCTCGATCTCGTGCCGTTCGATCATGTTCTCGACGAGGAGCGACTGGCGGACGATACGCTCAAAGGCCTCCTCGGTGAGCTCCATCGTCTCCCTGTATTCCTCAAACGATGCATAGCCAAAGCCCTCGACAACGCTTTGGCGCATCTCGCGAACGACGCCGGTCACCTCTACCTCATCCAGATATGGACCATTGGCCTCGGCCTCTTGTCGCAAGAGCTCCATATCGATCAACTGATCGATGATTTGGATCTGGATATCATGCAGAAAGGGCAGAACCTCTTCATCATCCCAATCAATATCGTATTGTGCGGCCAGAGTGTTTAGCTGTAGCCGCATAAGGTCTAGATACTCTTGTACCGTTATATCCTCGCCGTTGACTGTAGCGACAAGATTGCCCTCCGCAGGCAGATCGATTCTATCCAGCGCCGCATCGATGGCGGGCTTGCGTCGCTGCGCCTGCTCGGCCTCGGAAGGGAATGCGCCGGGGGCGAGCTCTTCCGCCGGTGCGGCAGGCGGATCCTCGGCGTCGGGGGTTGGGAGTGCGTTGGTCTCCTCCGCCGTCGGCGGCGCATCAACGATCTCGGGAGATTCGGCCGGTGCTGACCGGGCGCAGGCTACCAGCGCCAGCATGACAATACAGAACAATAGGTATCGTAGGGCCAGTCGTTTCATTTTTTACCTCACAAGGCCAAGCGCAGGCTTGGTAGGATAGCTTCCACACATCATAACACCGACTGGCGAGATCGCAAACTGCGTACGTCGGTTACGGTCTATCTGGCGAGATCATGAGCGAGGCGCTATAATGTGCCTCAAAACAAAAGCAAAGCTCCGCCTGTTGTCACCGTCTCTACGGTCGAGCTTTTCCGCGCACGCAAGGTGGCAATATTCCTACGGGTGGCGGGTGGGCCGCAATCATACGATAGCGAAACGAGGTTGCATGTGAGCGAGAATAGCCATCCCGAAAAGGTCGATACGCTGCTTGTAGGTGGCACTGTCCTGACGATGGATGCCGAGCGCCACAGATACCAGCCGGGCGCTGTGGCGATACGCGGGCGAGACATTGTCGCGGTGGGCGACGAGGGAGACCTCGTGAGCCGCTATAAGGCTGAGGAAACCGTCCGTTTCGACGACCATCTGGTGCTGCCCGGCCTTATCAATGCGCATACCCACATGCCGATGAGCCTGTTGCGGGGTCTGGCCGACGATCTGCGTCTGGATGTCTGGCTGCATGGCTATATCCTGCCGGTCGAGCGCGAGTTTGCCACCCCCGAGTTTGCCTTTTTGGGAACTACTCTGTCCTGCGCCGAGATGCTGCGCGGCGGCACCACCTGCTTTGTGGACATGTACTACCACGAGGAGGAGGTGGCCTGGGCCGCTGTGGAGGCTGGGATGCGCGGCATCTGCGGTGAGACGGTGGTCAAGTTTCCCACCCCCAATGCCCAGAGCTATGAGGATGGGCTGCGTTACTGTGAAGAGTTCATGTCACACTGGGTGGATCATGATCTGATCGTGGCGGCGCCGGCCCCGCACTCGATCTATATGACGACGCCCGAGATCCTTGAAGCGACGACGGCCCTGGCCCGCCAATTCAATGTGCCTCATCTGATGCACGTGGCCGAGACGAGGGACGAGGTGGAAGAGCTGCTGGCGACATCGGCCCTGCGCCCCGTGCGTTGGCTCGAGGAGCACGGCATCCTGGAGCATCCGCTGATCGCTGCCCATTGTGTGCACGTGAACAGCGAAGAGATTCAACTGATGGCCCGCTATGGCGTGGGTGTGGCCCATAATCCCACCAGCAATCTCAAGCTGGCCAGCGGCATTGCACCCTTGGCGGAAATGCTGCAGCGTGGCGTCCAGGTGGGTATCGGGACGGACGGCTGCGCGAGCAACAACGATCTGGACATGGTGGAGGAGATGCGGCTGGCAGCCCTGCTACCCAAGGCGGTGACCAGGAACCCTGTCGCGGTGCCCGCAGAAGAGGCCCTGGCCATGGCTACCATCTATGGGGCGCAGGCCATCGGCTTGGATCACTTGATCGGCTCTCTGGAGCCGGGCAAGCGCGCCGATCTGATCGTCGTCGGGCTTGATGCCCTGCATCAGTCGCCCTTCCTGGAGACGACAAACGCCAACATCTACTCTCACCTGGTGTATGCTACCCAGGCCAGCGATGTACGTGACGTCTGGGTGAACGGCAGGCAATTGGTGCGCGACGGCCACTTGATGCGCATCGATGTGCCCCAGGTCCTGGAACGGGCGTCCGAGCTGGGACGCCAGATCACCCGCTTCTTTGTGCAGCGCGAGGGCCGCATCCTGGACAAGCTGGTAGATATCGCGCCACTGGAGCAGCGAGAGACCTTTGAGGTGCAGGTCAAGGGAGCTTTGCGAGACTCGGCCGCGTTTTACAAAGGGCTCGAGCACCCCGATGTGCATCAGATTGCCCATACCTCCCGCGATCAGTACGACACCTACTTTTTCTTTGATCGCAATGCTCCGCAGCGGCTCCGTTACCGCGAGGATCAGGTGATCCAACTGGATGGCACGGTGCACCCGATTTATAACCTCACGCTGACGGGGCCCGCCAAGGAGGCCGAGTACGAACACAGCGTGGTACTCAGCCGTTCACGTTATACGGCCGAGGCGGACAGGAGCCTGCGCTTTTACCGCGAGTACTTTGGTCCCGAAAAGGTCGTCGAGATCGGCAAGCACCGGGAACGTTATCATATTCGCTTCAAGGGGCTCGATTTTGCCGTGAACCTGGATCAGATTCAGAGCCCCAGGTCTGCAGGGCCGTTCGTCGAGATCAAGAGTCGCACCTGGTCGCAACGTGACGCGGAGCAAAAGGCACGCCTGATCGGCGATCTGCTGGGCATTCTGGGGGCGCAGCCCGAGGATGTACTGCCCCACGACTATGCCGACCTGTTCATGGCGCCCGAGGAGGAATAGCCTGCCTCTTGACGGCAGGCGCCATTGGCGATAGAGTGGCCGCGAGCTATACCTGATTGTAGACGAGGAGGCATAGGATGAGCGTCCGTGACCTAGACGAGCTGCGTCGCCTTGCTCTTGATATGCGCATCGAGATCGTCAAGATGATGGGGCCCAACAAGGCCCATCACTTTGGTGGGTCGCTTTCGGCGACAGATCTTGTGACGGCATTGTATATGAGCAAGATGCGCTATGACCCGGCACGGCCCGACTGGCCGGAGCGTGATCGTTTCATCATGAGCAAGGGCCACTGTGTGCCGGCGCAGTATGCGGCCCTGGCTTTTTTGGGTGTATTCCCCAAAGAAGAGCTCACCACTCTCAAGTTGATGGGCACCCGCCTGCAGGGCCATCCGGCTGCGCATCTGCTGCCGGGCATCGAGGGCTGCACTGGCTCCCTCGGGCAGGGGCTTTCTTTCGCCAACGGCATGGCGCTGGCTGGTCGCATGCAGGGGCTGGATTTTGATGTGTACTGCCTTCTGGGTGATGGCGAGATCCAGGAGGGACAGGTTTGGGAGGCGGTTCGTACATCGTCGGTCCAGTGCCTGGATCGGGTGACGGCCATCGTGGATGCCAACGGTCTCAAGGCGATGGACCGCTCCTACTGCGGCAAAGAGATGGCGGCCCTGGCGCCCAAGTTCGAGGCTTTTGGCTGGCATGTGCGCGAGATCGATGGTCATGACATGGGCGCGATCGTGGAGGCCCTCGACTGGGCCACGGAAAGCAGGGATGCACCGTCGGCGATCATCGCGGAGACGATCAAGGGCAAGGGAATCTCGTTCATCGAGGATCGGGCCGAGTACCACAATGCGGCCCTCTCGTCCGAGCAGATTGCTCTGGCCCTGGAGGAGCTAGAGGCGCAGCGATTCGAGATGGAGGAGGCATAGGGTGAGGACCAGACGCGAGACACGACATGTCTATGGCGAGGCGCTCTTGCGCGCAGGCGAGAGCAATCCACAGATCGCGGTGCTGGATGCCGATCTGTACAAGTCCACCCGTAGCGACCTCTTTCGCGAGCGTTTCGGCGAGCGTTTCATCGATATGGGCATCTCCGAGATGGACATGGTCAGCACGGCGGCGGGCTTGGCCGCCTCCGGCATGATTCCCTATGCGAATTCGTTTGCGATGTTCATCACCGCGCACTGCTATGACCAGATCCGCATCCAGATCTGCTACCCGAATCTGCATGTCATCCTGGCGGGGTCGAGTGCTGGGCTCACCCAGGGCCCTGACGGCGCTAGCCATCAGGCTCTGGAGGACATTGCCTTGATGAGGGCGTTGCCCAATATGCGGGTGCTCGTGCCGGCGGACGGCGTCGAGACCGAGGCCATGACTCTTGCGGCGGCTCAGGAGATAGACGGCCCCGTCTATCTTCGACTGGGGCGCTATCCGGTGCCCGATCTGTTCGACAGTTCGTATCGCTTTGCGCTGGGGCGCGCCAGTTGGCTGGGACAGGGCAGCGACGTGACGCTGATCGCTTGCGGCCACACGGTAAGCGCCGCTCGAGATGCTGCCGAGCTGTTGGCGAACCGGGATATCTCGGCAGGCGTCGTCAACATGTCTTCCATCAAGCCGCTGGATGAGGATGCCGTGCGCGCGGCCATGCAGGCAACGCCGTTGATCGTGACAGTCGAGGAGCACTCGATCCTGGGCGGCCTGGGGGGCGCCGTGGCCGAGGTGATGGCCGAGACCGGCGGCAACGCGAGACTGCTGCGCCTTGGCACGCGGGATCGCTTTGGCGAATCGGCCACGGCAGACGAGCTGCTGGAAAAGCATGGGCTCACGCCAAGAGGCATCACTGACTCGGTTGTGCAAGCGCTGGGTCGTTAGCCGCATCGTTTGACGGCCCCGTAGCCAGGTCGACATGGCGGCAGTAACCTTTCGTGGCCGGGCGACCGAGGCAAACTGACGCTGCAAGAGATGGTTCGGTTCGTGCTCGCATTGTCTGGCGATGGCGCCTGCCCACATCGGCGGCAGGGCTGAAGGGCTGCGGGCCGTCTCCTGCCGAGTGGCCAGACGGCGAGATGCGCCGCATACTCGTCACGTCCGCAGGCGGCGCTTTGTCATCCGCTGCCCCCGGTGTTACACTATCCATAATGTTGTTCAAGTCTATGTGACGATAAAGGACGAGTTCGCCCATGACTTCGCAGGCGTTGTACAACCGCTGGCGCGGGCAGACATTCGATGACATCCTGGGACAGGAGCATATCACCGCCACGCTGCGCAATCAGATTCGCGTGGGGCGGATTGGCCATGCCTATCTTTTCACGGGCGTGCGTGGCACGGGCAAGACGTCGACGGCGCGCATTCTGGCCAAGGCGGTCAACTGCGTGGGCGATACCGACGCCCCGCCCTGTAACGAATGCCACATCTGTCGTACGATCACGACTGGCCGCTCGCTGGATCTGATCGAGATCGATGCGGCGTCGAACCGTGGCATTGACGAGATTCGCGAGCTGCGCGAGCGGGTCAGCTTTGTGCCCCAGGAAACACGCTACAAGGTGTATGTCATTGACGAAGTGCACATGCTGACCAAGGAGGCCTTTAACGCGCTCCTCAAGACGCTGGAGGAGCCGCCGGAGCATGTGATCTTTGTGCTATGCACCACCGAGGCCTACCGATTGCCGGACACGATCCTGTCGCGCTGCCAGCGGTACGATTTCCGCCGGGCAACAGTGCAGACAGTCGCCGTAAAGCTGCAGCGCATCTGTGCTGCCGAGGGAATCGAGATCACGCCCGAGGCGCTGGACTATGTCGCGCGGCGGGGCGCCGGCAGCTTTCGCGATGCCGAGAGCCTGTTGGACCAGGTGGCGGCTTATGCAGACAGTGTGATAGACCTGGAGTTTGTGCAAAGGGCCCTGGGAGTGGTGCCTGCTGAAGCGATCACCCGGCTGATCAGTACCATGTTGCATGGCGATGCAGCCGAGGGGCTGACGATTATCAACAGCGCCATGGATCAAGGGGCTGATCCGCGCCAGTTCCTGAGCGAGATTCTGGAGCAACTGAGAGCGATATTACTCCTCGGGGTAGGCAGTCAAGAACAGCTTGTTGCCTTGGGACCCGAAACGATTGTCTCGCTTCGCTCGCTGCTGCGGGAAGAGGGCTTTTCCGGCCCGCTGCTGCTCAAGGCGATCCGCACCTTTCAGACCGCTGGTCAAGAGTTGCGCAACGCCGTCCACCCGCAACTGCCTCTGGAACTGGCCCTGGTCGAGACGGTGCTGGCGCAGTCAAAGAGCGATCCTATGCCAATGCAGCCTGCGTCGCTGGATAGCGGCCAGAGAAGGACGACGCCGGGCGAGAGCGCGGCGCCGACCGCGGGACAGCCTGCGCCTTTGGCCAAGTCCACGGCCCCAAAGGGCCGGCAGGCGTCGCCTGGCGCCGATAGGGCTGATGCGCCGACGGCAAAGCCATCGCCCGAGGCAGCGTTAGAGCAACCCAACCGAGTGCCGGCGCCAGTTGAAAGTGAGCCAGGTGAGGAGACCGCTGACGAAACAGAGACCTCAGCGAGCCCGCCCATGACGCTGGAGTGGGTGCGCGCCAAGTGGGGGCAGGTTGTGAATAGAACGGCTGCACATCACCCTTCCTTGCAGGGGCTTCTCACGGATGCTTATCCCGTTCGAGTGCGAGATGACGTGATCCGGGTCGCCTGTGCCACATCATTCAAATGTGACACGCTGGCCGATGCCAAGCGGAGCGCCCAGGTTGAAGGGATAATGCAGCAAGTTCTGGGGGCGCCATGCCGCATCGAGTGTGTGGTGGGTTCTCCCGAAGAGAGACAGTCAGCGACGACTGACGCGGACCCACGCGATGAGCATCTTTTTTCGCGTGCCGAGCGGCAGGAAGGGCGCGAGCAGGCGCTGCGCAACCATCCGGCGGTCAGGGCGCTCGAGCAGCGCGGTGCAAAAGTGACACGGGTTGAACTGGACGATTCAGACGAGTGATTCGATAGGAGGTATCGAGATGGCAAGCAAGGGAAAGCGACGGTTTGGAGGCTCCCGGGGCCCTGCGGGCGGGGGAGACATGATGAAGCGGCTGGAAGAGCTGCAGAAGCAGATGGAAGAGGCACAGGCCAGCCTGGAAGAGGAGACGGTCACCGCCACGGTGGGCGGGGGCGCGGTCTCTATCGAGATGACCGGTGGGCATGAGGTGCGATCGATCATCATCAGCCCCGATGTTGTCGATCCGGACGACGTCGAGATGTTGCAGGACCTGATTGTGGCGGCCTTTGCCGAGGCTCAACAAAAGGTCCAGCAGCTGACCGAAGACCGCATGCGGCCGCTGGCAGGCGGGCTGGATATTCCGGGGTTGATGTAATGACAGCGATGCCCAAGGCGGTGGGGCGTTTGATCGACGGCCTGAGCCGTCTTCCGGGCATCGGTCCCAAGACGGCGTCTCGCTTGACCTATTACCTCTTGCGTGCTGGACAGGGAGAGGCAGAGGCTCTGGCCGAGGCCATGCTGTCGCTTCATCAGGAGACCGTGCTGTGCTCGGTCTGCTGCAATATCAGCGAGGCTGATCCCTGTGCTGTCTGTGGCGATCAGCAACGCAGCCAGGAGACCATCTGCGTCGTTGAGGAGCCGTTGGACGTTGTGGCGATCGAGAATACGGGGAGCTACAAGGGCGTGTACCATGTGCTCCATGGGCACATCTCGCCCATGGAGCGGATCGGCCCCGACGAGCTACGGATCCAGCAGCTTGTCAAGCGGCTGGAAAGAGGATCGGTGACTGAGGTGATCGTGGCTACCAACCCCACCCTTGAGGGGGATGCCACGGCGATCTACCTGGCGCGCCTCGTACAGCCGTTGGGCATCAGGGTAACCCGGCTGGCGCTGGGACTGCCGCGCGGTGGCGATCTGGAGTATGCCGACCGCATGACGTTGGCCGAGGCCATAGCCGGTAGACGGCAAATCTGAGCATTTGACAGGGGCCGAACTGTGGTGTATTATTTCTTCCTGTTGCCCTGAGACCCGCCGGCGCAGTTCCCACAGAGGGAATGCTAAACAAAGCGTCGCGATGGGTTGACAACCAGGGGAATACATGACATAATATGCTTACGGGAGACGCCTCAGGTTCATCTTTGGGGTGAACTTGACAGGCGTGTTCGGCTGTGGCATACTATAGCTCCTCAGATGGAGGGCAGAGGAAACGTTAGCAGAGCTTGCGGGCCGATTTGACAAGGCTGGCAAAGGATGCTAGAATACTCAATGCGCTCCGGGAAGCGAAGCCGCCTCGGGAGAGGGGGCTGGCGC
>SLPC01000033.1 GCA_007132185.1 Anaerolineae bacterium | reverse complement strand
GGCGAATGCGGGTTGCTTGCTCAGCTTCGGGAAGCGAGATGCCCCGCTCCTCACGAACTGTGCGCAGTCGCGCTCCAAGTTCTTCCACTGGTTGCCCTGCTTTCTCACGGGCTGTGTACTGGCTATGCACTATACACAGCGACGAATGGACTGTCAAGGCACATGGGCGTGACGGAAAAGATTCGAGTGGAGGCCGCTGGCATGTCTTGTCAGCAGGGTAGCTCTGCAAAGAGGCGTACTACACCAGGTCTACACGCGAGTCGCTATGCTGGGGACGTGTCAACGTCGATGATCGGGCATCGCGAGCGGCCTGCAGACCGCTCCACAGCAGGTAGAGGGCCACGGCGAGAGAGCCTATGATGTCGATATAGCGTGTGACCGGATGGGTGGGGTTGATGGCGACCGCCGCCAGCGCCGCAATCACACACAGATCCACCAGGCTTTTGGCGCGCTTAAGCTGGCTCTGGGCGGCGATGATCAGATTGTGTTGCTCGCGGTTGAGCCGGGCATAACGCCGCCAGAACCAGGTGTTGACGCCCAACCCCATGACGGCGATGGCCAAGCCGGGATAGACGTTGCCTCCCGGTACAAAGGTCCCCACACGGGAGACCGCTATCACGATCATCACCAGGCCCGAAATCGCCATGGCCCCTGCAACGCAATGGCCGGCGATACTTTCCAACCGGGCCCGCTCAGCATCGTCGGGGGTCCTCCGGTGCTCCAAATAGCGAAACACCCCGTACGAGATCGCCAGAGCCACGAGCTCTACCGTGCGGCGCACAAAGTCGGCTAGCTGGGTGGTCGAATGGCTCAACAGGACGGCGATCCCGGTGGCCAGCGGAGCCCACATGCTCAGGAGGAGGGCTGCGAGGAGGGTCTTTTCGCGACTGGCGATCTGCTCTTGTGTGAGTGGAGACACGCTACCACCCAATAACCCTGAATAGGAGCGTCAGAGGCAAGATGGCGAGGGCCGTCGAGAGCGGCACGGTGAGGGTGTCGAGGCCCCAGCGCGAAAAGAGCTCTACCAGAGCGCAGATGGGCGCCACCAGGAGCGCGATAACGAGGCTCATATGCCAGGGCTTGTTTGCATAGAGGACCAAGGTCAAAAAGAGGGCCACGGCCGAGACGACAGCCATCGCTGCCGTACCTTCGTAGGTCTTGGGCTCCTTGAGGAGCCTGGGCAGCACGATCCGACGCCCAAAATGCTTGCCAACCAGAGCTGCTGCGGCATCGCCAAAGCCCCAGGCGGTCACCGAAACGGCAACGATATACTGCCAACGGACCCCGAGCACCCCCCAAAAGAGCATGATCAGCAAGGCAAAAGAGCTCTGCACCCACAAGAGCTGTCTTCGTAGCTCCCCGTTTTGCCCCTGGCGCTGTATAAAGCTCCGTTGATACCAGGACGTTCTTTCCAGGATTAGGAGCGCGGGATAGCCGATGACAATGAGTAGCGAGGCCGCCGCAATGGCGACATACCAGCTACTAAAGAGCGTCAGCAGAGGATAGATCGAGAGGCTGTAAGCAATATGGTGGAACTTGCGCACGATCTCGCGGGGCGTCCTGGTCAATACCTTGAGCAGGATCGGCAGTAACGCCACAATAAAGACGTAATAGGCCAGTAGAATGCCTGCACCGGTCAGATCACTGCGTAGCATGACGCCCTCCTGTGATCCGACCTGATAGAAAAATGTTGCGAAATGGGCCATAGCTCATGAATGATCTATATGCGCGCATAGGGTTGATCTGTTTATGAGAGACTAGCATAAAGCCTCCTGAGAACTGACATACCGACCGGTCGGTCTATACCCCTTTATTGTAAGTCACCCGTGGCTGTGCACCAAAACGGCTCCGGCTTCATCTGTCGCATGTGGTGCGTAGCTACGGGGATTGCAGCGCTCCCGGAGCAGTGCTACATTCTGAGCATCGAGATCACGCAGCCAATCAGAGATAGGAACGCAATGTCAAGCACGGTGCAGGTGACCCTGGAGGATATGGCCACAGGCGGAGATGCGGTGGGCCGTCACGAAGGACAGGTAGTCTTTGTACCCCTGGCGCTCCCGGGGGAGACGGTGCAGATTCAGATCACCGAACGGCGCAAGAGCTATGCCCGGGGGACGCTGGTAACCGTCGAGGAGCCTGTGTCAGAGCGGGTAGCGCCTCCGTGCCCCTATTTTGGGCGTTGCGGCGGCTGTCAGTGGCAACATGCCACCTACGCGGCCCAACTCGCCTTCAAAGAGCGGATTGTGCATGGCCAACTGATCCGCATCGGCAAGCAAGAGGACCCTGTCGTGCGTCCTATGCTGGGCATGTCCGACCCGTGGCGCTACCGCAACCATGTGCAGTTGCGCGTCACCCCCGGGGGGCGCGTGGGCTACTATGCCCTAAGGAGCCACACGATCGTGCCAGTAGCCGACTGCCCCATCGCCCATGAGCAGTTGCAGCCCATCTGGTCGGCGTTGGATGACTGTGGCGCAGGTGCCGACCTACTCTCTTTGCGGACAGGGGTGCATACGGGCGAGCGGTTGGCCATCATCTGGGGCCGAGAGCCAGGGCCCCCGACGCCGGAAGAGGCTCTCCCGTATAGCTGTCTGTACATCGCGCCGAACGGGGGGCGGCATCTGCTCTCTGGTCGCGATCATTATCACGAAAGGCTCCTGGGGCGGCGCCTGCGCGTATCGGCCGAGGCATTTTTCCAGGTCAACACGCTCCAGGCCGAGCGCATGGTTGGCGTGCTCCGGGAGTATCTACAATTGGAGGCTGGCGAGGCGCTGCTGGATGCCTATTGCGGGGTGGGCGCCCTCGGGCTCTTGCTGGCCGTGGAGGGCGTGCATCTGTTGGGCATCGAGTCCTGGAAGCCATCGGTACGGGATGCGGTCCACAATGCCCAGGGACAGGGTACGTTCTGGTCGGGTGATGTGGCCGAGGTGCTGGCGGCGGAACAGCCAGAGGTGGATGCCATCGTGCTGGACCCGCCACGGGCCGGGTGCACGCCCGAGACGCTGGCGGCCCTGGCGGCCACGGGGGCCCGCCGCATGGCCTATGTCTCGTGCGATCCGGCTACCCTGGCGCGCGACATTGCCCGGCTGGGGGAACATGGCTATGCGTTGGTCGAGGTTCAGCCGGTGGACCTCTTTCCCCAGACGTTTCACATCGAGTGCGTGGCGGTGCTGCACCGGGTCGACGGCTAAGGCCGAGGCGTCGCGTGTCGACCAGCCCGCCTTGAGCCTGCGTGACGCCGGTGAGGCAGCAACCACCGGGCTTAAGGGTGGTTCCCGTTCTGGGGCGCAACCGGAACCGCTGAGCGTCGTATAGGGCGCGGAAATGTGCCCTGCTACTGCGCTATCCGGGAGGCTCCCATGAGCGATCGTGACCATGTGACTCTATTCGATCAAGCGATCCATGCTCTGTTGCGTGACGCCGTGCGCATCTGCGCGGGGGAGCCTGCCATGGCAGCACTGCTGCTGCGCATACTCCGGCAGCAGCGACGCGCGGTGCGCCGACGGCGGGCCAGTGCTGCCGCGGGCATCGAGGTGCCACCTCTGCTCATCATGAGCGTGACCCAGCGCTGCAACTTGCGCTGCAAGGGCTGCTATGCCCAGGCGCTCCATCGCGATGCGGCGGCCGAGCTCTCACGGGAGGAGGTGGGGAGGCTGCTGGACGAGGCGCATGAGCTGGGCATCTCGATTGTGCTGTTGGCCGGAGGCGAGCCGCTGCTGCGCCCCGAACTGCTTGATCTTGCCCAGAGCCGTCGCGAGATGCTCTTTGCGCTGTTCACCAACGGCATTTTGCTGGACGATGCGCTCATCGCTCGTCTGGCCCAGCAGCGCCACGTGATCCCCGTCATCAGCCTGGAGGGCCACCAGGCGGACACCGACGCACGGCGCGGGCTGGGCGTGCACGCGCACAGCCTGCAGATTATGGAACGCTTGCGGCAGCGCGGCCTATTTTTTGGCACCTCGATGACGGTCACCCGCGAGAACTATGGCACACTCAGCTCGCCGGCCTATCTGGCGGACCTCATCGCCAGCGGATGTCGCCTCTTCTTTTTTGTCGAGTACGTGCCCACGGTGCCGGGCACCGAGGATCTGGTGCTGACCGAGGCGCAACGAGCGGGCCTGCCGGCAGTGCTGGAGGAGCTGCGCGGCGCTCTACCCGGCCTGTTCGTAGAGCTGCCCGGTGATGAAGAGCTCTATGGCGGCTGCCTGGCTGCCGGACGCGGGTTCGTCCACATTAGCGCCGACGGCCGCCTGGAGCCATGCCCCTTTGCGCCCTTTTCCGATGTGAGCGTACGGGACACAATCCTGGCCGACGCACTGCGCTCGCCCTTTTTGCGAACCCTGCGCGAGAGCGACCTGCATCTCGCCGAGACACGGGGAGGCTGCAGCCTGTGGGCGCAGCGCGACCGGGTGACGGCTCTGTTGGGCCAGCATGCCTCGATTCCGCTCGAATAGGTGCCACTCGCCCCATTGGCTCCTCAGCCTGCTATATTGACGCCTTCCCTCATTGGGCTATAATGAGCCGGCATATTCACACGTTCGAATATATTCGAGGGCTGGCCTACGGTCCGTTTGTAAGGAGAAAAGCGCATGGAGATCATCATACTGGGGCCCGGTTGCCCCAACTGTGACCGCATGGAGCGCGTGGCGCGGCAAGCCGTTGAGGATGTTGGTGTAGACGCCAATATCTCGCACCTGACCAAGATGGCCGACATCATGGAGTACCCCATCGTGGGCACGCCAGGGCTCGTGATCGATGGCGAGGTCATCGTGTCTGGGCGCGTACCCCGCAAGCAAGAGGTCGTGACCTGGCTGCAAGAGCGCGCATGAGGCCTCTCTGGCAACGCATCATCCGGCTGATGGCGTTGCTGCTCGTGGCGTGGGCCGTCGCGGCCTGCGTTTCGGTGGCTGGGCCGGATCGAGCGCTCGACCCCGTTGCCGAAAGCGCGCTCGACAGGGTGCCTGACGGAGCGGCCATTCTGGAAGGCAAGGTCGCGCAGGCGCCCACGCGGGCCATCCCGGTGCATCTGACCATTCTGCACACCAACGATGTACGTGGGGCCGTCGATCCCTGCGGTTGAGGCGTGCCCCAAGGCGGGCTGGCCCGGCGGGCCACCCTGATTCAACAGGTGCGTGAGGAAATCGAGGGCCCCGTACTGGTGCTGGATGCCGGCAACAGCCTCATGGGCCAGACCCTGGCCATGCAGAGCGAGGGCCGCGTGTTGGTCGAGGCCATGAATCTGATGGGCTATGACGCGCTGGCAGTGGGCACGATGGAACTTGCCAAAGGTGTCGATGTCCTGCTGGAGCGCGCTGCCGAGGCCGAGTTCCCTATCCTCTCCGCCAACCTGGTCTGGAGCGAGACGGGCGAGCCCGTGGTCGAACCCTATGTCGTGTGGGAAGGCCAGGGGCTGCGCGTGGCCATCATCGGCGTGACCTATGCCGAGGCGCTGCGTGGCCTGGAGCGCCTGTCGCCGGGCGTCGAGCTGCTGGGCCCGGTGGAGCGGGTGGCGCACCATGTCGCCGAGCTACGCCCGCAGGCGGACATTGTGATCGTGCTCTCGCACCTGGGCATCCACGAGGACAAGGCCCTCGCCCAGGCGGTGGAGGGCATCGACATCATCATTGGGGGGCGCTCGCGCCAGCTGATGCGTGCCCCCGAGATCGTGAAAACGTCCACGACGTCTACAGCGATCATCCAGGTGGGATACGATGGCGAATGGCTCGGGCGCATGGATGTCAGCGGCTATATCCACGCCCTGGACACGCCCAGCCACCAGATCCTCTTTATGCGGCCTGATGTGCCGGACGAGCCTGAGATCTCGAGCCTGATCGACGCGTATAGAGAGCGCTACAGCGTCGACGATTAGGCTTCATTGAGCCTGCCGGCCGCCTGTAGTACCGCCAGGGATTGGGCGGTCACCCACGGGTTCATCTGCTGGCGCTTGACGCCCCCCCAATCCACCCGCGAGTGGCCACTGCGGAGCTTGCCCTGCCGATAGACCGTATAGTACTTGGTTTCGGCAGGCCAACCTCCATCGGGCAGTCGCTTGCTCTCCAGCAGATCCAGGGCCCTGGCGCAACGCGGATCGTCGATGGCGCCACACTCGGCCATGACGCGCAGGGCGTACAGGATGTTATAATGCCAGTAGTAGGGATAGTGGAGTTGCGCAAAGGCGGGGTCGATGGCCTCGCCCGTCGAAAGGCGCAGGTAGAGCTGGCGCTTGAGCAGCACCTCGACGCCCTGCTCCACGCAGCTCTGTGAGGCGGCATCGCCCGTGTGCTGGGCGTGCAGGGCCAGGGCCCGCAGGGGAATCAGTGTCTCGTGATACGACGAGTGGGTGGCCTGGGGATTGCGGTCACAGTTCCAGCCACCGTCGGGCCACTGCCAGCCTTGCAGCCGCCGAACCAGCTCCTCGGTACGATCATCTGCCAGGCCCAGGGTGAGCATCGCCAGCACGGCGTTCCCTTCCTGGGAGGCGCAGCGCCGGGCGCGCCCCTGGATGACGGGGACGTTGCGCGTGTGCCCGGGGCCGAGGAGCCAGTCATGGACCTGTTCGCGCAGTGGAATCAGGTCGTCGTCGCCTGGCGGATAGCCCAGATCCGCGAGCTGGACCAGCGTCCAGTGAGCGCCCAGCCATTTAAAGTAGGGGTGATATGGGAGACGTCCCGCGTCATCCCGGTCGGCCAGCAAGGTCTGTGTAAGTGGCGAACGACGGACCGTCATCCGCAGGGCAGAGACCAGCATATCTTCAGGGTCTCGGCCAAGCGCACCCGTGAGCAGCTTGAAGCGCACGGCCGGCTCTCCGTACTGCAAGAGATGTACGACAATCGGTTCCATGGCGAGCTCCTCTCCCTGATGACGGCACAGGCACAGTATAGCACGCCCACGCTAGCCGAGCAGCAATCCTGGACAGTTTTTGGTCCCACCATTATACTTGGCAGGCAAGCAGTATAGAATCCTGGAGGCCACAGATGCCGGGCATCCAGCAGGTGATCAAGCGCACAGGGGCCATTGTGCCCTTTACCAAAGAGCGCATCAGCAACGCCATCTATCGGGCGGCGGTCTCGGTGGGCGGGCGCGATCGCGCCATCGCCGAGCGGCTGGCCGACGAGGTCGTGGCGCAGCTAAAGGATGAGCTCGAGCCCGATGAGATCCCTACGGTGGAGCAGATTCAGGATATCGTCGAGCGGGTACTGATCAAGAATGGCTATGCCAGCACGGCCAAGGCCTATATCCTCTACCGCGATGAGCGGGCCCGGCGCCGTCAGGAACGCGCCCAGCGAGAGGCGTTGCGCCAGCAGAATATCCCCTGGCGCAAGATCTATGATGCGCTGAACTGGGCCCTCGACCACGGCCTACATACCGTCGAGCAACTCAACGAGCGCATTCAGCGAGGCGAATTTGCCGACATTGTTCACGAGTCGGATCGGGCCTATAATGAGGATATCTCGTGCGGTGCCGAGATGATCTATGAGCGTCGCGACGAGATACGTGTCGTGATCGTGGCGGGGCCGTCCTCTTCGGGCAAGACGACGACCACCATCAAGCTAAAGCATCTGCTCGAGCAGATGAGCCTGAGCCTGGTTCCCCTGGCCTTGGATGATTATTTCTACGACCTGGAGGACCATCCGCGGGACGAGTTTGGTGACTATGACTATGAGACGCCCCAGGCGTTGGACCTGGAGCTGATCAACGAGCATCTACAGCATCTCGTTGCGGGAGAGCGCGTGCTGCTGCCCCACTATGACTTTCGGATGGGCCAGCGTACGTTGGACCAAAAGCCGCTGCAGGTAGGGCCCGGTGATATCATCCTGATCGATAGCCTGCATGGACTCTATCCGTCCATGGTGAAAGGTGTTCCTGAGGAGCAGCAATTCAAGATATACATCGAACCGCTGCTTCAGATGCGGGGGCCCGATGAGCGGTATGTGCGCTGGACCGACCTGCGCCTGATGCGTCGTATGGAGCGGGACACGCGCCAGCGGGCCTATAACCCGCAGCGCACCCTGGAGCATTGGCACTATGTGCGGGCCAGCGAGAGCCGCAACATCTTGCCCTATGCCAATGTCTGCGACTATGTGGTGAACAGCGGGCTTCCGTACGAGCTGCCCGTCATGCGCACGCGCCTGCTGGATGACTTTGCTCGCTGGGTTATCGCCTATCGCGACCACCCGCTACGCCAAGATGCCTATATGCGTGCCGAACGCATCCATGCGCTGTTAAACGCCGTATTGCCCGTGAAGGATGAATCGCCCATTCCGCCCGACTCGCTCTTGCGCGAGTTTATCGGCGGCAGTTGCTATGAGTACTAGCAAGAACCAAGGAAGGAGTTGCCTGTGAGCCGACGCTCTGAACGGATTGAACAAGCCCGCAAACGGCGGCGCAATCGCCGTTTGCTCACCATAGCGGGGAGCGCACTGGTCCTGCTCTTGCTCGTCGGTGCCCTCGTTCTGGCACGGCCCATCCTGCCTCCTGCCCTCACAGCAGCCGATCTGCCGCGTATCTCGCCCCAAGAGACATACGAGTTGATGCAGGCTGGCGAGGCGGTGCTGTATGATGTGCGCTCGGAAGCGGCCTATGCAGCGCTCCACGCCGAGGGCTCGGTTTCGCTCCCAGAGGGCCAGGAGCGAGAGGCCTTGGATGAGTTGCCGCGCGACCGGCTGCTCGTCTTTCTTTGAACTTGACCGGATGAAGCCAGCAGCGCCCGGGTGGCGCTGTCACTGATCAATGCCGGACTGGAGCCCGAGTTGGTGCGTCTGCTCGATGGTGGCTTTGCTGCCTGGATTCAGGATGGCCTGCCGACGGCATCGCTCGAATAGCAGGATCGTATGCCAGGGTATGCCTGGCCTCGCTATGGCGGGGCCGCGTGAGCATTTGACGCGGCCCTTGCCGTATAGTAGAATCCCGCTTGTCGAATTGAATGACCTGCTCTCCGAATCACAGGGTCTAACTCATCCCCTTGCGGGCTGACAGGGCCGGTGATCGTGCTACTGACAAGGGCGTCAGCAGCGAACGGTATGATTGGAAACGATCATGCCCCCCATGCTTGGAAAGGAGAACGGGGGAACGACGCTCTGCGCCGGTTCTCTTGCCATGCATGGTAGGAGAACCGGCTTTTTTCGTCTGCGCCCCATGTCAGAGGAGGTATAGTCATCGCGGATCTATTGGGCGGCCTGCGACAGGCCCTGACGCTGATATTGCGACATGATCCGGCCCTATGGGAGATCGTCAGGCTCACCTTTGAGGTATCGGGCGTAGCGCTCTTTTTCAGCTCGCTCATCGGCATCCCGTTGGGCGCGTTCCTGGGCATGAGGCGTTTTCGCGCGCGTCGGCTGGTGATCTCGGCCTTGTATACAGGTATGGGGTTCCCCCCGGTGGTCATCGGCCTGCTGGTATACATGCTGCTCTCGCGAAGCGGCCCCCTGGGCCAGATCGAAGGCGACTTGATTCCTCGTCTCTTTACCCCCGCGGCCATGATGGTCGCCCAGACCATCATATCGTTCCCCCTGGTGGCCGGGTTCACTATGGCCGCTGTCATGGGGGTGGAGCCGCATCTGCGACAACAGATCCGCGCTTTGGGGGCGACGCCCATGCAGACGGCCTGGGCGGTGCTCATGGAGGCCCGTGTGGGCGTCGTGGTTTCGGTGATTGCCGGGTTTGGCAGCATCATCTCGGAGGTGGGCGCCGTGATGCTGGTGGGCGGCAATATCGTTGGAAGAACCCGCGTACTCACCACCGCCATCGTATTAGAGACCCGCAAGGGCAACTTTGAACTAGCCTCGGCGCTGGGGATCATCTTGCTGGGGCTATCGTTCATCGTCAATGTGACCATGATGCTCATGCAAGGAAAGAGCTTTGATCAATGAGTCAACCCGTTTACCGTCTAAAGAGCGTGACAAAGCGATATGACCTGCGTGAGGTGCTGCGAATCGATCATCTGGAGGTTTCGGCCGGCGAGATTCTGGCCCTCGTGGGGCCCAGCGGCTCGGGCAAGAGCACCTGTCTGCGCTTGCTCAACTTTTTGGAGGCCCCGACAAGCGGCATCATCTGCTTTGAGGGCTGCGACTATGGTTCTAACGGATCGGTGCCTCTCGATGTGCGCCGGCGCGTGACCACCGTGTTCCAGCGTCCGTTGCTGCTCAATCGCAGCGTGCAGGGCAATGTGGCCTATGGCCTGCGGCTGCGCCGAGCTCCGGACCAGCAGGAGCGGGTGGACGAAGCCCTCTCCCGGGTGGGGCTGCTCGCTCTGGCGCGCCAAAAGGGAGCCACCCTGTCGGGCGGCGAGGCGCAACGGGTGGCGCTTGCTCGTGCCATGGCGCTAGATACCGATGTCCTACTGTTGGACGAGCCCACGGCCAACCTAGACCCCTACAATGTGGGCGTGATCGAAGAGATCATCCGTGAGCTGAATCGGGAGCGGGCTACAACGATGGTCCTTGTGACCCACAACATCTTTCAGGCGCGGCGCCTGGCCGACCGCGTAGGCCTGCTGCTGGACGGCGAACTGGTCGAGGTGGCCGACGTCGAGCGGTTCTTTGAGGATCCCGCGGATCCGCGTACCTTGGCCTTTGCCCGCGGAGAGATGGTGTACTAGCCGATCGATGCGACAGGAGAAGCATGTTTCGCACGATTCGTACTCTATTGGTAGTTGGATTTACCATGGTGTTGTTGGTAGCCTGCGCGACAGAGACCGCTGCACCGGCAGGTGAGAAAGAGCCAGGCGGCGAAGCACTGATGCTGGCCACCACCACCAGCACCGATGATTCGGGCCTGTTGAACTATATCTTGCCCGATTTCGAGGCCAAGCACGGCGCACAGGTGTATGTCGTGGGTGTAGGCACCGGGCAGGCCCTGACCCTGGGGATGGATGGCAACGCCGATGTGGTCCTGGTGCACGATCGCGCTCGCGAAGACAGTTTCATGGCTGAGGGGCATGGGGTGCGCCGTGAGGATGTCATGTACAATGACTTTGTCATCGTTGGCCCAGAGGCAGACCCGGCGGGCGTGCAAGGCATGACCATTGTGGCGGAGGCGTTTCGCCGGATCGCCGATTCGCAGAGCACGTTCATCTCTCGTGGCGACGAGTCGGGGACCCACGGCAAGGAGATGACCGTCTGGCGCAGTGCGGGCATCGAGCCCGCGGGCGGCTGGTATCTTTCCGCTGGCCAGGGCATGGGCGATGTCCTGACCATGGCTGAGGAGGAGCTGGCCTATACTCTGAGCGACAGGGCCACCTACCTGTCGCGGGTACGGGATGGGTTCGATCTGGTGATCGTGGTGGAGGGCGACCCCGTCCTGTTCAACTCCTATGGCGTCATGGCCGTCAACCCCGACAAGGGCGATCATATACAAGCGGATCTGGCGAACCAGTTCATCGATTGGCTGATCTCGGGCGAAACCAAGGAGATGATCGGGACCTTTGGCGTGGCGGAGTTTGGTGTGCCGCTTTTTGTCCCGCAATAGAAACAACTTCCCCTCATGGGTCGGGGGCCCTCGCCTTTACAGGTGGAGGCCCTCGGCTTTTTCCGTCCGGCATCCCCAGCCAATTGGTGATATCCCAAATCTTATCCCAAATATCCCAAATGGATTGGCATCCTACGGGCTGGCACCGCCGCACGCCAGGCCAGCCTGCCACAGCGCCTGGATCGGCCGATAGCTGAGCAGGATGATCCCTTCCTCTTCGATGATCTGGCGCGCGGCTGGGGACATCAGGAAATCGTAATCCGCCCGGCGCACCCTCCATCCCTCGGGCTCGCGATCGATCTCCTGCGATGCAGCGTCGCCGGTGCTGGGGTGTATGGCCCACTCGCTGAGGCCCGGGGGCACGGTGCGTAGCATCTGGTGATAGCGGGCCGGCTTGTCCGCCGTGGGAATGCGGTAACTATCCACCACGTCGTGAT
>SLPC01000031.1 GCA_007132185.1 Anaerolineae bacterium | reverse complement strand
TAGGACCTGCAGACCGCGTCGGCCAGCGTAGAGCGTGTGGATAGCCTCCTGGCCGAAAAATCCAAGATAAAGGGCCTCGGCCAGAATGAGCTACCCAGTGGCGCTCTATCGGTGAGCTTTGACAGTGTTTCCTTTGGATATCAGGACAACGACATGGTGCTAAAGGAGCTCTCCTTTCGGCTTCCCAAGGCTCGAACCCTGGGGATGCTCGGACGTTCGGGGAGCGGCAAGACAACGCTCACGCGGCTCTTGTTTCGCTTGTATGATCCCACTTCCGGAGTGATCCGCCTCGAAAATACCGATCTATCCACACTCGATCCGGCCTATGTGCGGCGCAGGATTGGGATGGTGACGCAGGATGTGCAGCTATTTCGCGCCTCTGTGCGCGATAACATCTCCTTCTTTGATACCAGCATATCCGACCAGACCATTGCAGAGGCTATCCAGAAAGCGGGTCTGGGAACCTGGCTGGAGCATCTGCCAGAGGGCCTCGATACCGAGCTGGCCCCATCGGGCGGCGATCTTTCGGCGGGTCAGGCTCAGCTCCTGGCGTTTGCGCGGGTCTTTGTTGCCGATCCGAGCATTGTCATCCTCGACGAGCCCTCAGCCCGCCTCGACCCGGCCACGGAGAGGCTGCTCGACCAGGCGATTAGCCAGTTGCTGGATGGACGCACGGGCATCATTATCGCGCATCGCCTGGCCACCGTTGAGCGCGTGGATTACATCATGCTACTCGAGGATGGGCGGATATTGGAGTATGGGCCGCGAACCAGTCTGATCGATGACCCAAGCTCTCATTTTGCGCAATTGCTGTGCGCCGACATCGAGGATTGCCTCGTATGAAGACTTTTACCTACACCCTGCGACTGATCCGCTATCGACCCTGGACCTTTGCGGCCAATTGCGGTCTCTGGCTCCTATACGATGCGCTCCCGCTGCTCACCGGGCTGGTGATCCGCGCCCTGTTCGAGCGCATGGAAGGCTTGCCGCCGGCTGGCCCCAATCTGTGGACGCTGGTGGCTCTGATCGCCGGGATCGAGATTACCCGGTTCGGCTCGTTCATCTATGCCTGGCGGGTCTTTATCGATATGTGGCACACGAACGAGACGCTCCTGCGCAGAAATCTGCTCGAGTGGGCGCTTACCGCTGCCGGCCCCCGCACGATGGAGGAATCGCCCAGTGAGGCCATCACCCGTTTTCGAGATGATGTCAGCGAGATCAGCAACTGGATCGAGATGCTGGTCGACACCATTGGCATCGTGGTGTTTACTCTGTCGGCCTTTTATATCATGTTTCGCATTCACGCCTTGATTACCGTTCTGGTCAGCCTTCCTCTCATCTTGACACTGGTGCTGGGCTCTCGGATCAGCCGAGTCATTGGACGATATCGTGTGGACAGTCGCAACGCAACGGGACGTGTGACCGAGTTCATCGGCGAGGTCTTTGGTGCAGTCCAGGCCATCCAGGTCGCCTCGGCAGAGGAGCCTGCCGTCCGACGCTTTGGCGCCCTGAATGAAAAGCGCCGAACGGCGCTGATCAAGGATGCGATGGCTGGCGATCTGTACTATATCCTGACAGACAACATGGTAGACATCAGCGTAGCCATCGTACTCTTTCTCTCTGCGAGCGCCATGCGCGCCGGAGAGTTTAGTATCGGAGACTTTGCTCTCTTTGTGAGCTATCTCTCACTACTGTCTCAGAATCTGCGCCACTTTGGCAGCGTCATCACCCAGTACAGACGCGTGACCGTCTCGATCGAACGCCTTGACGCTTTTCTCCAGGATGCACCGTCAGGACAGCTCGTTACTCATGCGCCTGTCTATACGCGGCAAGAGCCCCCTGCCTTGCGATACAGGCCAGATCAGGAACACGAGCCTCTGCGCCTGCTCGAAATCCGGAACCTGACAGTGCACCATCGCAACGGGGATGGGGGCATCCATGACGCCAGCCTTGAGATCGCGAGAGGCGAGCTCGTGGTCATTACGGGTCGCATAGGCTCCGGCAAGTCCACCCTGTTGCGCGGGATGCTGGGGCTGATCCCGAGTTCGGGCGAGATCCTCTGGAACGGAAAGCCGATCCTGGACCCGAGCGCCTTTTTCCGGCCACCCATCAGCGCATACACGGCGCAGGTTCCGCGCCTGTTCAGCGGCAGTCTGCGTGACAATATTGTCGCAGGCGAGAGGGTCACGGAGGAAAGCCTGGAGGCCGCTCTGCACCGCGCTGTTCTGGAGACGGATATCGCCCAGCTCGAAGGAGGGCTGGAGGTGTCGGTCGGCAACCGCGGGGTCAGGCTATCGGGGGGACAGAGCCAGCGGGTGGCTGCAGCACGCATGTTTGTGCGAGAGCACGAGCTCTTGATCATGGATGATCTGTCAAGCGCGCTGGATATTGAGACCGAACGTCTGCTCTGGGAGCGAATGGCATGTGGTCAGGACAACACATGCCTCGTGGTGAGCCATCGGCCAGAGATTCTGGAGCGGGCCGATCGCATCGTGCTACTCAAAGAGGGACGCGTCGAGGGGATCGGAACCCTGACCGATCTGCTGGCAACAAGCGACGAGATGCGGCGGATCTATTCCTCCGAGAGCTCTGACCAGGAATGAGCCTGTTGGTGCTGAACCAGCCTTGCCCCCCACTTGCCGCCCAGCGCATATCGCAAGATATGGTAGGATGTGCTGCTGGCCAGTGTGCTTGGGCGACGAGGTGATGGCCCTCAGTCTTTTGTGGGCACACGCCATATGACCTGGTGCTACTATCCAGGCCGGGCAGGAGGCAATCGCTGCTGATCTGACACAGGATGTGTGATATCTGCAAAGCTCGCTCGCTCTTACCGCGAGGTCATCCAAGCTAGCAAAGTATCAGGACATAGCGGATCATCACAGGCCTGTAGGTGACACGAATTTCGCAATTTGCCCCAGAAACCTATTGACAATGCTTTCAAATTGTGCTATTATCACACCAATTGAATCAAGTTTGTCAAGTTCTCTATAAGGAGTGACCAACATGAAGCGATTACTGGTAACCATGCTCGTGGCCTTGCTAGTGCTATCCGGATTCGTACCGTCCCTTGCGGTGGCTGCTGCTCCTCCTGGCCCCACCCTGGTCGATGT
>SLPC01000130.1 GCA_007132185.1 Anaerolineae bacterium | reverse complement strand
TCCTGCAGCCGCACATAGCTGTATGCGCCCTGCTCGCCTGTCTCAAAGCAGAGACTACCGCCCTCGGGCATGGCGTCGATGGCATTGATGATCAGGTTACTGAGCACGCGTCGCAGCTCGCTAGGGTTGCCATACACAGGCGCCGGGCGACCGAGTTGCGTCTGGACCTGGAACGTGATGCCCTGCATTTGCGGGATGTCTCGCCAGCGGGGCCGGTTGAGCGCCAGAGCATCCATAAGAATAGCATCCAACTGCACGGGGATAAAGTCGCTCTTGTCATCCGACTCGCGATAGAGAGACTGAAGCCGACTCACAGCGTCTGCGGCATCGCGCGCGCCCCCCTCGATCTGCGCCAGGTGCTCGGCAAGGCGCTCGGCGTCGCCATATCGCTCGTCGGCGGCCATCTGCGCGTGGCCCAAGATGCTCACCAGGATATTGTTGAAATCATGGGCAATGCCACCGGCCATCTGCCCCAGGGCACTAAGCCTTTCTGACTGGATCAGCGCTTGTTGCGCGCGCATCCGTTCGGAGATGTCGGTGATCAGCACCAGGAGGTGCGAGTCCGCACTATGGCCCAGGCAGGAGCCCCGCATCTCGATGGGGAGCAGCTCACCGGTTTTCCCGATGGCGCTGGTCTGCAAGCTGCTCTGGCAAGTACCCAGCTGCACGGTAGAGGACCATGCGACAAGCTGCTCTCGGGTCACACTCACCAGGGTATCCAGAGACAGGCCCAGCATATCCTGTACTGTGTAGCCAAACAGCTCACAGGCGGCGACGCTGGCGGCCGTGATGCGACTCTGCTCGTCCACAACGATCAGGCCATCGCGGGCAGCCTCAAAGATGGCGCGATATTGGGTCTCTCGCTCGGCGATGCGATCCACGAGTTGGGCGTTCCGCATGGCGATGGCGGTCTGATTGGCAAAGGCCTCGATTGCCGGCACGCTCTCGGGGCGCGGCCTCGGACTCGCCACCACTAAAAAGCCAAAGTTATGGCCATCGGCCCGCAGGGGGGCCGCAACTAACGCCAGAGGCCCCATGATCTGCAGGGTCTCACGAGCCAGGCTAGAGTCATCCAACAGATTTGTGAGAGAAGCCTCGTCCAACAGGAATTGCACAGGTCTTGCTGTGCGCAAGGCCTGCTCAAAGACGGGAATATCGATCCGAGACAGACACTCTATCTTGGACCCCAGGCGCCTGATGGCCTCCAGCCGTCGCTCATCGGCGCCAAACATGGCCCAGTTGATACGTCCATTGGTCTCATCCAAGAGCCCAATGGCATTGTGGAATCCCAGAGCCCTTAGCTGGCCCGTGACGGCCAGGATCACGTCATCAAGTGAAAGAGACGCCTTTTGTACGGTCTGAGCGGCCTTGTTGAGGGAAGAGACCATACTTTCAGCTTGGACGCGGCTGCTAATATCTCGCAGAATAACCTGGAAACCGGTCAGCCCCTCGTCCAACTCGCCGTACAGAGGCGCAAAGGCGAATTCGATCCAGCGCCACTCTCCCGCCTTGTCAATGATGCGCCCCTTTTGGATGATACGCCGTGGACGCCTGCAAACATCCTCAAAGGTCCGCAACACCTTCTCTCGATCCCGCGGATCTACGAGTTGCGTGAGATAAAGGTCACGGTCGGAGGCAAGCAGCTCTGCCGGCATATAGCCCAGCAGGCCCAGGCTGTTGCCGGCCATATGTCGGATATTGCCATCATGATCCAGGATGAGAATGCAGTCCTGCAGATTGTCAAGCAGAGTGCCCTGCAAGAGCGCACCCGCAGACAGCCCGCCAGAATCTGCCAGGGGCAATCCCCCCTCAAGGCATGCCTCCAGGACGCCTAGACGTTCCTTGGCAATGGCCAATTCGCGAAGCAGCGAGGCCACCCTGCCATCCGTATCACCCTCTTCGGTATAGCGAAATTCATGGGACGAGTGCATAGGGCTTTTCCCCCCCCCAACTTTGGACGCGGCTCATCTTACCACATAACAATCGATAAGGGCAATAGCATTTGACCACGATTTGAGGCCCTGTGCGGCTTGGCGGATACGTTTTTACGTGATCTTGATCCAGCTTTACGCCAGATCATGCGGTCTCGGCTTGTATCTTGCGGCGCGAGACTTGTGACGGGCGATTTCCGGCAGATGATAGTACGCCAAAACCGGGAGCGGTTGACTTGTCGACCTGGCCCATGCTATAACCAACTCTGTCGGGTTGCGGATCGTTTCAAGGGAGAAAGAGAAACCATGACTAGAGCGTTGATCATCCAGGGTGGCTGGCAGGGACATGAACCAGGGCAGGTGGCCGACATCATGGCCAATGCGCTGCGCGAGAATGGCGTAGAGACCGAGATCGTGGATACTCTCGATGTATTGACCGAGCGGGATCTGACAGAGCTGGATCTGATCGTCATGCAGTGGACGATGGGGCGCATCGAGCGCGATCAGCTTCAGGCTCTGCTCAAGGCGGTCGAGGATGGGGTGGGCATCGCCGGCGTCCACGGCGGCATGGGCGACGCGTTCCGTGAAGCAACGGACTACCAGTACATGGTAGGCGGCCAGTGGGTGGCCCATCCCGGCAACGATGGCATCGATTATGACGTGCACATCGTGGATCACGATCATCCCATCACCCAAGGCGTGGACGATTTTCACGCCAAGTCCGAGCACTATTACATGCACATCGACCCGGCCATCCACGTGCTGGCCACCACACCCTTTGACGATGTCCAGATGCCGGTGGCCTGGACCAAGATGTGGGGCGAGGGCCGTGTCTTTTACTGCTCCATGGGCCACGTCGCTCAGGTGTTCGATCAGGACCCCAACATCCTCAAGTTGGTGACGCGGGGCATGCTCTGGGCTGGCAAGGCCCTGAATGGCGCCAGTTAGCCGGATCTCACAATCCAAGGGGCGGGCGAAGTCGACAGTGTGCCCGCCCCCGGGGGCAACCGATCAGAGCGCCGGTGTGCGGTAGTGCGTCTCGCCATTGACGACGATGGCCACATCCTGCACGTGAGCGCGTACCGTATCCAGGTTGATGGTCATACCCAGGCCAGGCTCGTCAGGCAACTGAATCAGCCCTGCATCATCGCGGGCCAGTGTCTCTTGGGTTAGACTGCATGCCAATGAACTGGCCTCCAAGGGGTACTCGCACAGCTCGTGGAGCCTCAGGCCAGCATAGGGTTGCAGCGAAGCCGACAGGGCTAGTTGGGTCGTAAAGGTATGGTTCACATAGACTACGCGGGCCGAATCGGCATCGCGAGCTACATCGCTAGCAGAAGTAATGCCTCCGATGCGACCGGCATCGATCTGGATATAGCCGAGGCCGCCATGCGCGATCATCTGCCGCGCCATCCAGGCATTGTGACTGCCCTCGCCGCCCGCCAGCCGCACCCGCCGGCAGGAGCGTGAAAGGCACCGGTAGGCATCAATGGCGCCGGAAACAAAAGGTTCCTCCAGCCAGGTAACCCGGGCATCCTCTAGGGCCGGCAGGCGGTCCTCTGCCGCATCTATATCAGCTTCCCATACCGTACCGGCATCTACCAGCAGATGGGCATCGTCACCAAGGCCCTCTCTCGCAGCATACACCTGGTCGGCATCTTCTTCTACCGAGCGGAGCCCATAGGGTCCCCAGCCGAACTTGGCCGCCGTATAGCCCTGCTGGCGGATGCTCTGAGCCTTGGTGAGGGTCTCGGCGGGTGTATCGCCAAACAGAACCGAGGCGTAAGGTCTCTTGGGCCAGGCCTGCTCATAGCCGAGGAGGCGATAGACGGGCTCGGAGAGCCGCTTGCCCAGCAGATCCCACAGGGCGATATCGATGCCCGAGAGGGTATGATCGGCCTGTAGCAGGTCCAGGGAGTTGGCACGCACTTGATCACCAATGCGCCGGATATCCTCGGCCGAGTCTATACGCTGCCCGAGGACCGAGTCACGCACCGACTTGCAGGCGCTGTGAGACATGGGACAGATAAAGCTGGCGATGGAGGTGAGAGGCGATGCCTCACATTCGCCCCACCCCACGTAGGGGCCGGCCTCTACACGCACGAGCAAACAGTCCTGACTCCCGTCGCCAATATCACGGATCTCGGGCATAGCCAGGTAGAATAGATCCACGGCGGTGATGCGCGACATGTACAACCTCCTTGTTGTCGCTCGCTCTCTAATTGGGGCAACTCGTGCTGGTTCCGGCCATGGGCACTCGTTCGGCGATTCCCTGCAGCGATAGGCGCGAGATCGGCCAGCCGTGGGCGATAGAGCGTCGATCCAGCTGCATTGGGGTCCACTGCAGATAGATTACCCTATAAAGGTAACATTCGTCAATGAGTGGTGATATGTCGTGAAGCAACTGGATTGGTTGTACCCTTTGCTGCTTGTGGTATAATCAGCCGATGGAGGCAAGCACCATGACCCAAAAAAAGCGGCTCCTCTTGATTGACGGCCATGCCCTGGCCTATCGTGCCTACCATGCTACCCCACCGATGTCGGCACCCGATGGAGAGCCTACCAACGCTACCTTTGGCTTTGCCAATATGCTGCTCAAAGCCATTGACGACCACGAGCCTGATTATGTGGTCGCAACCTTTGACGCAGGGCGCACCTTTCGCCATGAAGAGTATGCCGAGTACAAGGCCACACGCGCCAAGATGCCCGATGACCTGCGGGTCCAAGTCGAGCGCATCTGCGAGCTGACCGAGCTCATGGGTGTGCCGGTTCACCAAATGGAGGGCTATGAGGCCGATGACCTGCTGGGCACGCTCTCCAAAAAGGCCACTGCGCAGGGCCTGGAGACGATCATCGTCACCGGCGACAGCGACACGTTTCAGCTTGTGGATGAGAGCGTCCGGGTGCTGATGCCGCGCCGCAGCCTGAGCGATGTGCACCTCTATGATCAAGAGGCGGTGCGCGAGCGCTATGGCCTGGAACCCTCCCAACTGATCGACCTCAAGGCCTTGATGGGAGATTCGTCGGACAATATCCCCGGCGTCAGAGGCGTGGGGGAAAAGACGGCCACGACGCTCCTGCAAGAGTACGGCGACCTCGACACAATCTATGCGCATCTGGAAGAGGTCTCGCAGACTCGTTTTCGCAAGGCTCTGGAGGCGGGGCGCGACGAGGCAGAGTTGAGCCGTAGCCTGGTCACGATCGAGTGCGATCTGGAAGTCGACCTTGATCTCGATGCCGCGGTGTGGGGCGAGTTCAATCGAGAGCGGCTGATGGAGCTCTTGAGGGAGCTGGGCTTTCATTCGTTGGTGAGCCGCCTGCCCAGCAAGGGGGTAGACGAGACGGGCCAGCTTAGCCTGTTCGGCGATGCCTCAACGGCGCCCAGCGACCCGGTATTGGGCGAGTACCGCATCGTGGACACGGCTGAGGCGCTGGAAGCCCTGGCTAAGGAGCTCTCGCAGGCAGGACATTTCGCTCTGGACACCGAGACCACCAGCACCGATCCAATGGACGCCCGGCTGGTGGGGTTATCCGTCTCGGCAGAGGCAGGCCAAGGGGCCTATGTTCCCATTGGCCACCTCCTGGGCCGGGGGCAGACACAGCTCGAGTTGTCCACGGTGCAGCGCATCATGGGGCCCGTGTTAGCGGATGCCTCATTGGCCAAGGTCTGCCATAATGCCAAGTTCGACCTGACGGTGCTGGATCACCACGGATTGCCCGTGAGCGGCCTGACCGACGATACAATGCTGGCGGCCTGGCTGCTCGCCCCCTCGGGCCGTGGCATCGGTCTGCGGGAGCAGGCGTGGCAGCGCCTCGGCGTCGAGATGTTGGAGATCACGGAACTGATCGGCAAGGGGCGCCAGCAAAAGACGATGGACCAAATCAGCATCGAGCGGGTGGCCAACTATGCCAGCGCCGACGCCGATATGACCTTTCGGCTGCGAGACCTGCTCCTGCCCGAGTTGGAGAGGCATAATCAGCTCAGGCTGTATCGCGAGCTCGAGATGCCCCTAGTGCCGGTGCTCAAGGCCATGGAGATGCACGGCATCCGGGTGGACACGGACTATTTGCGCGAGATGTCCTCTGCCATCGCCAAATGGATCGCTGAGGTACAAGAGCGCATCTATGCCGAAGCCGGGCGCTCGTTCAACCTGAATTCGCCCAAGCAACTGGGCGAGGTCCTCTTTGACGAGCTGGGGCTGCCCGTCATCCGCCGCACCAAGACTGGCTACTCGACCGATGCCCAGGTGTTGGAGCAACTGCGGGAGCAGCACCCCATGGTCGAGATGCTGCTAGAATACAGGACCATCGACAAGCTCCGCAGCACCTATATCGACACCCTGTCTTTGCTGGTGAACGCAGAAACCGGGCGCGTGCACACGTCGTTCAACCAGACGGGCACCAGCACGGGCCGCCTTTCCTCCAGCGATCCCAACCTGCAGAATATCCCCGTGCGGACGGAGTTAGGGCGTCAGGTGCGCGGCGCATTCATCGCCCCTCCCGGCTACTTGCTGCTGGGCTGCGACTATTCC
Organism: Anaerolineae bacterium; assembly: GCA_007132185.1. GTDB lineage: Bacteria > Chloroflexota > Anaerolineae > UBA1429 > UBA1429 > UBA1429. The sequence continues at coordinate 5,555 of SLPC01000130.1, read as the reverse complement.
CAGGTCGAGCTGCGGCTGCTGGCCCATGTGGCCCGCGACCCCGAGATGATGGCCGCCTTTCGCCGTGATGAGGACGTGCACGCCACGACCGCAGCCACGGTGTTTGGCGTGAGCCTGGAGAAGGTCACCTACGAGCAGCGCAGCCTGGCCAAGGCCATCAACTTTGGCCTGATGTATGGTATGTCTCAGTATGGACTGGCGTCGCGCACGAGCCTCTCCATCGAGGAAGCCAGCCAGTTTATCGATACCTATTTCCAGCGCTTTGCTGCCGTCAAGCGGTATCTGGAAGAGACCATCCGCTTTGCCCAGGAGAATGGTTATGTCGAGACGATCATGGGGCGGCGCCGTCTCTTTCCCGAGCTGCAGAACCCCAGCACGAGCCAGGCCGTGCGGCGCGCCGCCGAGCGCGCCGCCATCAATATGCCCATTCAGGGCAGCGCCGCCGATATCCTCAAGCTGGCCATGATCCGCCTATATGACGCCTTGCACGACTCTGGATTGGACGCCCACATGATCTTGCAGGTACACGACGAGTTGGTGCTCGAAGTGGCGGAGGCCGATCTCGAACCCACCACCGATCTGGTGGTCGAGATCATGTCCTCGGCGTACGAGCTGGATGTGCCGCTCAAGGTGGATGTGGCAGTAGGAGAAAACTGGATGGAGATGAACCCAGCATGATCCCTCTCGAGTTGAAAGAGAGTCTGACCCGCGCCATCAAGCGCGCCCAGCGCCACGGCGATCTGCCCGCCTTTGAGATGCCCGAGGACATCCCTGTCGAGCGCCCCAAGCAAGAAGACATGGGCGAGTATGCCACGCCGGTGTGTATGCAACTGGCGCGGCTGGCGCGCATGGCTCCCATCCAGATCGCCGAGATCCTCGTCAGACGGCTGGACCCCCCCACTTTCATAGGTACGGTTGAGACGGCCCACCCCGGGTTCATCAATTTCCGCCTGGCAGACGACTGGCTCACTGCCCAGATCGCCCCCATTCAGGCCGCCGGGGAATCATATGGCCAGCTTGACCTGGGCGCAGGCCAACGGGTGCAGGTCGAGTTTGTGAGCGCCAACCCCACCGGGCCGCTCCACATGGGCTCGGCGCGTAACGCGGTGCTGGGAGACTCTATAGCCGCCACGCTGGAGGCCGCCGGCTATGAGGTGCAGCGCGAGTACTATGTAAACAACGCCGGCAGTCGTATGCGCCTCTTTTACGAGACAGCCTATGCCCGCTACGCCCAGGCCCTGGGCCGCACCGAGGAAATGGTCCCCATCGATGGCTATCAGGGGCCCTATATGATCGAGATGGGTGAGCAGATCGCCGAGGAGCGCGGCGACGAGTTCTTGTGCCTGCCCCGTGAGGAGGCGCTGCAGGAGCTCGGCAAGCTGGCGCTGGACCGCGTGGTGGCGGGGGCCCGCAAAGATCTTGCCCTGATGGGCATCGAGTATGATTGCTGGTTCTCGGAGCAGACCCTGTACACCAACGGCCAGTTCGACACGATCATGAGCCTGCTGCGGCAGGGCGATTATCTGGATGTGCATGATGGCGCTGTCTGGTTCATGGCCACCCGCCTGGGCGGGGCCAAAGATGAGGTGGTGGTGCGCTCTGATGGCACGCCGGGCTATTTTGCCTCGGACATTGCCTACCACTATAACAAGTTCGTCGAGCGTGACTTTGACCGGGTCATCGATGTGTGGGGTGCCGATCATCAGGGCCATGTGCCACGGATGCACCATATGATGCAGGCCCTGGGGCTGGACCCAAGTCGCCTCACGCTGATCCTGTACCAGCTTGTGACGCTCAAGCGGGGAGACGAGGTCGTGCGCCTCTCCAAACGTACGGGAGACATTATCACGTTACGTGAGGTGATCGAAGAGGTGGGCTCTGACGCGATGCGCTATTTCCTGTTATCGCGCTCGCCCGATAGCCAGATGGAGTTTGATCTGGACCTGGCCAAGCAGCAGTCCGATGAGAACCCGGTCTACTATATCCAGTATGCTCATGCCCGTATCAGCTCGATCCTGCGACACGCAGGCGCTGTGGACTATGGGCCCGCCGATGTCTCTTTGCTGCAGCACCCTTCCGAGCTCAAGCTGCTGAGGCGCATGGCGCGCCTGCCAGAGGTGATTCACCTTGCGGCAAGCCAACTGGCCCCGCACCATCTGACCTACTATGCCTACGAGCTGGCTTCGGATCTGCATGGATTCTACCGGGACTGCCGCGTCGTAAGCTCGGAAGCAGAGGACAGCGCCCTGACCGCCGCCCGGCTGGATCTGGTGCGAGCGTGCCAGGTGGTGCTCAAAAGAGTGTTGGGACTGATGGGGATGAATGCCCCTGACGTCATGTAAGCTGCCTGTAGAGAATCAATATAAAGCATAAAACCGCAAGAGCGGACAAAGGCTCCAGACGCTTTGACGTCACTGTCGGTCTATGGTAAACTCAAGCTTGGTTGGGTTGCACGTAGGGCGGGCGAATAGCTCAGTTGGGAGAGCACTTCCCTTACAAGGAAGGGGTCACAGGTTCGAGTCCTGTTTCGCCCACTGACCGTCAAGGCTTCGGCCCTGCAGGCCGGGGCCTTTGTACGTTAGACTGCTGCGATAGAGGAGCCCAGGAGGGAACCATGGCTCGACGGCGTCGGATGCGCACGCAGGAAACCGAGTTCTGGCATGAGGAATATGAGGTGAGCGAGGCGGACCTGGATCACCTGGCTGGTATCATCCTCGATAGCGGGCGTCCACGTCCGTTGGAGGATCTAGTGTCGTCGCTCATGGTGCGCCATATTCAACGCGAGAAGGATCGCGCCGCGGAGCAGGTTACCGACGGAGATATCTACCGACCGATGGACACTCACGAGGTCGGGCAAGCCCTGGTATTCACCGAGCTGGACTTTGCCCAGGGCACAGTGACCGATGTACGCCAAGGACACAATCCCACTTACGAGAGCTTTGACGTTATCCGCGTTAGCATACAGGACATTGACGAGGAGCGCGAGTTTGCGTCGTCGTTCGAGTATGATCATCTGCTCAACCGCTCTATAGAAGAGCTGATCGGCGGCGCGGAAGAGAGCCTTACCGAGGCAGAGATCATCGAGGCCAATGCCCCTGCTGTCGCCGACAAAGTGGCTGCGGCTTTGGAGGCGCGGGAGGATTGGGTACGTTTCAACGGCACCTGGTTCCTGGAAGCGTTGCTGCCCGAGGTCAACGTCGGCCATCTGAACCTGGCCGAGGCGGTGATCTATGAGGCTGGGCGTCCCGTGCCCGCCGAGGAGATGCTGCACGTGATCGAGCTGGATCAGGTCGGCTCGCGTGAGGCGACGCTCTTTGCTCTCAACCACGCCTTGGGCCAGGATGAGCGTTTCGACAATGTGGCTCGCGCTGAGCGACAGATCTGGTACCTGCGTGCCCTCATGCCCGCCGAGGTGTTTGAGCGACCGACCGTGAGCCGTACACCTTTTGCGGCCACGGGCGATGAGCAGATCGGCCTTACGATGTTGGACATTGTGGAGGAGTTGGGCGATGAGCTCGACAGCCTCGAGGGGGCCCGCATCCGCGAAACCGAGCCCATCGGCTTTCAGCTCAATTTCCCCCATCTATATGCCGGGACCATGCCCGCCACCCGAGAACTCTTGAGCCTCTTTGACTATGCACCGGGTCGTCACTTTGGCGTCAAGCTGATCGGTGAGGGCTCCGGACGCTCCTACGACGGCTGGGTCGTGCCGGAGGAAGGGTATGTGGCCGGCCTCGCCGACTGGTATCAGGAAACCGAGCTGGTGGTAGGCGCTATCGTCACGGTTGCGCCCGGCGACGAGCCGATGAGCCTGGTGCTGAGTGCTGCCACGCGTCGAGGGGGCCGAAACGAATGGCTGCGCAGGGCCTCGGTGCAGGATGGGGCGCTGGCAATCCAGTTGCAGCCTGCGACCATCCGCGTGCGCCATGATCCGGATACCTTGGTCGACGTGAGCGAGCCGGAGACTGTTGCACGTCTGATGTGGCAGTCTCAGCAGACCAGCCTCGGCCTGGGCAGCGTCGTCCGTACGGTCCTATTGGAGCTTGCCAAGCTCAGCCCGCAGGGATCAGCGCATTGCAAGACCATCTATTCCGCTGTGAACATGTACCGGCGCAGCGGCGCTGTGCCCGTCTTTGCCATATTGACCCGCAACGCATGCTTTGATCCTGTCGGCCTCGGAGAGTGGGCCTATGATGCGTCCCTCGAGGGAGAGGTGTACCGAACGCCAGAGGAGATGCGCGAGCGCCCGCTGTCCAAGCGAAGCGATCTTTTCCGCGATCAGGTCGTCCGCTATGCTGGCAGCTAGGGAGGAAATCGATGGCCCTTTCTTGGAGACGCCCCACCCTTGATACACGTTTTCATATCGATATGGGCTGGTGGGAAGGACAAAGGCGCGACATCCGCGTCTATTTGCGCGACATGCTCTGCAACGAGTGCCGTGAGATGGTGCAAAGCTATGGCATGGACGCAAGGATCGATGCCGTCGACGAAACCACCGGCGAGGTTTCGCGTGTGGATGCAATCATGCACAGCCTGCGTACCTGCTGCGGCCTGCAGTCGGACTATGTCGGCCCCAACACCCCGATCATCGAGGCTATCTTTCGTACGTTCATCCTCAACGACAATCAGCCCCTCTCGGTGCGCGAACTGCACGAGCAGCTCAACCGACGCCCGCCCGAGACCCTGCTCCGCATGCTGACGGCTGGCGAGGTCTATCTGGGCTTGCGCCCTATCCGCGAATAGGTGCCCGTACAGAATGTGAGGGCGATGCGATAGATATGTCGCCCATTGGTCGACGGCACAAGGCCAGACAGCACAAGATGTCATCCCCCGGAGCCCGCCCATGATCGCCCGACGCTCGCTTCCCTTTGTGGTCGGACTGCTCATCGTGGTTGGGCTGCTGACAGCCCTGTTTGGCCACATGCTCAGCGGTGAGGTCTACTATGCTGGGGATATTGCCCGCATCTATCATCCCCAACGGGTGGCTCTATCGCAGGCGCTGGCAGAGGAGCGCCTGCCCTGGTGGACGCCCGAGGTGGGTATCGGCTATCCGATGCTGGCGTCGGGCGAGATCGGCGCCCTGTATCCTCTCAACTGGCCCCTGTACCTGGCGTTTGCTCCCGAACGTGCTCTGAGCCTCTCGATCTTGCTGCATTATATGCTGGCCGGAGTGGGTTTTTTCTGGCTGGGCCGAACCCTCGGCATGACCCGCGTGGGGGCACTCTTGGGGAGCGTGGTCTATGCGCTGGGCGGGTTCAACCTGGCGCACCTGACCCACATCAGCATCCTGAGTGTCTCGGCGTGGCTGCCCTGGCTGCTGGCCTGCACCTATCGGCTGCTGGCGCCATCGGTGCGAGGGCAACCACGACGCATACATGCGTCAGGGATTGCCCCTACGGACAAGACCGATACCGACGTCCGTCGCTGGCCCTATGCCCTGGCGCTGGCCCTGCTGACCGCGCTCCAATTCCTGGCGGGCCACGCCCAGATCTCGCTGTTGGGTCTGCTGGCCGTGGGCCTGGTGGCTCTGGCCCTGGCGGCACAACGCCGCAACG
>SLPC01000024.1 GCA_007132185.1 Anaerolineae bacterium | reverse complement strand
CGCAGCCACGGCCTCTTTGGTGCTCGTCTTGCCGACGCTGCCGGTGATCCCGATGACCGCCACCTGTCGCTCGCGCAGCACGTGCTCGGCATAAGCCAGCAGCGCCTGCTGCGTGTTGTCGACCACGACCCACGTGACGCCCTCGGGCAGGGGCGCCCCGGGCAGGGACGCCTCCGGAAGGCGTTCGCACAGTACGCCGGTAGCGCCACGGGCGCAGGCCTCGGCGATGTGCTCGTGGCCGTCACCGGTATCGGTCACCACGGCGACAAAGAGCTGCCCCGGCTCGGCGATGCGCGAGTCGTAGCAGAAATCGGCAAAGCGGGTTGCCCGGGCGGTGCCAGACAGGCGCCCCCCCGAGGCGCGGAGGATGTCGTCGAGGTTGATCATGGCGGCATTGTAGCACGGTCAAGGCTGTACATAAAGCAGGCGATCGATACTTTTACGGCATTTCCAGATGCGCTTTACGCCCTATCAGAAGGGATGATGGTAGAGTACGTGTGACGAAAAAGGTGAGCGATACAGCGAGGTTCCAAAGACGCATTGGCGAGGGAAAAGATGAGCCTACAAGAGTCCACGGGGGGCAGCAGAAAGGAACGGGGCCAGGCGGTGGTCGAGTTCGCGCTCGTACTGCCCATCGTCCTGATGATGATCTTTGGGATCATCGAGTTCGGGCGGGTAATCAGCGGGACGCTGACGGCCAACCACTGTGCCAACGAGCTGGCGCGCTATGCCGTGACGGGGCGCAGCGTCACAGACGTCATCATCTATGCCTTTGCATCCGAGAACCCCGTGTGCCCGCCTATCGATCTCCAGTCAGAGGGCTCTGTCCTCACGGTCTCGATCGACTATCCTGACTGGGCGGCGGGCGACCAGCTTGTTGAAGTAAGGGTCGAGTACCGGATCGATCTGGTTGTGCCCCTCATCCGGGACCTGTTCGCGGACGGGGCTTATTGGGCGAATGGTCGGGCCAGTTTTTACATGGAGCGTCCGATAGGCCCGTAGAGGAACCTTCTGAACGGGCACTATGGGCATGGGCAGCTAGAAGGAGGCAAACATGAATCACCGACGAACCAACGATGACATCAGGGAGCGAGGCCAGTCGCTCGTGGAGACCGCGCTGGGGATGATGGTGGTACTCGCGGTTCTGGCGGGCATGGTTGACTTTGGCCTGGCGTTTGGCCACCGCATTGCGCTGACGAACGCGTCACGCTCGGGGGCCCGCTTTGCCTCGCGCTATCCCAAGCTGGAAACAAACATCAACATGACGATCATCGAGGCGCTGCGAGGTACGTTCGTGTTGCCTGAAGACTATGATCACTTTGCCGACGCGAATGAGGATCTGCGCATCGAGGTGGTCTGTGTGAATGGAATCGGTCCCGTGGGCTGTGAGTACGCCACTCGGGGTGATCAGGTGCAGGTGACAGTGTCCTATGATTATCGACCAATCTTTGGGGGCATACTCGGCGTGCAAGAATTGCTGGTGGGGAGCTCGACCATCATGAACGTCCTGGGGCCTGATGAGCTCTAGGCAAGCCCATCATATCGCGATAGAGGTCAAGGAGGATTCTATGAGCACGAAAGGACAGCGTCAGGAAAGAGGTCAGACCATGGTCATCCTGGCCCTGGCGATGACTGTGCTGATGCTCATGGCGGGCCTCGCGGTGGATGTGGGCATGGCCTATAACGAGCGGCGCGACCTGCAGAACGCCGCCGACGCAGCCGCCCTGGCAGGCGCACAACAGCTCTGTCAGGGTTGGGATGATGCGACGGCTATCTCGATGGCCGAGACGATGGGGACTGCTAACGGGGCCGAGCAGGTAGAGGCGACTGTTACCAGAACCGCCACCGAGCTCCGTGTGCGCGCCGTCGCGCGCGACATCGCCGAGACGTTCTTTTTCCGGATCGTCGGCATCAGCGGTGTGCCCGTGAGTGCCTCTGCCACCGCAGAGTGCTCCTGTGCAGGTGGGGCGGGGGGGTTCTGGCCCCTTGCCTTTGACTATCCCACCTATCACAATGAACTGGGATGCGGTGACCGTTTTATGGTGCTGGCCGGGCCGCCCAACAAGCAGTTCAAGCTGGATAGCGCCACATGGTGTAGCACCGAGGACAATCCGATGGGCCCGTGCGACTGTCGTCGGTACGAGCTGGCCCATGGCCTGCCTCAGGGCATCCTCGATGACATTGTGATCTTTGGCGCAGAGGGAGTGGCCTCCGGCGAGGTGGGTTGGGTCACCCTGGGAGGACCCTCCTATACCGTCGATCCCCGCTTCCAGACCGGAAACAATTGCGGTGGCGATGCCCTCAAGACCTGGCTTCAGTACGGCTATCAGGGGCTTGCCGGGATAGGCCAGTGCGCGCCGGCCAAGTCGGGCCTGACCGATGGCAGCGAGGATGATCAGATTCCTGCCGACGCCATTGATATATCAGCGCTCAAGCTGGGCCATGAGCTGCCCATCATTCTGTTCGATCCGGACCGATCCAACGACGTCTACTGCACCGAAGCGAACAACGTCACCAGTTGTTCGTATGGCAGCAGCGACAAGAGGTACTATTTTGCGGACTTTGGCTGCATCCATGTCGAGTATGTCGACAACAACTTTATCCTATATGAGCCTTATCCCAAGGATACCGAGGTGTGTCAGGTCACCGATCCACCCAAGCCTACCAAGGTAGAGGACCTGGCGCTTATCATGGCCACCAAGGTGTGTGACGGCTGCCCCTATACCTCGTCCGGCTGGGCCGCGGGCGGGGGGGATGTGAACAGCGGCTGTATCCTGGCGGTAAGCCTCGTCGAGTAGCCCCGTCCTCAGCAACTCGAACCACGGGCGTGGTCGTCTTTTACAGGCGGCCACGCTTTTGCATGCCGGGCAACCCTGCGCCCCCATCGCCACCCCGCCACAAAAGCGCCGACGATCTCCCCCATGAACCCGATTTTTACGCATGCTTTACAAAAGTGTGCTATAATGGGCTCAGATTCAGGCAAGGATGCCGCGCACGCCAAGGCAAGGCACCACTGTTTCCGGGGGGTAGAAAATGAAAGAGACTAGACATAACGTCGTGCCGAGGGAGCGCGGTCAGTCGCTGGTCGAATTCGGTCTGGTGCTGCCCATTGTGCTCCTGATGATTTTTGGCATCATCGAGTTTGGGCGAATCGCGAACGGGCTCCTATCAGCCAACCACTGCGCCAATGAGCTGGCGCGCTATGCAATCGTTGGACGGACGGCAGACGACGTCATAGAGTATGCCCGTTCGGAGGACAACACGAGGTGTCCCACGCTCGACCTGAACCGGCCGGACGCCGAGCTACTGGTGGATGTAGAGTTTCCCGCCGGCGTGGGCGTAGGCAAGCTGGTTGTTGTGCAGGTCGAGTATCCGGTAGAGCTGATCTTTCCGGGGGTGCGCGACCTGTTCGAGGATGGCATCTATCGGGCACCGGGCAGAGCGTCTCTGCGGATGGAGCGTAGCTTTATCGGCTCTGACTGACGGCGCCGTACATTGTTGACGCAAGCGAGGGGCACCCATGTGGCGCCCCTCGTCTCTGTTTGTTTACTCGGCCAGGTGGATCAGCGCGATCTGATCGCCTACCTGCGTACCCGTGGCGGCAATCGCCCCCGGCGGCAGCTCGAGCACCGAGTGGGCCCCGCGCCGGATGCGCCCAAAGCGCCAGGGCGGCATCGCGACGTCCAGCGCCACCACCTGCAGTTCCCGATCGAGATAGACGACATCCAGCGCGAAACGCATCCAGCAGGTGTGAATGCCGTTGCAGGGCTTGATCCAGAGGCCCTGTCCCTCGTCGAGCGGCGCGGCGCCCATCAGCCCCCGCAGCCGCGACCAGGGCCGGTCGGCACAGCGTCCCTGCGTCATCAGATCCTGTTCTCTGGTTTCATTCCTGGCACATAGTCCCAAAGCTCTGTCCCCCTGATACCGCTCGTGTGGTTTACTTGACCAGACTCGCCGCCACGACGCAGCCCGGGAAGGGCAGAGTGGGCCCTGCGGAACCGTAGGCGGAGGGGTCGCAGTCACAGAGGCGGCTCACCCAAAGAACCTTTTCGTTGTTGATCTTGACCTCGTTTGGAGCGCTCCCGAATGTACAATGGTCGCCCTGGTTCTTGGCATCAAAGTTCAGAAGGGTAAAGCTCTCGTCCACAACCTGGATGCGTACGCAGCCAAACTCGGCGATATAGAGAGGGTCTCCGGGACAATCATAGTCGCCGGCGCCGACCACCATATCAGCCGTACAGTCGCGCGCAGGGTCATAGATGACGATTGTAACGTCCTTTTGCTCAATGCTCTTTAGCCCGCTCGTAACACCTGGTCCAGCCGGAACACACTGGCCGACCCCCATGGCCCCCTGATAGCCATGGGTAATCCAATATCTCAGCCCGCATGATGTGTGTTCATTGCCCGTACCACAGCCTGTGCCAGTACAGCCGCTGTACTCGGTGGGCCTCCCGAGGGTGAGCCAGCCCCGATTCCCGCCGCTTAATGTGAGTGAACCGTAGGCATGGATATCGAGGCCTTCAGCGTCACCGGAGTAGGTATCGCAGTCGCAAAGCTCGCAGATGCCGATGCCCTCTGGTAGGGCAATCGAATCATCCGCCCAGACCATGAACGCTGCTGGCTTATTCGGATCATTCAGCGTGCCGTCGTCATGAATGCAGCCGACATCGTCCCACAAGTTGAGGTCAAAAGCAATGGGGTACTGGCCCCCCGCCGCATCGGCGCAGCCGCAGATTGCCTCAGCCTCGGCGCGCACAGGCACGCTCTCGATGCCGATCACACGGAAGAAGAACGTCTGCGCGTCGGCATAGGCGTTGACGTTGACGGTATAGTTAGCCGATGTGATCACGGTCTCATCGGAGTCGGCGCCATTCCTCACGACGGCTATCTCGTAGGCTGTGGCATACGCTTGATCACCCTGGTTGTCGCACCATCTCTGTGCGCCAGCCAGCGCGGCTAGGTCGGCAGCGTTCTGCATGTCGCGGCGCACGTTGTACGCCATGCCCACATCGATGGCCAATCCGACCATCAGCATGAGCACGGTCATTACCAGGGCAATGAGGACCAGCGTCTGCCCGCTCTCGCGTCGTTGGCTTTTGTCCATGTCCATTTCACTCTTTCTCTGTGACTCTCACGATCAGGGGTCCTGCATGATCTGATCGGGGCCCGCAATGTAGGCGTCAGCCGTGGAGCTCAGTACGATATCGCCAATACCCAGTATGCCGCCAAACAAAGGACGGTACGGATAAGAGGTCTCCACCGTCAGCTCATCCCAGCGCTCGGCACCTGCGCCGCATCCCGTAACGATGACCTCTAGGTCCTCATCGGGCCACGCGGGAGGATTCTCTGCGTCGTACGTGAGGTCGGCGAGCTCCTCCAGGATCAGCGTGCCGCTGAGGGACTCGACCACAGCCCACTCGATGGCGGCGCAGTTGGTGGGGAAACGCGAGCCGTAGCGCGCCCCGGAGCGGGCGCCATTGGCCAGGGCGGCCCGATGCGCAAACGCCAGTCCAAAGTCGACCATCCCCATCAGCAGGATGATCAGGAGCATCAAGCTGAGAGCAGTCTCGACCAGAGCTTGACCCCGCTCTTTGCTCGTATGGCGTAATTTACTTTGCATAATATCTGCCTGCGCTTTGCCGTCAGGGGGCGGCTCTTGGCTTGTTCTCTACAATGCTCTGCCGTTATTATAGCGTAAATAGCTGTTAACCGCAAGCCATTCAGGGGCCGAACTTGCCTTGCAGCACAGCGTCTGGGACCTCACACACGATCCCCGCTCCAAGCTGATATGTGGTTGAGGCCAGACATCTCAACACGACACGGGTCGATCAGGGTGCAATTGCTTGCCTTTGAAGCAGGCCCTGTGACTCGTCTTACTCGTCCGCCGTCTCACCCTCTGGGGCTGGCTGGTCGATGGTTCTCTGCGGTGCTCGGCGATCATAGTAGCGCAGGTAGTAGTCATCGCGCAACCCCCTGAGGGACTGATTCTGCGCAGAAACCCAGCCGCTCAGTCGATCGCCGAAATTGTCGGCCACGCCAGTGACCGTCAGGTCAGGGGCCACAAAGCGCACGATGGTCACGACAACCACCAGGGCCACGACACCTGCGGCGGTCTGCATGGCCCGGCGCATGCGGCGGCTGTGTGCCTTGTTCGGGGCCCCTTGCACACCTCGATAGCGCGAAGCCCATACCTCGCCCAGCAGCGCTGGCACAAAGGCCAGGGCCGCTGCCACCAGGCTCACCTGGTTGGCCAGCTCGGGCGAGTCGTAAGCTTCCAGCGCGGGAAAGAGCCAGATCGCCAGTACATAGCCGATCTGACCCACTATGGCCAGGCCGATCATCCACACGAGGGTGCGCCCCAGCCAGCGGGCGATGGCGTACCAGGTGGGCCAGGCGGGCCGTTGGTGCCAGCCGCGCACAAAGCCCGAAACGCCCCAGGCCGCGCCCATCAACAGGATCCAGAGCGGCAGCCCTGCCAGGATGGGCGCGTACTGCGCCACGAGGCCGGCGCCCAGGTTGGTGCCCTCGATCAGCGCTCCCAAGGCCAGGCCGATCAGCAGAGCAACAAGCCCGCCCCCCAGTGGCCGCAAGACGCGCCTCTCGAAGGACGATGGGTAGGACCTGACATTGATCCGTATCGGCACCGAAACGGGTTCGCTGCTGGCGTTGGTCTCGAGCTGGATCTCGCCGCGCACCGGCTGCTGGGCTATAGAGAGCCCCGCGCTATCGGCTGTGATCGTGCAGTCGACACTGCCATCAATGACCTCGGGGTGGATCTCGACCCAGGGGGTGCGGCTCAAGATCTGGCCGTGGAGATAGCCCCGACCGCGCCCTTGACCGATGCGCCAGAGCAGCGAGGTCCGCTCGCCGGCGCAGACATACCCAAAGTTGGGACGGGACGGATCAAGGTGCAACTTGGGGCGAGATACCAGGCCAGACCCCTGCAAAAAGGTCTCTAGCATAATCTGATCATTGTGGCGGCTTCGCACCGCCTGTTTGGCCAGGTCAGCCAGGTGTGTGGCGCCCTGCGCCTCGAACCAGCGGGCGAGAGAGCCGTTCCGCAGGTGATAGACGCCATCCTCGGGGCACTGATCAATATGTCGGATGGCCTGCGGAACAGAACGCGCCTTTTTGCCAAACCCGAGCCACTGCCCAGAGCGAAAGGTAAAGGGCTCGCGTGCCTCCTGGTAGATATCCTCGTCGCGGCCCTCCAGAGCATCCACGAGAGCGGCTCTCATGTTTGCGTCGAGTTGCGAGCCTCTGGCGGTTGCGGTCAAACTCGTCAGTTCGACGCGCAGGTTTGCGACCTTGACAATAGGAGGATCCGTAGTGCCGTGGGCCAGGGGCTGGGCGTTCGGATCGGTCAGCAAGAGAATGTGGTGGATCGGCAGCTCGACGCCGGGAAAGGCGCCCTTGAGAAACGTCTTGAGGGCGTTGGTCTGGCGGCGGGCTATAGGTCGAACGCTGCCATGGGAGATGACGCGGCCCGAATCCACACGTTCGCGCCAGGCACCCATGGCCGCAGGCCGAATCTGCCCGCTCCAGGGCCGTGGATGCAGGACGAACAGCGCCTCGGGCGCGACAATCAGCCAGTCTAGGGTCTCGCCGTCGAGATAGATCTCCGAGACAAGGCGCATATCGCTATCGAGATGCGCGCTCACCGCATCATTGAGTGAGATATTGTCCACAGTAACCTGGTCTGCCGTCTCAGATCGCTCCATGCTATGCCCCTCTCGCTAGGCGTGTGCCGTTTGCGCAACAGAGCCTGCCAGGCCACTGGTCCTGGCCCCGTGACGGGGGCTATCGCCTCCGCCTGCCGCCCCTCTCGGGCGTGAACCACGCCGGGTCCACGGGAATACCTTGGGCGGGAAAGCGCTCGACGAACTTGGGCCGGATGCCGGTGGGGGTGAATTGGCCCTCCACGCGGCCATCGACCAAGCCCGTCTGCTCAAACCGAAAGATGTCCTGCATGACGACGATATCGCCTTCCATGCCCTGCACCTCGGCGATCTGGACGATGCGGCGTGTGCCGTCGGCCATGCGGTCCAGGTGCACGATCAGGTCAAACGCGGCGGCGATCTGCTCGCGGATGGCCCGCAGGGGCATGTCGGTGCCGGCCATGAGCACCATCGTTTCGACGCGGTGCAGGGCGTCGCGTGCGCTGTTCGAGTGCGCCGTAGTCAGGGAGCCGTCATGGCCCGTGTTCATAGCCTGGAGCATGTCCAGTGCCTCACCGCCACGCACCTCGCCGACGATGATGCGGTCCGGCCGCATACGTAGGGCATTGATCACCAGTTGACGAATGCTGATTTGGCCCTTGCCCTCGATGTTGGGGGGCCGTGCCTCCAGCCGCACCACATGGCGCTGGTTGAGCTGCAACTCGGCCGAGTCCTCGATAGTGACGATGCGCTCATTCGGGGGGATAAAGTTCGAGATCACGTTCAGGGTCGTCGTCTTGCCGGTACCGGTACCGCCAGAGACCACGACGTTGATGCGCGCCAGGGCGCAGGCCTTTAAAAAGTCGATCATCGATTGGTTGAGCGTTCCAGAGCGGATCAGGTCCGCCTCACTAAACACGTTCTTGGCAAACTTGCGAATGCTGATGCATGCCCCGTTCAAAGCCAGGGGTGGAATGATGATGTTGACACGCGAACCATCGGGCAAGCGCGCGTCGACCATGGGGCTGCTCTCATCGACGCGCCGGCCCAGGGGTGTCACGATGCGATCGATGATGCGCATCAACTCGGCCTGCGAGCGAAAGCGTATGTCGGTCTCTGTCAGACGGCCGCTGCGCTCGACAAACACCTGCTGGTGGCCGTTGACGAGAATCTCGGTGATGGTGTCGTCCTCGAGCAGGGGCTCCAGAGGGCCATAGCCCAGGATGTTGGCGATGACGTCCTTGCGGAGCTGATCTCGCTCGACACGGGTCAAGGGTACTTTGGAGTCGCGCACGACATCGCCAAAGATCTGGTCGATCGTGTGCAGCACCTGTTCGCGATTGCCCATATCGGTGTTTGGATTCAGCTCCGAGAGCAGCCGCCGTTGCACCTGATCCAGAATCTGGCTCAGGGCATTCCCATCACGTCGACCCTCGACCGGATCGGGTGTGTTTTCGCGCCAGGCGGCTGTGTTATTGCGTCGCATTCTGCTATTCTCCCTTTTTGACTAACGGATCCAGAGCGGTTCATGCTCATCCCACTCGGTTCTACTGATATTGCGGACGTTCCGACCGTCGGCGTCCATGATGTACAACTGCATGCGCCCCTCACGGTTCGACCAGAACACGACCCTGGTGCCATCCGGGGACCAGGACGGGAACTTGTCCCACTCCCACTCACTCGGCGTGAGGTTGCGCGGATTGCTTCCATCAGCGTTGATCATCCAGATGTCGTCAGTGTCGTGATCCGAGCTCACGAACACGATGCGGCTCCCGTCCGGCGACCATGCGGGGTTATAGCTGAGATGATTCAGGTTCGTGAGCTGGACATGGGTATGATCGCCCACACGTTCTTCTTTCGGCAACTCGAAAAAGATCGCTGTCTTGCCTTGATCGATGGTGCGTACGAACAGCCGGTAACGCCCATCAGGCGAAAAGGTGTACTTCTCCAGGAGAGCCTGGAACTGTTGCTCGAGCGAGCTGCCGCTACCCAGGTAGCGCGGGTTGCCTCCCTGCGCATCTCGAACCCAAAAGCCGGGATTGGCGGGATTGCTCGACCGATACACGATCTGATTGGTGTACGAGGCCAGCGGCCTGGGTGTCGGCACCCGAGTGGGTGGCGGCGGCACGGTAGGCAGCGGCGTGTTGGTAGGCGTCGGCGTCGCTGTGGGCGTCGGGGTCGGTGTCAGGAAGGGCATGATCTCGAACAGGCGTGCCTCTGCCAGAGCACGGTCCGCGACCGGCAGCTGGCTCGCCTGGAGATAGCGCTCATAGGCATTGGGAATGTCGCCACGGTCGCGAAAATCGTCTCCGCTACGCATATAGGCGTCGTAGAGCATCGGAACCAGAGTCGTTCGGAAATAGCTTGGGCGCTGCTCATAGACGCTTCGCAGCCGGGTGAGAGCCTGCTCCCAGTAGCCTTCCTGGTAGCGCGTGAGCCCCTCGGAGAACAGCGTCGCGAGCCGACGCTCCAACTGCGCCTCGGCGCTGGTGGGACGCAGACGCAGGGCCTGGGCAAAGTACTCGCTGGCCCTGAGTAGCAGGTTGACCTCGGCCCGCCCATCGTCCGTGATCGCCCGCCCAAGGGACATGTACAGGCCAAAGCGAGTCTCACTGATCTCCTGAGCACGGTATTGGTTATCAAGACCGGCGATATGCTCAAAGACAACCAGGGCATCCTCCAGGCGACCCGCCTCTTTGTACTCCTGGGCCTCGGCATAGAGGCCGTCCAGCCGCTCCAGGCGGTTGAGCGTCAGAATGCGCTGCTGCACATCGCTATAGCCGGGGGCGATGCGTTGCAGCTCCATGCATGCAGCGAGGGCCGCGGCACGGTCGCCCGAATCATAGGCGACGACGCAAGCCTCGTAGGCGGCCTCGACCTGCTTGCGCTGCGCGATCTGCACCAGGGCTGTCTGCGGATGCTCGTCATCGGGACGCTCCGCCAGTGCTTCGCGATAGCATGCCTCGGCCTCGTCGAGATCGCCCGCGTTGAGAAGACCATCGCAACGGCTCACCAAGAGGGCATAGGCGCGCTCTTGGGCCCTCTCCTCAAGAAGGGGCATCACATACTCACCGGCCGCTTGCACCACATAAAATCCTGCGACCAACACGAGCGCGATGCTCACCAGGCCCGCCAGCATTTTGCGCCAGGGGAGCATCACACGACGGGGACGCACTCGCTTGCCTTCATCGATCTCGGCGCGCAAGTTGGCCCACTGGAGCGCCTCCTCGATGCGAGGATGATCGGGGTAGGTCTTGCTCAGCTCCTCCAGGGCCTCGATGGCCTCGCCCCAGTTCCCCGTCTGCATATCCTGCAGCGCATCCTGGTAGCCCTGGGATTCCTCCAGGGGCACCGAGGGCGTCGCGTCAGCGTCGGGGGCCTGCGCCTGCTCGGCCGGCTCGCCGCCGGGGGCGAATTCGGCCTGCTCCTCAGGGCGGCGCAGCGTATAGTTGATCTCGGGCAGGTGCAAGCTGGCTGCGGCAGAGGGCTCCTGGATTACGGCGGCCTCTTCCTCAAAAGCCGTATAATATGCTGGCTCCTGCTCCTGCGCGGCCTGTTCCTCTTGAGCCCTTTGCTCTTCAGCGGCCCGCTGTACCTCAGCGGCCCGCTCTGCTTCGGCGCGTCTGCGCTGCTCTTCCGCGCGTCGCTCCTCATCGGCCCTGCGCCGCTCTTCTGCGAGGCGCCGGTCATTGGCCGCTCGTTCCTCAGCCAAGCGTTGCTCCTCAGCCAAGCGTTGCTCCTCAGCCAGGCGTTGTTCTTCCGCTAGCCGAGCCTCCTCCGCGAGACGCTCTTCTTCGGCCAACCGCTGCTCCTCGGCCAACCGTCGCTCCTCGGCCAGGCGTTGTTCCTCAGCCAGGCGGGCCTCTTCAGCAAAACGTGCTTCTTCCGCCTGTCGCTCCTGATCGGCAAGCATTGCCAGTCTCGCGGCCCGCTCCACGGCCAGGCGCTCCTCTTGGGCCAGGCGCTCCTCCTCGGCGATACGCGCTTCCTCGGCAAGGCGCTCCTCCTCGGCGATGCGTGCTTCTTCGGCCAGCCGCTGTTCCTCGGCCAGACGCGCTTCCTCGGCAAGGCGCTCCTCCTCGGCGATGCGCGCTTCCTCGGCAAGGCGCTGTTCTTCGGCAAGGCGCTGTTCTTCGGCCAGGCGCGCTTCCTCTGCCACGCGGGCCTCTTCGGCGAGACGTGCCTCCTCTGCCTCGCGCTGCTCTTCCGCTAGGCGCGCTTCCTCAGCGGCCCGCTTTTCGGCGAGACGCGCTTCCTCGGCGGCCCACTCCTCTGCGGCGATCCGTTCTGCCTCTACCGTCTCGAACAGGTTCGCGATCTGGTCACGTATACTGTTGGCCTCTTCGATGACGGCGCGCAACGCGGCGT
>SLPC01000144.1 GCA_007132185.1 Anaerolineae bacterium | reverse complement strand
CGCATCTGGCTTTGGTCGCCGCGGATGACACCGCGTCGCTTGAGGCCGTCGCCGACGATGCAGGCGTCCCTGTGGTAGATGGCCGTGTGCAGGTTCTTGTCACGGTGCGGGCGGATGAAATCATCGAGGTGCGACGCGCCATCGAGGGCCTGGGCGGCAGGGTTACGGGCAGCGTTGCCTCGCAGAGATGGCTCCAGGCGTGGATCCCTGCTACCTCGTTGCGGGCTCTTGCCGATAGCCCCCTGGTGGCCCATGTGCGTGTGCCGGATCTGGTCCGGCTCGATGATGAGAGTATGCCTGCAGCGTCTCTGGCGCTTGCAGATAGTCCGTCTTTGATGGGAGCATCGCTCTGGCATCTCTCCGGCCATCGGGGGCACGGGGTCAAGATCGGTATCATCGATGTGGGGTTTGGCGGGCACAGAGCGCTGTTGGGTGACGCACTCCCAGAACAGGTCGTGGCGCGCACTTTTGTGGATGACGAGAATGACGATCACCTGAACAGCGGCTCGACGCATGGCACCGCCGTCGCCGAGATCGTGCACCGCATCGCTCCCCAAGCCGAGCTGTACCTGGCCAAGATCGGGACGGTTCCCGAGCTACATGAGGCAGCGACCTGGCTGGTGGACGAGGTTGGCGTTCAGGTGATCCATACCTCGCCGCGTTGGTATGCTTTGACGCCCGGCGATGGCACCGGCGCCTTTGCCGAGCTGGTCCAGGCCGCGCATGCCCAAGGCATTGTATGGGTCGCGCCGGCAGGGGATGCTCGCATCCTGCACTGGAGTGGTGATTGGATTGACGAGAATGAGGAAGGCTGGCTCGATTGGGGACAGGGAGAGCATATCAATCTGCTTATTCTGGACGAGGGTTATACCCTGCCTCCCGATATGCCCATCGACATCTGGCTGCGCTGGAGCGACTGGGAGCTGGTGGATCAGGACCTGGATCTTTGCCTGTTTCACTGGCACTACTCCTCGCCTGAAATCGTAGCGTGCAGCAGTGACCCACAGACGGGATTGAGCGGTCAAAGACCCATCGAGCGTCTGCGAGCCTCGACCGCCGACTATCCCCGGTTCTATGGTATCGGTGTCCGTCGGGTGCATGGCGATAGACCCGTGCATTTGGATATCTTTGTCGCCGGGGTGACCACCCTACAGCATCGCGTCCCCGGGCAGAGCCTGGCCGAGATGGCCGATGTTCCAGACGTATTGAGCATCAGCGCTGTGACGGCCCAGACCTCCTATGAGCAGGCAGTCTACAGCTCAGAGGGACCCACCAAGGGGCCCGGCGGCATAGCTGCTAACGGCCTCGCCAAGCCCGACCTGTCAGCGTACGCCGGCGTTGCCACAGTCAGTCGCGGCTCATTCGCTGGCACGGCCGCCGCCGCGGCGCACGTGACGGGCGCTGTCGCCCTGGTGCGGGGCGCTCATCCGACCTGGGGCCCGGATCAGGTGTGTAGCTTTTTGTGGGAGCGCGCCCTGGATCTGGGCGCGCCGGGCTGGGACCCTGTCTATGGCCACGGACGTCTCCATCTGGGCCAGCCTCCGACCCTGCCACCCGCCCAATATTGGCTCCCCTTGGCCAGGCGCTGAGCAACACAGGAGGTGCGTCTATGATGAACGCCATCGTGTCCCAATCTCTTCATCGACTGGGCCTTTGATCAGCCTCGCGTTGCCGCCAGCGATGGTGTGGATGATGATAGTGGCGCAGGTGGGCAGCAGGCTCTATCTACGGATAGGCAGCAAGCTTTTTCTATTCGATTCTATGCCAGTTCAGTCAAAGTTGAGTTAGCCTCTAAAGTGTGTTATCATCATCTTGCAATCAAGACCACTGACTGGGGCTTTATCATGAAGCGACTCCTTTTCGGCCTACTCATCCTGCTTTTGCTGCTATGGGGCATTGGCACTGCTGCCCAGCAACCGAATCAGGGTGTGGTTATCGTTGCGGAGGTCAGGGGTGTCATCAACCCGCTAACGGCCAGCTATCTCGAGCGAGTGATGTCGGTGGCTGAGCGGGATCAGGCTCATGCTGTCGTCCTGATGTTGGATACTCCGGGAGGACTGGAGAGCTCGATGCGAGAGATGGTCCAGTCTCTTCTTGAGACACCTTTTCCGGTGGTGGTGTATGTAGCGCCGGGGGGAGCGCGAGCCACCTCGGCGGGTATGTTCTTGACGATGGCGGGCCATGTAGCCGCCATGGCGCCCGCCACCCATATTGGCGCCGCTCATCCTGTGCCCCTGGGCATGGAAGTGGACGACGTCATGGACGAAAAGATGACCAGTGATGCCGCTGCGTTGATCCGTAGCATCGCCACGACGCGAGGACGTAATGCGGAATGGGGCGAGCAGGCCGTAAGAGAGAATCTTTCGCTAACAGCCAGCGAGGCCCTGGAGTTGGATGTGATCGATGTAGTGTCAGAGAATCTCGAGGATCTGCTGGCCCAGATCGATGGCATGCAGGTAACCACGACTGTGGGTGAGGTGACGTTGCGTACGCAGGGCGCTCCTCTGCAGCGTCAACCCATGACCTTGATGGAGCGGATGGTTCACATCATCACCAACCCCGACATTGCCTTTTTGCTTATTTCTCTCGGGACGCTGCTCTTGCTGGCCGAGGTGGCCGATCCGGGCCTGAGTATCGCTGGTGTGGGCGCTGTGGTGGCCTTTATCCTGGCTTTTGCAGCTCTTGGCAGTCTACCGATCAACTGGGCAGGCGTGGTGTTGCTGCTGCTGGCACTGGGTATGTTCGCGGTGGCTCTGTTTACCGATACTGAGGCTATCGTGACGATTGCGGGGCTGGTTCCATTTGTGCTGGGGGCCTTGCTGCTCTTTGCTCCCTTTACACCCACCCCGCCGGCGGCTCCCGTCGTGCAAGTGAATCCCTGGCTGATCGGGGCCATGGCGTTCGCGATTACCGCCTTTAGCATGGGGATCCTGCGATCTCTCCTGCGGGCCGGTCACCTACCGCCCCAGGCGGGTGCTGAGAAGCTGATCGGGTACCGAGGCAAGGCGCTCACGGATTTGACACCCGCGGGGCAGGCACGGGTGGACCTGCAGAATTGGAGCGCCTTGTCGGTGGATCGCGATATCAAAGCAGGAGAGGAGATCGAGGTTGTGGGTATCT
>SLPC01000095.1 GCA_007132185.1 Anaerolineae bacterium | reverse complement strand
GGCATTCTCTATGACAATGTCGGCCAGCGCCACGATCTCGGCATCGGGCGTGGCGTTATAGCCCTCAGCATGCCGGTGCGAAATGCCCGCGCCCGTTGCGCGCCCGCTGGCACGTGTCTGTCCACAGCCAATGATACCCACTCGAAACGGATCCATGTCTTCTCTCCTTGTCTTGCCCGGCAACCGCCGGGACGCCCTCCTCGTCCACCCATTATTCTATCGCCCGATGCGAGCGCGTCAACCGCCAGCGCTCACCGAAAGCGATCTATGTATGTGTGGAAACCCTACAGATGAGCTAAAGCAGGGTCGCATCGTCATCGAAACCCTCACCATTCGGCCCGCTCTCCTCATCGTGATCGTCGTCATCAGGCGGCGCCATGCGCCATTTGAGCCAGATGAGCACAGCCACGACCGGGGGCAGCAACCAGAGACGCCAGTCGACCCCCATAAAGATCGTGAGCACCGCCACCAGGATCGCTGCCATGCCGGCGCGAATTTCGATCTCTCGCAGGCAACGCGAATCCATGACACCTCCCGTACACAAGACGAATCGCGAGCGGTTTCTGTGACCAGGGTCACTGCTTGTGACCCTGCAACGTATATAGTATCATCAACTAGTATCTGCCTACGAACCGCGTAATGCGCAACAGATAGGAGCATGCAGGATGAGCCAGTCAAACCTAGAGGAACGCAAAGAGAACCTAAAAGAGATGATCCTCGATCTGCATGGAGGTGCGGATATTGAGGATGTCAAGCGTCGCTTTCGCGAGATGATGGGGCATGTGACGGCGTTCGAGATCTCGCAGATGGAGCAGCAACTCATTGCCGAGGGATTGCCGGCCGCCGAGGTGCGAGCCTTGTGCGATGTGCATGTCTCGGTGTTCGAGGAGGGTCTGCAGACGCCAGATCAACCCGAGCTGACGCCCGGCCATCCCGTGCATACCCTCAAGTACGAGAACTTTGCGCTGAACGAAATGCTTATATTGCTGGATGAGGCGATTGCGCAACTACCCGATGAGGATGAACTGCGACGCGTGCGCACATATACCGAGCAGTTGATGCAGTTCAACCGTATTTATGTGCGCAAAGAGAACCTGCTCTTTCCCTTTCTGGAAAAGCACGGCGTCAGCGGCCCTACACAGGTAATGTGGGGGATTCACGATCAGATCCGCGATCAGGCCAAGGCATTTCAGGCAGCGGTTCAGGCGGGGGATGTCGATGCGATTAAGGAGACCTATTCCGAGCTGGAGAAGAACATGCGCTCGATGTTCTACAAAGAGGAGAACATTCTCTACCCCACCGCCCTCAAAATGCTCAGCGATGCCGAGTGGCTGGCGATCCGGGAGCAGAGCGACGAGATCGGCTACTGCCTGATTCGCCCGGGCGACGCCTGGCAGCCCGAGGTGCCCGAAAGCGAGCGCATCAGCGTTTCGGGCCAACCGACGGCAACCGCCTATGGCGAGCTTGCCCTGGAGGTGGGCTCTCTTTCGCCCCAACAGGTCGACTTGCTATTGCGCAACCTGCCCGTGGATGTAACCTTTGTCGACGAGACCGACACGGTGCGGTTCTATTCCGAGAGCGTCCACGGTCGCATCTTTGTCCGCACGCCCTCGGTCATTGGCCGCAGGGTGCAGAACTGCCATCCGCCCAAGAGCTTGCATATCGTCGAGGCCATCTTGGACGGATTTCGCGAAGGCAGCCGCGATTCAGCCGCCTTTTGGATCACCCTGAACGACAGGTTCCTGCATATCACCTATTATGCCATGCGTGACGACCAGGGCACATACAAGGGCGCCCTAGAGGTGACTCAGGATGTCACGGACATTCGGGCTCTTGAGGGAGAAAAACGGTTGCTGGACGACGAATAGACGGCAATCTGTCATCTGAGTGCAACAGGCAGCCCGACCGCTTTCCCCTGGACCGGTTCTGGCGATTCTTTCGAGGCGGGACAGAACCGGTCTGTCACACAGCTATCAGTTGGCGGGATGGCCCACAGGCATTACGTACAATGGCACGAATGCCTCGGGCAGTCCCAACAGCTCGTTGATCCGATCGGGCTCGAACGCACCAATGGCCACCGTGCCGAGCTCCAGGCTCGCTGCCTGCAGGTATATGTTCTGGCCGGCGTGGCCTACCTCGATATGAACATATATCTCGCCGCGCCCACCATACCGCCTCGTCGTACGCTCATACTCGGCAGCAAGAACGAACACTGCTGCCCCGTCCGCCACGGAAGACTGGCCCAGACTGGCCGCCGCCAGCGCAGAGCGGACATCGCCCTCGACTATCGGCGTCAAGGCGTGCGCCGACGGATCATAGTGATAGACTCCCGCGGCCAGGTCCTCGACATTTCCTGCCACCAGGTAGACCTCTAACGGGAATAGCGCTCCTGCCGAGGGCGCCGTGCGAAAGCCCCGCGGATCCGTGATGCCTTGCGCTGCCCACAGGAGTTGCCCGATCTCCTCGAGAGTGAGGGCGACCTCGTCAAAGTCGCGTATCGAACGGCGCGCCTCTAGGGCGGCGTTCAGCGGCAGGCCGTCTGTTCGGTCAGGCTCGGGCAGCGATATGCTCGTATTCGTCTCGGCCTCAACGGGCGCCGAGCGGCGCACCGGCCCAAAGCGCATCCATGCCAGGGCCCCTAACAGCAGAACAACGACAGCCAGGACTGTAATTGCCGCAATCTTGATATAGTTCATTCTGCGCCTCACTGTTTTGCATTTGTCGCCTCTGACAAAGATCGTCGCCTGTGTGAGTTCGCTATCTGCCTATGCTGTGTGTCCAAGATAACAGGCGTCTGGGCCAATGCCTTAGGCGTCGTCGCGTCGCATATGCAGCGGCTGGATCTTGGCAGAGCTCGTGGCATACGGCTCCCGGCGCTCCACGCGCAGCGTTCTGGCCTGCTGCCAGATCTCGGCCATCATGCCCGTGCCCACATCCCGCGCCGCCAGGGTCTGTATCGCGGTCTCGATGACAGCGGCCTCGTCAATGTCACCGATTCGGGGGCTCACGATCAACGATACCCGCGCGATCCCATCGATCTCTTCCTCAACCAGTTGATAGTCCGTCGGTGTTCCCCCAAAGCGCTGCGGCAGCACCACCTCCACCAGACGTATCAGGTCGGCGCCTGTAAAGTGCATGCCCTCGGAGGTCAGCTTCTCATAGCTGCGAATGGTATGAATACTGGTCGTCAGGCCCAGCTCGGCCCATGGACAGCCGCAGTGCCGCTCCTCCACCACCCCATGGTCGCCCGTCTCTACATTGAGCATGATCTTGGGCAGCGTCGGAAGCAGCGTGGTCAGGTAAAAGGCACCCACTGCATCATCACTGCGCCACCCGGGCGGCGGCCGCTGGATCAGGGCCAGCTTGTCGGTGACCAGGTGCACCTGATCCAGCGCCTGGGGCTGGCCACAGGTCAGCCCCAGCCTCCCGACCTCTGACATGGAATAGTGATTCACACCTCGGGCGCCCACCCCAACGAGAATCTGTTCTTTGGCAGCCGTATGTGGTTCGCCGCCCAATCGAAAGAGCGATCCAGAGATGTCCAGGCCCAGGGTGTCGGCAACCTGACACACACGTACAGCCGAGCTACCGCTCATGGAGGCATGCGCGGGGCGCCCGGCAGTGGTCTGTTCTGCCATCCAGCGCGCTACAATGTCGGCCCCCTCCAGGGGCGCATGCTGTGGAATGGCTACGTTCGCCCCCCACAGGCGAGCCGTACGCACCACCAGCCCGGTGAAAGCGGACTGCTTGTCCCGCATAAAACGTGGGTCGGTCTGAGAGAACCAGCGGTTCACCGGAAGACCTGCTCTGGTCCGCCGCAGAACGTCCTTGAGACCTGCCGCCGCCGGCGGGATGGGGCGCCATATCACGTACGGTTCCGTCTCTTGGTTCAGACGCCGTGCCGCGATCAGATTGTAGGCCGCTTCATAGCCCAAGGCCTCCAGGTCCACGCGGATACGGCGCGGTGAGCCTCTAGAGCCCCCAGTCTCGGCGGAGAAATAGCTTGTCAGGATGGGGCTATCAAAATCGGCTGACTCGGTAGTAAGCCTGAGCCCTGGTCGCTCAATGGGAGCGCGCCCCTTGAACTGGTCCAACGTGAGATAGACCCCCGCGTCATACAGCACGCTCAGCGCGCCCTCAACACCGCGCTTATGGACCCACTCCGCAACATCTTGATACTTGATGCCGCAATATGCCATCAACTTGCGATAGGGGCTCGGGCCGTGGTCAAAGATTCCCTGCCGTAGTACACGCAGGAACGACGTCTCGCGCTCACGTAACTGGGCTCTAATCTGTGCCTCGGCTTCTGGCAGCGTCAGTGTGTGCCCAGAATAGCGCCTAAGATTCCACAGAAACCGCGCTCCAGTCATCAGATTACTAGACATTAGATGTCTCTTTCATCAGGACTCCCAAACATCCGATCTCTTGCCACTTGGGCTATAGCTCTAGCACTAGGCACGGCGACCGACCCACCACGTCATCGGCAAGCTCGATGCCCAGGCCAGGCTCTTCCGGCACCGCAAAGATCCCATTCACCGGCTGCAAGTCTGTGGTGCAGAGAGCGATGTTGTCCGGATACAGGGCGCGGGTATGGTGCTCATGTATGCCAAAGTTGGGAATCGCCGTCTCAAGATGAAGGGCAGCGGCTGTGGCCACGGGACTGCCGCACACATGCACCTGCACCAGGATGTCGTACACATGGGCATAGTCACAGATCTTTTTGCCCTCCGAGAGCCCGCCGACCAGTCCCAGATCGGGCTGTATCACCGTGATAGCCTGCTTCTCTAAATAGGGCCGATAGCCCCAGCGGGTATAGATGCGCTCCCCGGCTGCCGTGGGGATGCTGACCCGACGAGCGACCAGATCGTGCAGCCCTTCGTTCATATAGTGCACCGGCTCTTCGTAAAAGAGACAGTTGTACGGCTCCCAGATACGGGCGAGCTGGATGGCCGTGCTGGCAGGGAGATGCGAGTGGATCTCCAGAATAATGTCCACATCGGTCCCGACAGCCTCTCGGATGGCGGCCACACGGTCGCGGAAGCAGTCGAGCTCCCGCGTCGTGAGGAGCCCACGCAAGGGCCGTATGTCCGTCTCACCCTCGGGGCCGTACATCACCGGATCTACCTTGACGCAGTCATAGCCATCGGCCACTGCCTTGCGGGCCTCCTCGGCGTACTGCTGGGGCTCCACTGCCTTGATGGCATCGGGTCCCCAGCCGAACTGGATCTGGCTGGCATAGGTGCGCAGGTTCTCATTGGTCTTGCCGCCCAGGAGCTGGTAAAGCGGCAGGCCCAGCGCCTTGCCCTTGATATCCCACATCGCGGTGTCGATGGCGCTCATGCCGCCATACACCACCGGACCACCGCCCCGCCCCCAGAAGCTATCACGGAACATGGTGTCCCACAGCCGCTCGCTGCGAAAGGGATCGGCCCCCAGCACAAAGGCCTCAACCAGGTTGCGCGCCATGCCCACCCCAGCCGAGTGGCCTGTGCCATAGGCCAGGCCGACCTCACCCAGCCCGGTGAGGCCCTCATCCGTCGTGGCTCGCAGAATGATCGGATGCCACACAGGGGCGCTCTCCATGTGGATATCGAATATCTCTACCTTGACGATCTTCACAGCCCCTCCTCGTATTCAGACGGAACTCTCTATCCTCAATTATAGCTCCTGTAGCGCAGGGTAACCGACCTGGTCCCGAATCGCAAGCCATGCCTCGCGGGCGCCAGGATGGTCGAGATCAGGCACAAACCCCATCTCGAGATAGAGGCGGACGGCGCCGATCCGCGCCGACTGGGTGCCCAAAAAGGCGCGGTCATGCCAACGGGCCAACTGCGAAAGGCAATAAGCCAGAGCGGCGCGGGCCAAGCCCAGGCGCTGATAGGCGGGGCGCACCGCCAGCCAGTGCACCTGCCCCCACGTCTCACCATGATAATCATCCTTGTACCAGGCGCTGACCGTGCCCACCGCCACGCCCTTGGCATTCACGACGAGATAGCATCGGCACGGCACAGCAGCGAGATCGCTGCCAAATTGCTGTTCGAACCATTCGGGCTGCACGTCGAAATAGGGTTCGGCATCACGCTGGATATCGACCCACAGTCCCGCCTCGTCGAGCCGCATCGGCCGGATGCCATATCCGTCGGGGAAAGGCATCTGCGGGATCTCATCCAGCGTGGGACGGATCATGAACAGCTCTGGGCCTGCCGGGCCAGGGCGGGTATGCATAGGCTCCTCCTGTATGCCTCGCGTAGCTGCGATAGATCGAACATGGGCTCTCGGGGGCTCTTGAATGGCAATGGGCAGTCTGAGCCCTTGATAGGCTTGGTAGTGAATCGTGGATTCTACACAGATTGGAACAAAAGGCGAGCTAGCCACCGTCGGATATGGACGCACGCTTGCGGCCCCACGCCAGGTACCAGATCAAGCTGATCGCAGCCAGCGCCGCGCCCGTAACCTGAGAGAAGGTATCCATTGTCAGGATGACTGCCAGTGATACAAGGCCAGCGAGTGCGGGCAGCCACGGTTTGAGCGGCACATAAAAGGCGGGGCGATACCAATCGGGACGCCTGCGGCTGACCAGTATAATGGCCAGGGCCAAAAGGGCATAGGATACCATGAACAGCGCACTGCCCACCTCGGCCAAAAGATGCGGATCGCCGACCAGAGCCAGCGCTGTGGCGACTCCGCCTGTGACCAGAATCGCATGGCCGGGGGTGTGATGCCTCCAATGCACCGTCCCAAACCACTGAGGCACCATCCGATCACGGCCCATGGCGAACACAATACGCGATGACGACATGATGGCTGCGTTCATGGAAGAGGCCGTTGCCAGCAACCCCCCGAGCCCCATGATCACCCCACCGGTTCCGCCGAGAAATGTCTGCGCTGCTGCGACCAGAGGCGCCCCTGCATCCCCAAACTCCTGATAGGGCATGACACCAGTCATGACAAAAACGACCCCCACATAGACAAGCGTAGCTATCACCACCGAGCCGATGATGGCCCGCGGCAGGTTCCGCATGGGCTGACGGATCTCTTCGGCCAGTGTCGAGACCTTTTCAAAGCCCGTGAAGGAAACGATGATCAGCCCCACCGTGCCGACGACGGCCCCCCATCCCTCTGGAATGAATGGGGAATGATGCTCGGTTACGATATTGGGCAACCCGATGATGACGAACGACACCAGCAACAGGAGCAGCAGGCAGACGATTATCGCCTCGACCAGGCCGGTGATGCGTGCGCCGATATAGTTGATGGCCGTAAAGAACAGGCCCATAGTCGTGCTCACGATCCATCCAGGCACCTCGACAAAGAGATTCAGGTACTGGGCAAAGCCGATCAGGTAGAATCCGGTCGCAAAGATAAGACCGATCCAGTTAGCCGGACCCACGATACCTCCGGCCAATGGCCCCAGAATACGAGATACCATCAGGTAGCTTCCGCCCTCGCGGGGTATCGCGGTCACCAGCTCGGACAGGATCATCGCAATCGGTAGGACGATGATGCCGGCCAGCAAAAAGGTGATGGCAGCGCCGGGGCCTGCCTCTGCGGCGGCCTCCGCCGAGAGCACAAAGATCCCTGCGCCCATCATGGTCCCAAGGCCAATAGAGATCCCCCCCAACAGTCCGACGCCGCGGGTCAGACCGCCACCATGTTCACGATCATTGCTGGTGCTCAAGGCATGTCCTCTCTCTGGGCTGGCGTCTACGGGTAGTCATCATCGCGAGCACTCTTTGGAGGAGTATCCTTGCTGCCTTTCTGCAGCCACCGGCGATAGGCCTCGGTATCCCATTCCGAGTCAGGCTCTTGGGGCCGTTCAAACTCCCTCGGCCTGTGGCGGATCAAGTGCAGGGCCACAAAAATGGTTGCCACGCCCGTGCCCAGACCGAGCACCGTAAACAGGGCGCCCAACAGATAGTGCTCGCGCATTCCGAGCAGCAAAAAAGCAGGAAACACAAAAAAGGCCGGAATCGCGAATATCGCTACCCCTGCGATGCCGCCGATCAGGTTGATCCACCAACACCAGGCGGGATAGCGCGCCGGATCGCTCCGCCTGAGATGCTCGCTATAGAACAGCAAACCGAACAGGAGCCATCCCAGCATGGAGAACGGAAGCCCCAAGAGCATAAAGAGCGGATGCAAAAAGTGCCCTGTCACCGGCAGGACAAAGCCCACGAGGGTAAACAGAATGGCCACAACCCAAACAGGTCGCGCTGTCACGAGATCCTCCCTACATTCGGCAACAGGCGTCCAGGGCTAACCGGAGCACCTCTCGGCGTGCCTCAGTGCGGGTATGCCAGCCGCGACCATCCCAGATCGTTCCACTTACATCGTCGCCGGCATACAATAGCACCCCCAACAGGATCTGTCGGTACCGGGCGACGGCGAACAGGGCGGCAGCCTCCATCTCGACACACAGACAGCCCTCGTCGCGACGCAAGCGCACCTTGGCAGCTGTCTCCCGATAGAACGCATCCGTGGTCCAGGTAGTGGTGCGCAGATAGGGTACCTGCTCCGCCTCCAGTGTGGCGACAATGGCCTGGACAGCCTCGCGCGTGGCAGCCACTCGCCTTGATGCGGGGAGATAATGGTACGATGTGCCCTCGTCGCGCACGGCATCCTCCGGCACTAGTAGATGCCCTACAGCAATCTCACGATTCAGCACGCCGCAGCCGCCGCACACAATGATCTTGTGCGCCCCGCAGGCTATCGCCTCTTCTAGCAGCGCCGCCGAAAAGGGCGCCCCCACCCCCGGGTGCATCAGGATCAGATCCTGATCGTGGTGTCGTAGCTGATAGATCGGAATCGGCCCAGCTTCAGAGCCTGTGGCTGCCACCTGCATCGCCAGGCCCTGATCGACCAGAGTCTGAATCTGCTCAGCAAAAAAACAGAGCACCCAGCGTTCTGGTAACGGCGTCTCTAACCCAGGAACATGGGGCACGATTACCCCCGGCGACGGATCATACTCGAGCAGCGGGATAGCCTGCTGTTCCAGAACCAGATCGGGCATCGAGCTACTCCTTGATGAGGCAGAATGGCGAGCGTCCACACCTAGATGATAGCCGTTCTTGCCTGTCTTCACAAGACCATCACACCCACACAGTTTCTTCAGACCTTGCTGACATTATCCTCACACATCCACACTATACTTGCATATGCCTGATATACTTTGTCCCTATGGGCGTTTTGACAGCGCAACCTTATGCGCATACCATCCGGTCAGGTAGTCATAATATGAGAGGAAGGGGCCGCATGACCGTCAAGATCCTGGTGGTGGACGACGAGGCCGAGATCGTGCGCGTACTGCGGGGCTACCTTGAGCAAGCTGGCTATCAGGTGCTGACGGCCTATGACGGGAACGAAGCGTTGCGGCGCGCCCGCCAGGAGGCCCCCAACCTGATCATCCTCGACCTGATGCTCCCTGGCATGGACGGCATCGACGTGTGCCGGAGAGTGCGCGAGTCATCGGATGTGCCGATCATCATGGTCACCGCCCGTGTCGAGGAGACAGACCGTGTCTTGGGTCTCGAACTGGGCGCTGATGACTATGTTACCAAGCCCTTTTCGCCGCGCGAAGTCGTAGCGCGGGTGCGAGCCGTGCTCCGACGGTATAGCCGCTCTGCGAGGGACAAGGACGAGATGCTCGTGGTGGACGATCTGCGCCTCGATGTGGGCCGGCGCACCGTAACGTGCGGCAACGAGACAGCCGATCTGACGCCGTCCGAATTCGAGATCTTGCGCACACTCATGCAGGCACCCGGGCGCGTATATACTCGTCTGCAACTGCTGGAGGCTGCCCAGGGCGCGGCCTATGAGGGTTATGATCGCACCATAGACACGCACATCAAGAACCTGCGCCGCAAGATCGAGCCCAGCTCCTGCAGCCCAACCTATATCCTCACCGTCCACGGCATCGGCTACAAGATTCGGGAGCCCTAGCATGTTGAGACGCCTACCACTGGCCCTGCGGCTATCATTGATCGTGGCAATGGCGGTGGCTCTTTCAACGGCCCTGGTGGCCGTCAGCGTCCACTGGTCAGCACGCCGCGGTTTCGACCAGTACCTTACGACAGATACGTCCATGCGAACCGATGCCCTGCGGGCCCTGCTGGAGGAGCATTTTTTCGAGCAAGGGCAGTGGCGCGATGTCGAACCGATCTTTCGCCGACAGACAACCCGGCACCATGGCATGGGGATGCATGGGGATATGGCCCCGGGCACGACGTCCCTGCTGCTGGTCGATGCCACGGGCCGGGTGCGCTATGACCCTGGGGGTTCGCATTTGGGGCACGTCCTCCCTCCGAGTTCCCTGCGGTCCGGCTTGCCGCTGGTCGCCAGGGGCCAGATCGTGGGCTATCTTGTGACCCAGACCGGGGCGGAAGAGAGCGCTTATTACCAGCGTCTGCTCACCACCATTCTCTCTGCCGGCGCGCTGTCATCGCTGATCGCCATCGGGTTGGGCCTGATGCTCACTCGCACAGTCCTGCTCCCGCTTCAGGACCTAGAGGCGGCCACCGAGCAGATCGCAGCGGGCGATCTGGCGGCCAGGGTCCAAGTCCAGGCGGATGACGAGGTGGGGGCCTTGGCGAGGCGGTTCAACAACATGGCGGTGGACTTGCAGCGTCAGGATCGCCTGCGCCGACGCATGGTGAACGATATCGCCCACGAGTTGCGCACGCCGCTGGCGGTGATGCAGGGGACGCTCGAGGCGCTGCAGGATGGTGTGTTCCCCATGGATCAGGAGAACATCCAGCCTGTGTACGAGCAGACCTTGCTGCTCAAGCGGCTGGTAGACGATATGCGCGACCTGGCTCTGGCCGAGGCAGGCCAGATGACTCTGGACCGTGCGCCCGTGAACGTGGATGCCCTGATCCGTCGTGTGGCCGCTCACTTTCGCTCCGAGGCCGAGAGCCGGGGGGTGGTTATCGATGTGGCGATAGTCCCCGCCCTACCAGACGTCTATGCCGACGCCCAGCGCATGGAGCAGGTGTTGGGCAATTTGCTCAGTAATGCCCTGCGATACACACCGGCGGGGGGCACGGTCACCATCAGTGCACAGCTCGATGCAGCGAGGCTGTGCATCACCGTGCAGGACACGGGCGAGGGCATCCAGCCCGAGGATCAGTCCCACCTCTTTGAGCGCTTTTTTCGGGGAGACAGGAACCGGCACCGGGGCGACGGACACGCGGGCCTGGGCCTCGCCATTGCGCGCGAGCTGGTGCGCAACCACGGTGGCGACATGACCGCCAAGAGTATCCCGGGCCAGGGAACCACGATATATGTGCATATGCCGGTTCAGAACGATGCGTCGGCACGCTGAGACAGTTCGGGAGCGTGTCACCCTTTCGCTGATCACAATCGTGCTGGCAGGCGTTCAGGAGGGCTTGGGCCAGCCAGCACGCATTCAGCCAATCCCTAGTCCACCTGACACATAGCTAGCGTCTCGTCGCGCAGCTCGGTCCCGAACCCGATGGCCTCGGGCGCATAGATGTAGCCATCCTCGATGCGCGCCCGGTCGGTGTACATGCCGCGACCCCTGGGCACGCCGCCCGTCTCGCACCAAATGGCCGATGGCGTGGCCATCAGCAGGTGCGTCGTCACCCCCTCACCGCCGTGGCTGGCAATAGGCATGTGATGGGCCGATGCCAGTCCCGCGATCTCCATCCACTCACTGGGGCCGCCGGTGCGTCGGGCATCGGGCTGCAAGATGTCGCACGCCCCCGCCGAGAGCAGCTCCTGCACCGCATAGCGCCCATAGTGGTTCTCGCCCGTCGCTACAGGCATGGTGAGATGGTCGCATAGCCAGGTATAGCCCGCGGTATCATGGGGGCGCAGCGGCTCTTCGAACCAGTAGACGCCCAACTCCTGATAGACCAGGCCACGCCGCAACGCCTCGTTACGATCGAGCACCTGGTTGGCATCCACCATGAGCACGCCCTCCCGCCCAATGATGCTGCGAGCTGCCTCGATACGGCGTATATCTTCTTCGAGCGAGCCGCGTGCCACCTTGATCTTGACGCCTGCCATCTCATCGCTGACGGCCGTCTCGATGGCTTGCCGATACTTGGCAAGGTCATCGTCATCATCATAGTACCAACCTACCATAGCATAGGCAGGGATGCGATCGCGACAGGCGCCCAGCAATCGCCAGCCGGGCACGCCCAGATCGCGCGCCATCAGGTCCCACAGGCAGCTATCCAGGGCGGTGATGGCAAAGTGCGACAGCCCCTGGATGCCCACGTACTCGAGCGCGTGCCACATACGGTCGCGGAGAAGCCGGGTCATATACGGGTCCTCGTTGATGAGCACGGGCGCCAACTGCCGCTCGATGAGCGTCTGCAATGCCGCACCGGCATGGATCGATACGCCCAGATAGATGTAGCCATGACCTACCAGCCCCGAGTCGGTGTGCACCCGCACGGCCACGCCGGCCCGCTCGCCAAAGCGGTGCTGAGCGTCGGCGTACCCATCACGATCGGGGAAACGGAGTCGGATGGTCTGCACGTCAGAAATGCGCATGAGAATCCCTCCTCTTACATCGTCAGATGCATCGAGTATGGCAGCATACTGCCGCCAGCGCAAGCGCCTTTTCGCCGACCCAAAGCAATGGGCGCGAGAGATTCCGGCCCTTGCCTGCGGGGGCGAGTCGCATTAGAGTGGAGCTACCAGATGGCACACAATCGGGAGGCAGGATGATGCAAGTCGAAGCTTTTGTGCGCTGCAAAGAGTTTCCGTGTCAGGAACTGGCGCACGCTGGCTATAGCGTGCCCGCTGTAGAGGTGGACCCTGAGGCGGTGCGCATGATCCTGATCGCCGAGGCGCCGCCGATAGAGTCCGCCGAGCGCCTGTACGCCGGGCCGGGCGCCCTGCATGGCGAGACGACGCTAGAGGCCTTTCGGGACGCAGGGCTGGATGTGCCCACCGCGGAAGCGTTGCTGGCAGAGGGCATCTATCTCACCACGGCGGTCAAGTGCGCCAAGCAAGAGTACACCATCCGTGCGACGCCCATCCGCCACTGCTCGCATCTCTTGGAGCAGGAGCTGGCCCTCTTTCCCAACGTGGGTGCCTATCTGCTGATGGGCGATGTCGCCATTCGGGGGTTCAACGAGATCGCTCGACGCACGACGGGCAAACGGGTCATCCCCGCCGGCTCGATCTACAGGATGCGCAAGGCGACCTATCGCTACGGCGACGCGCGCGTATACCCGTCCTATCTGCAGGCGGGCAAGGCATTCTATATCGAAACGAGCAAGCGAGAGATGATTGCCGAGGACCTGCGCAGTGCGCTGGCATGGCTCGAAGAAAAAAACAAACGGGGATAGTTTGTTGCGCTGAATGGCGAGTGGGCCGATAAGCCGAATTCTGTTCCGTAGCATTGCTGCCACGGTTGCGATCATCTATCTGGGACGCCGATTGCTCGACGCCTCACGCGACCTACCCGAGGCCGGGACGAGCAGCCCCTACCCAGGCCATGCCTGGGACGCCTCATGCTTGGTCTTGCTCCCGATGGGGTTTGCCTAGCCGGTCCGGTCACCCGAACCGCTGGTGGTCTCTTACACCACCGTTTCAATCTCACCCTGCCCTCGAAAGAGGTCAGGGCGCCCTGCTTTCTGTTGCACTGTGCCGTCGGATCACCCCGCCTGGACGTTATCCAGCATCGTGCTCTTTGGAGTTCGGACTTTCCTCACACCGCAGCGCGTTCCCGTGCCGCGGTGCGCGATCGCCTGGCCCACTCGCTACCCTAATGATAGCAGCCAGACGGCCAAACGCCAAACCTGATGGCTCGGGAGAATAGCGCCTTGCCAAGAGCTTGCTGCCTTGGATGCCACGTCAAGGCGCGAGAAACGGGTGCGAACCCGTCCCCGCGCCTTGGATTCAAGCTCATGCAACCATGGGCGGCCCTTAGGCTAGCTCGACCTCGCGCTCGCGCAGGAACTCGACCACCTGGTCGTAGGTCGGGATCGGTCCGCGCCCACCCAGCTTCATGCACTTGAGCGCCGACACGGCCGTTGAGAAACGGGCCACAGTGCGCAGGTCCCACCCGTGGAGCAGGCCCACGATATAGGCGCCGTGGAACACGTCGCCGGCACCGGTGGTATCCACCACCTCCACAGGAAAAGCCGGGATGTGAAAGCGGTCGTCCTTGGTGACCGTATAGCTGCCATCGGCGCCCTCGGTCTGCACCACGATACTGGGGCCCATCTCCAAGATGCGTTCCCCCGCGTCATAGAGCCCCTGCTCCTTGGAGAGGGCGCAGCCAAAGCCCTCGCCGCAAATCAGGACATCGACATACGGGATCAGCTCTTGATGGATCGGGCGCACATCGGGCTCGCGGGTCTTGCTGCCGTCCAGCACCACCGTCTTGCCGGCCTCGTGCATCCACTTGGCGGCCTGTACGGCAGCCTCGGGATGAAAGCCTTCCAGATGCAGGAACTCGCCCTGCAAGATATAGTCCTTGTCCAGCTCTTCCGGCTTGAGTAGATTCTGGCGCGGGCGCCCAAACCCCGAAAAGGTGCGCTCGCCCGTCTCCGAGTCGACATACACGATCACGACCTGGTCTTCGGGCGCGTCGCGCCGCAGCAGGTGCGAGATGTCGACACCGTACTCGGCCAGCAGCTCGACCTTGAGGTCGGCCACGCGGTCATTGCCCGCGGTGCCGACAAAGCCCACGCGGGCGCCCAGGCGCGATGCAGCGCACAGGCCAGTGCCAACCGGGCCGCCGCCATCAAAGCTAAAGGCGTCGATACGGGCGCCATGTTCCCAGGTCGGCATGTCGCCCAGGCGAATAAGCACGTCCAGGGTCGTAAGCCCCAGACCGATGATCTGATTCTTGCTCGTCATTGCACTTCCTATTCGACGACCACAGGCTCGATGCCGAGGAACAGACAGACCTCGAGCAGCACGTCGACCTGGTCGCCATGGATCATGTTTGCGTGGTGGATAAAGCCTTCCTCCACCAGGGTGCGATACAGATACGCATGATCGGACACCTCGACCCAGGCCCAGGTGCCGGCCAGATCCTCTTCGCTGGGGATGATCTCGCCGGTGGCAATGAGCATCTTCCACTCGTTATTGTACTCGGCCAGCCGGCAGAAGGTGACGGGGCCGGGCTTGATCTGAAATTGGTAGAGGCCAGCGGACGGGTCCTCCTCTTGCGCCGGGATCTCGCCCGTCATATTGGGACGCGAACGCAGAGCGGTCTTGGCAGGGTCAGCGGCCAGGCTCGCCGGGGCATTGCCACAGTGCCACGCCAGCAGCCAGTTCTCGTTCTCGCGGTGCTGGATGGTCCAGTCGATAAAGTGCGGGATCACCTCGCCGCGCGCTGCCGCATACTGTACCAGCATCGCAAGAGCGCCAAGCACGTCGGTCTCGCAAGAGGTCAACATACCCTGCTCGGTCATCCGACCATAGCTGGAGCACACCGAGATGCCAAAGAGCGAACGAGCCGCGGGCCAGCACTGTACGGCCATGGCCGACAGCTTGTTCTGGTTCCAGAACTCGGCCAGCGCCAGCTCAAACTTGGCTGCGTTAATCAGGTAGTCTTCCTCTACAGTGACCTCGGCGACCGAATCGCGGATCTCTTTTACGCGGGCGACCACCTCCGGATCGTCATCGGCCAGCGCCTCGAACCGCACCGACAGATCCGAGATATTGATGGGGATCACATTCTGCTGGAACTGGTTGATCATGGCCACTTCGTCATAGGCTACGGTCTCGAACGTGCCGGGGCGCACGCCCACCTGGCCGATGCGGGCGCCGATGAGGGCCTTGACGGCCGAGCAGGCACGGGCAAAGATGTCGACCTCCTCAACAAACTCTTCATCCTCGGGGAAGAACAGACCGGCATAGTAGAACGGGATGTTGCGCCGGTAGAGGCCCGAGGTGATAGAGAGGTTACCGCAGTACGAGTCCGAGAGACGGGCCAGGCTGGCGTTCTCGACAGCGGGCGGCTCTTTGGTGGCCACCACGAGCACCGGAACGCCCAGCTCTTCGGCGATCTTGGAGCAGGAGCGCTCGTCGCCAAAGTTCAGCGAGCAGAGGATGACGCCATCCACGCCCTCGCGACGGAAATACTCGGCGACAACCTCGCCTTCATCCAGATTCGCCACGGCGCCGGTGGTGGTATGGCCCTTGGCTGCGTCCAGCGTTTCCCCGTCGGGAGCCGCTGTCGGATAGACGAGCTCCAAGCCTTCCATGGCCCCCAGGGCGTCGATGCAGCGCGTACGGAGTTCAGCGCACCAGTCTGAAATGCCGGCACGCGAGCGGATCGAGGGAACAAAGCCCAGTTTGACATCGAAACTCATAGATACCTCCAAGAATCATACTATGCAGGCCAGAATCGAGCCTGCCTCGTTAGTCACGGTCGGCGCGAATTATGCACCACAGCCCAGAACGCGTCGACCTTGCAAGCGCCATAGGCGGCCTGCGCCAGATGCGTCGGGGCCGCCCTCGCGTTCTACCAAGACCCTCGCGGCGCTAGGCCTTGTCTGTCGCGCCAAAGAGATCGAGATAATGCTCGCATCGCACGCGGAATCCCTCGCGGACGGCGTTGGCCATGACCATCAGGTTCGGGCTTTCACTCCGGGCCGCTTCGATCAGGTTAGCCCCGGCTGCCATCGCAAGATCGGTAAAGATGTTGACCTTGGTGATACCCTTGGAAATGGCCGTCTGGAACTGCTCATCCGAGAGCCCCGAGCCACCATGCATCACCAGAGGGATATCCACCCGGCTGCTGATCTCGGCCAAGAGCTCGTAATCGAGCTCCGGCGTGCCCTTGTACTGGCCGTGAGCGCTGCCGATGGCGATGGCCAAAAAGTCGACGCCCGTCTCTTCGATAAAGCGCTCTACGTCCTCGGGCTTGGTAAAGCCCTCGCGGCGGCTGCCAAAGCTCTCATAGTCACTACCGCGCCCCACGTGGCCCAGCTCGGCCTCGACGCCGGCGCCCACGGCGTGGGCTGCCCGCACCACCATCTTGGTCGTGGCAATGTTCTCGTCCATGGGGAGCTGCGAGCCATCGTACATCACGTCGGTGAACCCGAGGTGCAGCGCCTGGATGCAGCGCTCAAAGCTGTCACCATGATCCAGATAGACCGACATGGGCACCGTAGAAGTCTGGCAGCGCTTGACAAAGTAAGAGCAGAACTCCTTGCCGCCAGGGCGGTCGAAAAGGCCACCATATACGCCAACGATGGTCGGAGCATTCTTGGCCTCTGCGGCCAGATAGATGCCATCGGTGCCCAGGCGCTCAAAGATATCGAACAGGGGAATGCCCCAGCCTTCACGCCTGGCGCGGTTCAGTTGATCGACGAACGATACGAGTGGCATGTGTCTACTCCTCCAGGTAAATGTCGCGCTCCGCGAGGAACGCTATGACTTGATCATAGCTGGGGATAGGCCCGCGCCCTCCCAGCCCGGTGCATTTGATGGCTGACACGGCCGTCGCAAACTGCGCGACCTGAGCAAGCGGCCAGCCATGGTGCAGGCCCACGATGTAGGCCCCATGAAAGACGTCGCCAGCGCCCGTGGTATCGATGACATTCACTGGAAACGCCGGCGTGTGAAAGCGTTCATCACGTGTTACCGTGACACTCCCCTCCGCGCCCAGGGTCTGCACCACGATCCGCGGGCCCATGTCCAGGATGGCCTCTCCGGCCTCGTACAGATCCTGCTTACCGCTCAGTGCCTGGGCAAAGCCCTCACCACAGATGAGGACATCGATCAGCCCGATGGCATCGGTCATCTGCGGAGGTAGCGACTTGGCCGATGTCTTGCCTCCGTCAAAGATGACGGTCTTGCCCACCTCCTGCATCCAGCGAGCTGCCTGCAGTGCGGCCTCATAGTGGAAACCATCCAGATGCAAAAAGTCGGCCGAGAGCACATAGTCGCGGTCGAGCTCCTCGGGTGCCAGCATGGCCATCCCCAGGTTGCGTAGACCGGCGAACGTGCGCTCACCGGTCTCTTGATCCACATACACGATCACGACCTGACTCTCGGGGCTATCGCGACGCACAACGTGGCTCACGTCTACGCTGTACTCGGTCAAAAAGGACATCTTGAGGTCGGCCACGCGGTCGTTCCCAGCGGAGCCCACATAGCCGGCCTCGATGCCCAGCTTTTGCACGGCCACCATAGCCGTGCCTACGGGGCCGCCTCCGTCAAAGCGAAAGGCACTGATCCGCCCGCCCGTCTCCCAGGTGGGCATATCGCCCAGACGGATCAAGACGTCCAGACAGGCCAATCCTACACCAACGACAGTAGGTGTCATCGTTCGGATATCCTACGCCACCACAACCGGCTCGATGTCCAGGAACTTGCACACCTCGAGCAGTACGTCGACCTGGTCGCCGTGAGTCATGCTGGCGTGATGGATAAAACCTTCTTCCACCAGGATCCGATACAGCTCGGCGTGATCCGGTACCTCTACCCACGACCATGTGCCGGCCAATTCTTCCTCACTGGCGACGATTTCACCGGTAGCGATGAGCATTTTCCATTCGTCGTTATACTCGGCCAGCCGGCAGAAGGTGACAGGTCCGGGCTTGATCTGGAACTGGTAAAGACCGGCGGCCGCATCCTGCTCCATGGCCTCTTCGGTACCCACCATGTCGCGGCGTGAGCGCAGCGCGGTCTTTTCCGGGTCGGCGGCCAGGCTCACCGGCGCGTTACCACAGTGCCACGCCAACAGCCAGTTCTCGTTTTCGCGGTGCTGGATGGTCCAGTCGATAAAATGCGGCTTGATGCGCCCCATCCCGGCATAGTAGTTGACCATCATCGAGAGGGCGCCCACGATGTCGACCTCACAGGCGGTCAGCATCTCGCTTTCGGTCATGCGACCATACAGCGCACAGACGGAGATGCCCATTTCGCGCTGGATCGACGGCCAGCACTGGACGGCCATAGCCGAGAGCTTGTTATCGTTCCAGAACTTGGTCAGTGCCAGCTCCATCTTGGCCTCGTTGACGAGATAGTCCTCCGAGACGGTCACCTCGGTCACCGAGTTGCGGAAATCCTCGACCTGGGCCAACACCTCTGCGTCGTCATCCGCATAGCGCTTGGCCTGATCGACGATGTCCGAAAGGTTGACGGGGATCACGTTCTGCTGGAACTTGTTGATCATGGCCACTTCATCATAGGCCACAGTCTCGAATGTGCCAGGACGCACGCCTACCTGGCCGATGCGGGCTCCCTTGAGGCTCTTGACAACGGCCACGGCCGCGGCAAAGGTCTCGAACTCGTACAGAAGCTCTTCCTCATCGGGAAAGTAGATGCCTGCATAGTGAAAGGGAATGTCGCGACGGTAGAGGCCCGAAGCCATCGAAAGGTTGCCGCAGTACGAGTCAGACACGCGCGCCAGACTGGCGTTGTCCACCGCAAGCGGCTCTTTGGTGGCATAGAGCAGCACGGGGACGTCCAAAATCTCGGCGATCTTGCTGGCCGAGCGCTCGTCGCCAAAGTCAAGGGGGCACAGAACGACGCCATCCACACCTTCTCGGCGAAAGTACTCGCCGATGCCCTGTCCCTCGTCCAGGCCACTGACCGCGCCGGTGCGGGTGGTGCCCATCACGGGGTTCGGCTCCTCGCCCTCTGGCGCTGCCTCGGGCACAACGACCTCGACACCCTCCACGCTTCGCAGTGCCTCCAGGCTTTCATCGCGCATCTTGGCGCACCAGGGGCTGAAAAAGAACCGATACGATGGAACGAAACCTAACTTGACCTTGACGCTCATGCCTTCCTCCAGTTCTTGATGGCCGAGTCAGTTGACCCGGCGTATCCCACTCGCACATTGTCCCGCACCCTGACAGGGCACGCAAGCCGCCCGCTGGGCGTTTGGTCTGCTTGATCGGCTAGTCCGTCTCTTGGGGTGGGGGACCACAGGACGCCCGTAATACCAGTTCTGTGGGCAGGATCTGATTCTCAGCAGCCACCTGCTCTCCCTGCCTCGCACGTTGCAAGAGACCAAAGGCGCGCTCCACCATCTCGGTAGTGGGCTGACGCACTGTCGTCAGGGGTGGCCGACTATTGGCTGCGGCGGGAATGTCATCGAACCCCATGACAGAGATGTCGTCAGGCACACACAAGCCGCGCTCCCTCAGGGCTAGCATGGCCCCCATAGCCATGGTATCGTTAGCGCAAAAGATCGCCGTGGGGGGCTGCTGCATCTCTATCAGGGTCTGCGCCGCCTCATAGCCCGATTGCCAGCTCCAACGCCCCGGCTCCACCAGCGCTTTGTCTGCCTTGATATCGGCCTCTAGCAGCGCATCGCAATATCCCTGGTAGCGCAACCGGTTCTGGCTTACATCGGTGCCCGAGACATATGCAATGCGGCGATGGCCGAGCTCGCACAGGTAGCGAACCGCCGTCAGCGCGCCGCCATAGTTGTCCGAAGCGATACAGGGCACCGTGCCCTGCGAGGTGTCTTCCAGCAGCGATTCCACTACCACAGTGGGTATGTCGAGGGCGCGAACAAAGGGGAGATAGGCGCTCACCGAGCGCGGGCTCATGAGCATCAACGAGCCCACAATGCCGTGACCGATGAACTGGCTAAAGCCGATCTCGCTATCGAGAATGGGACGGGTGAGCACAATGATGCCCAACTCCAGCCGCTCGGCCACCTCGCCAACATGAGAGAGAAGATCCAGGCTGCGGGGATCGGTCAAACGCGGGATGACGACGCCCACCACCGAGGAACCGCCAGCTGCCAGTGAGCGTGCGGAATAGTTGACCACATAGCCCAACTCGGCGATGGCCTCACGCACGCGCTCCTTGACCTCGTCGCTTACGCCGCGCTGGTCGTTGATCACGCGCGAGACGGTCTTGAAAGACACGCCCGCTTGTTGCGCGACATCTTTGATTGTGGGTCGCTTGTGCGCCATGCTTGTCTCGCCTCTACTGTTGGCGGTCGTTCCGTACCTGGCGGTACGCGAGCCGCAGGCATTGTAACACTCTCTGACAACGTTGTCCAACCAGACCAAAGGGCAGAGTTCGCTTCTTTGTGCGTAATCGCCGGGCTCGCGGGACGAACAGGCGCCCACTGGACGCATGGATCATGTTGCCTGGCGTGATCGCGGCCATATTCGAGGGCATCTGCCGCCCAACCCTTGGCTCTCAACTCGCCCGACGGGGGCGCGCCAAGCTTGACACCTATACGGGGCTGTGCTACCATGCTCGCGTTGTCTGCGAAATAAATAGGGACGCTCATCAAGAGGGGTGGAGGGACCTGGCCCCGTGAAGCCCCGGCAACCTGACGGTCACGCCTTTGGCGTCCGCTCTGGTGCCAATTCCGGCAGGCGACCGGGAGCGCCTGAAAGATGAGGTTTGCGCACAGTCTCCCTGGCGGGAGCTTTTTTTTGCCTGTCGCGGAAAGGACCCCATGACCGAAACGTCTGGCCCCACGCATAGCGATCTCGCCTGGCTGCCACTGGTGTTTGGCGGACTGCCTCATACTGAGGTTGCCGAAGCGTGGGAAGCCATGCTGACCCGCTTTCCCGAGATTCCCTGCTGGCCCCGTCTGCCACGCAAGAGCTATCTGGAGAACATGTACACCCAGTATAGCGAGCGTTTCCCCGGGATCACGTTGGACGATGGCACCATCTATGTGGATCGTCGCAAAGATATCGACCGGGGGCTCGAAACTCTATACCTGGCCTATCTGGAAGACGACTTGGACTATGGGCGTATCAGCGGCGCCTACGCAGCGGCACTGGACACCCTGCGGCGCGGAGATATCGCGTTTCAGCAAGAGCCTCTGGCCATCCGCGGCGAGGTTACCGGGCCGGTAAGCTGGGGCCATACCATCGTGGATCAAAACCACCGCCCCATTCTATATGATGAGGTCATGGAAGATGCTGTCGCCAAGCATCTGCGTCTCAAGGCGGCCTGGCAAGAGGAGGCGTTGGCAAGCTTTTGCCCACGCACCATTACGATCATCAACGAACCATATATGGCCTCCTTTGGCTCGAGCTCAGTGGCCCTGAGCCCCGAGCACACCATCAATCTGTTCGAGGATGTGTTTGCCAGTCTCCAAGGCCTCAAGGGCATCTATTGTTCCGGCGCGACCGATTGGTCCGTACTGGCCAGAACCACCACAGATCTGCTTTGCTTTGATGCCTATGACTATGTGGCCAGTCTGGTGGACTATGCTGAGGATCTCGGCGCGTTTTTGGCGCGAGGCGGCATTCTTGTGTGGGGCATTATCCCTGCCGGCACCCCGGCCCGTTCAGAGACCGTCGAATCTTTGGTAAGTCGCCTGGAGGATGGTATGGAGCTATTGATCGAAGCGGGCATCCCTCGCGACCAGTTGATCGCCCAGGGCATGCTTTCGCCGTCCACCAGTTTGGCGGCCCTCAGCGTGGAGCTTGCTGAGCAGGTGCTCGATCTAACTCGGGCGGTCTCGCTCGCCCTGCGCGATCGTTACAGTCCCGTGGATGAACCTTCCTCGCCGTCATCAGAAGAAGAAGCCTGAGAGGAGCTTGCCTTGACCATCCTGGTTGTTGGTTCGGTTGCGGTAGACAACATCGAGACCCCCGCAGGCAGCCGCTCGCGCTTGCTTGGCGGTGCTTGCACCTATTTTGCGACGGCGGCCAGCCTCTATGACCGAGTACGCATGGTGGGCGTCGTAGGCACCGATTTCCCTGAGGAGCATGTGCGCTTTTTCGAGAGCCGCGACATTGACCTCTGCGGGTTGCAGTTCGTCGAGGGGGAGACCTTTGCCTGGAGCGGGCGCTATGGCGTGGATCTGAGCGACGCCGAGACGCTGGATACGCGGTTGAATGTCTTTGCCGATTTCCAGCCCGAGCTCCCGCAAGAGTACCGCGACACACCCTATGTGTTTCTCGCCAATATCGATCCGGACCTGCAGATCCACGTCCTGTCGCAGATGGAGGCCCCGCGTCTGACCGCCCTGGACTCGATGAACTTTTGGATGGGCGCAACACGTGCTACCCTGACCCGGGCCATGTCGATGGTGGATGTGGTGCTCCTCAATGAGGCCGAAGTGCTCCAGTATGCCGACGCGCCGAACCTGATTGCCGCCAGCCAGGCCATTCTCGATCTGGGACCTCGTGCGCTGGTGGTCAAGCGTGGGCGCTATGGTGCCATGCTGGTGACCCACGGGAAAAGCACCGGCGAGCGCTTTTTCCTCACGCCCGCCTATCCCCTGGAGCGCGTGGTTGACCCCACGGGCGCCGGTGACACCTTTGCCGCCGGGTTCATGGGATATCTGGCCGAGACGGACGATCTCACCATCGCGGGGCTGCGACGCGCCGTGGTCCATGGCACCATCATGGCATCGTTCACCGTTCAAGACTATTCCATAGACGCTCTGCGTAACCTTACCAGGGCGGAACTGGTCACAAGATACAAAGATTTCACCCTGCTGACCCATTTTGACGACAGCCCTCCCAAGGGCCAAGAGCGTCTCTTGCGGTCGATCAATCAAGTAGCCCGAGGCTGAGGCTGCGACAGAAAGGATGCCCCTGTGAGTCAATCATACGATGTAAAGGATCTGAGCCTGGCGCCGGCCGGTCTCAATCGCCTTCATTGGGCCGAGCGCGAGATGCCCGTATTGCGTCTGATTCGAGAGCGCTTTGGCAAGGAACGCCCCCTGGAGGGCATGCGCCTCTCGGCCTGCCTGCACGTCACGACAGAGACCGCCAACCTGATGCGCACGCTCCAGGCCGGCGGCGCGAATTGCGTCCTGTGCGCCTCAAATCCGCTCTCGACCCAAGATGACGTGGCTGCCGCCCTGGTTACCGAGTACGGCATCCCGGTGTACGCCATCAAGGGCGAAGACAACGAGAGCTATTACCGGCATATCGCCGCAGCCATCGATCATCGCCCGCACATCACCATGGACGATGGGGCCGATGTGGTCTCGACGCTACACAGCACGCGGCGCGAGGCACTGGCCGATGTGATTGGCGGCACCGAGGAGACAACCACCGGCGTGATCCGCCTACGTGCCCTGCAGCAAGAGGGCCAGCTCGCCTACCCCATCGTCGCCGTCAACGACGCCAACACCAAGCACTTTTTCGATAATCGCTATGGCACCGGCCAGAGCACCATCGATGGCATCATCCGCGCCACCAACACGCTCCTGGCCGGCAAAACCGTGGTGGTGGCCGGCTACGGCTGGTGCAGCAGAGGTATCGCCATGCGCGCAGAGGGCATGGGCGCCAACGTCATCATCACCGAGATCGCGCCGCTGCGAGCTTTAGAGGCCGTCATGGACGGCTACCG
This sequence comes from Anaerolineae bacterium, assembly GCA_007132185.1. GTDB lineage: Bacteria > Chloroflexota > Anaerolineae > UBA1429 > UBA1429 > UBA1429. The sequence goes on along the minus strand of SLPC01000095.1, from coordinate 9,612 downwards.
GGTGATGCCCATGCTGGAGGCAGCCGCCGTGGGCGATATCTTTGTTACCTCGACAGGCAACATGAACGTCATCGATATGCCTCACATCGAGCGCATGAAGGATGGCGCCATGCTGGCCAACTCGGGCCACTTTAACGTCGAGCTGAACCTGGACGCCCTGGTCGAGCACGCCGTCGAGGTGCGCCAGCCTCGCGCCTCGGTGCAGCAGTACGTGCTCCCCGATGGGCGCGAGATCAATGTGCTAGGCGAAGGGCGCTTGATCAACCTGGCGGCGGCCGAGGGGCATCCTTCCGCCGTGATGGACATGTCCTTTGCCAACCAGGCCCTATGCGCCGAGTTCATGGTACAGAATCATGAAAGCCTGGAAAACGCGGTCTATGGCGTGCCCAAAGAGATCGACGACCAGATCGCGGCGCTCAAGCTCCATGCCATGGGCATCGAGATCGATACCTTGACGCCCGAACAGGAGCACTATCTCAACTCGTGGAGTATTGGCACCTGAGAGTGCTTGGCCAATCAGCTTGTTGCGATCCTATACGGAAAGGATAGGCCCGTGATCAATTTTATGCGCTCGCCCAAATTCATGTTCACCTCCGAGTCCGTGTCCGAGGGGCACCCCGACAAGGTCTGCGACCTGATCTCTGATGCCGTGCTGGACGCCATCTATGCCCAGGACCCCTATGGGCGCGTGGCCTGCGAGTGCGCGGTTACTACGGGCCTGGTACTGACCACGGGCGAGATCACTACGGACTGCTATGTGGACATACCCCAGATCGTGCGAGAGACCATCGCCGAGATCGGATACAACTGCTCTGATGTCGGCTTTGACTATAACACCTGCGGGGTGATCACCTCGATCAAGGAGCAGTCGTCAGATATCGCCCAAGGCGTGGATGAGGCGGCCGAGGCCCGCGAGGCTGGCATATCTGATGCCGAGATCGCGGCTGTGGGCGCCGGCGACCAGGGCATGATGTTTGGGTATGCCTGCACCGAGACGCGTGAACTGATGCCCATGCCGATTCTCCTGGCCCATTCGATTGTCAGGCGCTTGGCCGCCGTCCGCAAGGATAGCACCCTGCCCTATCTGCGGCCCGACGGCAAGAGTCAGGTCACGGTCGAGTATCATCACGGCAAACCGGTGCGCATCCATACCGTCGTGGTGGCCGCCCAGCATAGCCCTGAAGTGAGCCAACAACAGATTCGCGAGGACATCATCGAGCAGGTTGTGAAACAGGTCATCCCAGAGCACATGCTCGATGCCGACACGCGCTACTTTATCAACAGCACCGGCCGCTTTGTCATCGGTGGCCCCATGGGCGATGCGGGCCTCACCGGTCGCAAGATCATCGTCGACACCTATGGCGGCATGATCCCCCACGGTGGCGGCGCCTTTTCGGGCAAAGACCCCACGAAGGTGGACCGCTCCGGCTCATATGCCACTCGCTGGGTAGCCAAGAACGTGGTGGCCGCGCAACTGGCAGAGCGCTGCCAGATTCAGATCGCCTATACCATCGGTGTGGCGCAGCCCGTGTCGGTCAATATCGAGACCTTTGGTACCGGCATACTGTCCGACGAGCGGCTCGAGGCCATCGTGTCCGAGGTGTTCGACCTCCGCCCGGGCGCCATCATCCGAGACTTGCGACTCCGCCGGCCCATCTACAAGCCGACGGCCGCATATGGCCACTTTGGCCGCACGGACATCGATGCTCCCTGGGAGAACACTGACCGGATCCAGGACCTGCGCAGCGCCGCTGGCCTGTAGCATACGATACAGCCTACTCAGAGCGCCGGAGAGGGGCCGAAAGCTCCCTCCGGCGTTCTTGCGTGAGTCGACAGGGCCACTCCCCTGGGGCAGGTCCGCTGTGCACTTGTGCCCCAGCCCGTGTCGGTTATAATCAGATAGACGATCAAGCAGCGTCGCCTAACATGGCGGCATGTATAGGTCAGGAGGACCCATCCTGCGCGCCCTGATAACCGGCATCGGCGGCTTTGCCGGCAGCCATCTTGCAGAATATCTGTGCGGCACTAGCGGTATCGAGGTCGTGGGCGTGCTTTCGCCCAGAGGCAGTACCGCGAACGTAGATGCCATTGGTGCTACCGTCGATCTAGATCGAATCGATCTGCATCGAGTCGATCTGCTCGATGGCGATAGCGTGCGGGCGCTCCTGGATATCGTGCAGCCCGATCAGGTGTATCACCTGGCGGCACGTGCCTCGGTGGGCGCGTCGTGGCAGGACCCGGCGGCCACGCTACACAACAACATCACCGCCCAGGTCAACATTCTGCAGGCTTTGGCCGAGTCGGGGGCCAGGCCCCGCGTTCTGGTGGTGGCTTCTGCCGAAGAGTATGGGCGCGTAGAGGCTCACGATTTGCCGGTGGATGAGGAGACGCCCCTGCGACCGGTAAATCCGTATGCCGTGAGCAAGGTGGCCCAGGACTATATGGGCCTGCAATACTATCTGAGCCACGATCTGACCATTGTGCGGGTGCGTCCGTTCAACCATAGCGGCCCACGCCAGGATCTGGGCTATGTGATCCCAGATTTCTCCTCGCAGATCGCCCAGATCGAAGCTGGCCTCCAAGAGCCCCTTTTGCGGGTGGGGAATCTCGATGCCGAACGAGACCTGCACGATGTCCGTGATACGGTGCGCGCCTATCACCTGGCGCTGGAACATGGAAAAGCTGGCGAGGTGTACAATGTGGGCGGCTCACAGGCATATGCCATTCGCGAGGTGCTGGACCGGCTGCTGGCGCTCAGCCGAGTGGCCGTAAATGTAGAGCCCGATCCAGAGCGTATGCGGCCCAGTGATGTGCCCCGTATCGTGGCGGATTGTGGCAAGTTGGAGCGTGAGACCGGGTGGGCACCAGCATATAGCCTGGACCGCACCCTGCACGATACCCTGGAATACTGGCGGGAGCGGGTTCAAAGAGCGCGTCCCACTTTGACGACGCATTGAGGAGTGTGCTATGAGGAAAAAGGCATTCATCACCGGCATAACGGGACAGGACGGCTCTTATCTGGCCGAGTTCCTGCTCGAGCAAGGCTATGAGGTCATTGGCATGGTGCGGCGCAGCAGCATGCCCAACCTGGGGCGCATCGGGAACATCATGGATCGCATCACGCTGGTGAATGGAGACCTGCTGGACCAGGTCTCGCTGATCCACATTCTGCGCGAGCACCAGCCCGACGAGGTCTACAACCTGGCGGCCCAGTCCTTTGTGCCCACCTCGTGGGATCAGCCTGTGCTCACTGCCGAGTTTACCGCCGTGGGCGTTACACGGGTGCTGGACGCCGTGCGTATCGCGATTCCCGACGCGCGCTTTTATCAGGCCAGTAGCAGTGAGATGTTTGGCAAGGTGCAGGAGGTCCCCCAAAAAGAGACTACCCCCTTTTACCCGCGCAGCCCCTATGGCGTCGCCAAGGTCTATGGGCACTGGATCACGGTCAACTATCGCGAAAGCTATGACCTCTTTGCCGTGTCGGGCATTCTGTTCAACCACGAGTCGCCCCGGCGCGGGCTCGAGTTTGTCACGCGCAAGGTCAGCTATAACGCGGCTCGTATCAAGCTGGGCCTGGCGGACCGCCTGCCCATGGGAAGTCTCGATTCCCTGCGCGATTGGGGCTTTGCCGGCGACTATGTGCGGGCCATGTGGCTCATGCTACAGCAGGACTCGCCTGAGGATTATGTCATCGCCACCGGCGAGCAGCACTCGGTACGCGATTTACTCGACCATGCCTTTGGCTACCTGGGCCTCAATTACCAGGATTATGTCGAGATCGATCCCCGCTTTCTGCGGCCCGCCGACGTGTACGAGTTGGTGGGTGACGCATCCAAGGCCCGTACCAGGCTGGGCTGGGAGCCAACTGTCAACTTTCAGCAACTGGTCGAGATGATGGTCGACCATGATCTGCGCACCCTACAGGCACAGGCCAACGGAGGCTAGCTTCTGCAGCCTTGCTCTCTTGAAAGGATACAAACATGTCTATAACACCGATCCAATTTGGCACCGATGGCTGGCGTGCCGGCATTGCCGAAGAGTACACCTTTGAGAACCTTGCGTACTGTGCCCAGGGCACCGCTGAGCATTGGCTCGAGACAGGCGATGGGGCCAAGGGCATGATCGTGGGCTATGATACGCGCTTTCGCTCCGAGGACTTTGCCCGCGCCGTGGCCGAGGTGCTGGCGGGCAATGGCATCGTGGCCTATCTGGCCAAACGTTTTGCCCCAACGCCGGTGCTCTCCTATGCCATCCTCCCCCACAAGGCGGGCGGCGGCATCTGGATCACCGCCAGCCACAACCCACCCTCCGATAACGGCTACAAGCTACGCTCGTCCTATGCCGGGGCCGCGGCACCCGAGACCCTGGATGCGGTCGAGAAACGCATCCATAGGGTGCAGGAGAGCCAAGAGATCAAGCGCATGGACTATGACAAGGCGGTGAAACAGGGGCTGATCCAGCTCATCGACCCCGACGAGCCCTATATGGAGCATATCACCGAGCTGATCGATCTGCAGCCGCTGCGGGATGCCGGATACAGCCTGGTCAGCGATCCGATGTGGGGCGCGGGACAGGGCTGGTTCCCAAAGGTGCTGCAAGGCGGGTCGACCCAGATCCACGAGATCCATGGCGAGCGCCATCCCTTGTTCCCGAACATGCATCGCCCCGAGCCCATTGCCAGTAACCTGCAGGACCTGCTGCGGGTGATCCCCGAGCGGGGTGCCGATGCAGGCTTTGCCTTTGATGGCGATGGCGACCGGGTGGGCTTTGCGTCGGAGGAGGGCGTTTTTGTCAACCAGCTCGAGGTCTATGCCCTGCTTTCCTTTTACCTTCTCGAGTGCCGGGAGCAGCGCGGCCCTTTGGTGCGCACTGTAAGCACGACCAGCATGGCCAACAAGCTAGCCGAACGCTACGGCGTAGAGGTGTACGAGACGGGCGTCGGGTTCAAGTTCGTGGCCCCCAAGATGATGGAGGTGCAGGCGATCCTCGGCGGTGAGGAGAGCGGTGGCTTTGCATTTGCCGGGCACATCCCCGAGCGCGATGGCATCCTGGCGGCCCTCTACCTGTTGGACCTGATGGTCCGCATGAACAAAAAGCCGAGCGAGCTCTTGGAGCACGTCTATGGGCTGGTGGGCAACCACTACTATGATCGCATCGACCGGCACATGCGTCCCGAGGACAAGCCCGCCGTGGTGAGCCGCGTCCAGGCCGCCAAGCCGGAGCAGATTGCGGGGCTCGAGGTTACCGAGATTGACACCCGCGACGGCTTTCGCTATGTGCTCGAGGGCGGCGATTGGCTGCTGATTCGCTTTTCTGGCACCGAGCCTGTAATCCGCGTCTATACCGAGACCACGCGGCAGGAGCTGGTCGACGAGATCCTGCAAGCAGGGCTTGCCCTGGCCGGGCTCGACGCCTGACGTGATGCTGTTCGACTCGCATACCCATCTAGAGTCCCGGCGCTTTGACGGCGACCGTGAGGCCGTCATTGCGCGCGCGCAGGATGCGGGCGTGACGCGGATGGTCACCTGCGGCTCGGACCTGGCGAGCAGCCGCGCGTGCGTGGCGCTGGCCCGAGCGCATGCGGGCATCCATGCCGCGGTGGGCATCCATCCCCATGAGGCGCGCACCGCGGTGACTGGGGATCTCGCCACCGACCCGGTGGCCCTGGCCGAGGCGGCGATCAAAGAGCTGATGTCGCTGGCGGCCGATCCGTGCGTGGTGGCCCTGGGTGAAATGGGGCTGGACTATCACTATGATCTCTCGCCGCGGCCGGCCCAGCAGGCCGTGTTGGCTCGTCAGCTAGAGTTGGCCGCGGCTCTCGATCTGCCTGTGATCCTGCACAATCGCGAGTCAGACGCAGATTTCCGGCGCGTGATCGACGAGGGCCCGGACCGCCTCCGCGGCGTGATGCACTGCTTTTTGGCTGATGGCGCGATGGCCGACTGGGCATTGGGGCGCGGCCTCTATCTGGGCATCGCGGGGCCCATCACCTTTCGCAATGTCACCCACCTGGACGAAATCGTGCAGCAGATGCCACGAGAACGCCTGCTGATCGAGACAGATTGCCCTTACCTGGCGCCCCAGCCGCGGCGGGGTCGCCGCAACGAGCCCGCCTATGTACGCTATGTGGCCGAGCATATCGCCCATCTCTGGGGCACGACCCCAGATGATGTTGCGCAGCAGACGACGGCCAACGCAAGTCGGCTGTTTGGGCTGGGGTAGCATGCGCGTCGACCTGGACATCATCATCGTCAGTTGGAATGTGCGCGATCTGCTGGCGCGCTGCCTCGACTCGATCCTGGCGCAGCCCGGGGCGAGCGCGCCCGTGGGCGACTGGGTGCCACTGGGCGCGTACCGGCTGCACGTACATGTGGTGGACAATGCCTCGGGCGACGGCACGTGCGAGATGGTGGCCCAGCGCTACCCGTGGGTGCACTTGATGGCGAGCCCCACCAATCTGGGGTTCACCGGCGCCAACAACCTGGCGCTCCCCCACGCGCAGGGACGCTATATCCTGCTGCTCAACCCCGACACCGAACTTGGCGAGAATGCGCTGTCGTGTATGCTAGACTATATGGAGAACCGACCCGAGATCGGGGTGCTGGGCCCCCGGCTGGTCTATGGCGACGGGCGGCCCCAGTCGTCGCGGCGTCGCTTTCCAACGCTGGGCATGGCGTTGATGGAGAGCACCCTGCTGGAGCAGTGGTTCCCCGGCAACCGCTGGGCAGCCCGCTACCGCATGGAGGATCGCCCTGACGCCGAGGCGCAGCCGGTGGATTGGCTCACCGGCGCCTGTCTGCTGACCCGGCGCGCCGTCTGGGAGCAGATCGGCCGGCTGGATGATGGGTTCTTTATGTATTCAGAAGAGCTGGACTGGTGCCGGCGAGCGGCCGAGGCGGGCTGGGAGCGAGTCTATTTGCCCGACGCCCTGGTGGTGCACCACGAGGGGCAGAGCAGCGGGCAAGTGGTGGCCCGGCGCCACATCCTGTTCAACGCCAGCAAGGTGCACTACTTTTGCAAGCACCATGGCCGACTGATGGCCGAGTTCTTGCGGCTGTTTCTGCTGCTGGGCTTTGTGGTACAGCTCGTGATAGAGGCGCTCAAGTGCGCGCTGGGGCACAAACGCGCACTGCACCGCGACCGCGTCCGCGCCTATGCCGAGGTCATCCGGTCGGGGCTGCGTCGCCCGGCGATGGCCCATGAGGAGAGAACCTGATGTCTGGCACCAAGCTACTGCTCATCACCGGCGAGTATCCCCCCATGGAGGGCGGCGTGGCCGATTTCACCGCCATCGTAGGCGAGCGTCTGGCGCAGCGCGGCGTGGATGTGCACGTGCTCACCTCGGAGCAGGCCCAACCCTTGCAGGAGCGGCGCGGCCCCGTGACGGTGCATGCCCGCATGGACGACTGGGGCTTTCGTCCCCTCTACCGCACGGTGCGCGAGTTGGTGGATAGCCTGTCGCCCGACCTGATCAATATCCAGTATCAGACGGCGGCCTTTGGCATGCACCCTGCTATCAACCTGCTGCCTCGCTACCTGGGCGGCGTGCCCTTTGTCACCACCTTTCACGACCTCAAGGTGCCCTATCTGCTCCCCAAGGCGGTGCGCCTGCGGCGCTGGGTCAACCGCGAGCTGGCCCGCTCGTGCGCAGCGACGATCGTGACCAACGCACAGGATCGGGAGGCGCTCGAGCAGGTGGCAGGCATCCGACGCGTCGAGATGATCCCCATTGGCAGCAATATCTCGTTTCGCCTGCCGCCGGGCTTTGACCGCGCTGCGTGGCGCGCGCAGTGGGGGGTCGCCGACCGCACCATGTTGCTGAGCTTTTTCGGGTTTCTGAACGATAGCAAAGGCGCCATTGAGCTGATTCAGGCCCTCAAGCAACTCACCAGCGAGAGACGGCCCGTAGACCTGGTGATGATCGGCGGCGCCGTGAGCTCCAGCAACGCCTCCAATCAGCTCTACTATGACCGGGTCAAGAACATGATCACCGAGAATAGGCTGGACGACCATGTGTTCTGGACGGGCTATATCGCCAACGAGGAGGTCTCGGCGGCGTTCGCCAGCTCGGATGTGTGCGTACTGCCCTTTGCTGACGGTGTCTCGTTCCGCCGGGGGAGCCTGATGGCCGCCCTGACCCACGGCGTACCCATCATCAGCACCCACCCCGAGGTCCCGGTACCCGAGCTGGTGCATGGCGAGAACATTTACCTGGTGCCGCCTCACAAAGCATCGGCCGTGGCCGACGCGGTGCGCGAGCTATCGCAGGATGCAGATTTGCGAGCCCGGCTGGCCCGGGGCGCCCGGGAACTCTCGCGCCAGTTCGACTGGGACACCATCGCCGATCAGACCCTGGCGCTCTTTCAGGAGGTACTCGCAGCCTCCCGCGTGAACGTTCCACTTCAGAACGCCGACGAGAGCACAGACCATTGACCGCCATCCTGCGTGAGGAGATACGGGCATACGCCAAGCCCATCGGTGACCTGAGTACAGCAACAGACCGTCTGGCGCTGGTGGCGCTGGCCATCCTCGCCCTTGTGCCGCGCCTCTATCGACTGGGCGCACAAAGCCTCTGGTTCGATGAGGCCCAGACGTTGATCGTGGCCCAGTTCCCATGGGCCGAGATCGTGCAACGGGCCTATCGTCCGCCTCTATACCACTTTGGCCTGCACATCTGGAGCGCTCTAGTCCCCAACAGCGAGTTCTGGCTGCGGCTGCCCTCGGCGCTGCTGGGTATCCTCATACCGCCTCTCCTGTACGCCATTGCCGTGCAGCTTTATGACCGGCGCGTGGCCTGGACGGCGGGGCTGCTGGCCGTGGCATCGCCCACCCTGATCGCCTATGCGCAAGAGCTGCGCATGTACAGCCTCATGGCGGCTGCGTTTGCGCTGCTCCTGTACCTGATGGTGATCGTGGTGCAGAGTCCGTCACCGCCGCGCATCGGACTCTGGATCGCCATCAGCCTGACGACGGTCGTCAGTCTGTATACACATTACTTTGCAATACCTTTTTTGCTGTGCACCGCAGCCCTGATGGCCCTGACGCTGGCCCTGCAACGGCGCTGGCAACTGCTCCGCGCATGGGTCGCGGTGCAGTTGGCGGCAGCGGTGGCCTTTGTCCCGTGGCTTCTGGTGATCCGGGCGGGGCGCGGCGGCACCGAGGACTATATCGGAGCCGAGGTACTGCCGGTACTGCCCGAGGTGCCGGGCGTGCGGGCTTTTGTGGCGCGCATCTGGCTGTTTTACACCACCGGCCCCGTCACCAGCGAGCTACCTCTGGTGCGCCAACTGGCCATGGCGGGAGCCCTACTGCTGGCGGGAGCGACACTTGTCTTGGTGGTTGGGCTGGCGCTCGACCTCTGGGCGCGCTGGCGTCGGCATGAGCCCCTCGTGAACCGCCAACGACTGGGCGATCTCTGGCTGCTGACACTGGTGGGCCTCACGATCGGTGGCGCCATGTTCATGTACTATATGCGGCCCGGCGTCGTCCATCCCCGCCACCTAATGATGCTGGCGGTGCCGCTGTTACTCCTGGCAGCGCGAGTCACGGGCCCCGCTCTGGCGTGGGTCACTGATGCCAGCTACCGGCGCTGGAGTCGTTTCGGGACAAGGT
>SLPC01000159.1 GCA_007132185.1 Anaerolineae bacterium | reverse complement strand
GGTGGCGCACAGCCACTTGCGCCCAGACCCGCCATGGCGTACTATTGGCTCTGATCTACAAAGTAGGAGGTACGCCATGAACCACGTCAACCGCGTTTTCACAGTCGATGGTCAGCCCTTTTTCCCCCTGGGCGGCCAGGTCCACAACTCGAGCGGCTATAATCTGGCCGCGCTGGACACAGCGTGGAAGGCCCTGGAGGCCCTCGACGCCAACACTGTCGAGATCCCGGTATACTGGGGGCAGGTCGAGCCCGTGGAGGGCCAGTTCGATTTCTCTGTGCTCGACGACCTGCTGCAGGGCGCCAGAGAGCATGGCCTCAAGCTGATGCTGCTCTGGTTTGGCACCTGGAAGAACGGCCAGATGGGATACGCGCCGAGCTGGGTCAAGCAGGATCCTGATCGCTTTCGGCGGGTGATCTCGGCGGGCGGCTACCCGTTGAATGTGCTCTCGTCCCACTGCCGTGCCAACCTGGAGGCAGACCGCCGCGCCTATAGCGAGTTGCTCAAGGCGATCAAGGAAAAGGATGCCACCGAAAAGACCATCATCGCCGTCCAGATCGAGAACGAGGCGGGCATCCGGGGGAGCGATCGCGACTATGGTCCCGAGGCGACGGCTACCTTCCATAGCCCCGTGCCCGCTGAGATGGCCTCGCTGGCCGCCGAGCGCCCGGGCACGCTGATCCATGCCGCATGGCAGGCGGCGGGCGCCCGCGAGAGCGGCTCCTGGCCCGAGCTGTTTGGCTGGCAGGCAGGCGAGTTCATGACCGCATGGCAGATCGCCCAGTATATCGAGGAGCTGGCTATCGCTGGCAAGGTCGTTTACGACCTGCCCATGACAGTCAATGTCTGGCTGGGCGAGCAATGGCGCCGGCTCGCCGGCGAATACCCGTCGGGTGGGGCGGTGGCCAAGGTGCTGGACATCTACAAGTTGGCGGCCCCGCATGTGGACCTGATCGCCCCCGACATTTATGTTTCCAGCTCCCAGGCCTACCGCCATGCGTGCGAGGCCTACAACCGGGCCGATAACCCGTTGTTCGTGCCAGAATCGGGACGCGCCGGCAGCAATGCCCAGCAGATGTTCTACGCCCTGGGCGAGTATGACGCCATCGGCTATTTCTGCTTTGGCATCGAGAGCATGCTGGATCCCGAGGGCAACCTGCGTCCCGAGAGCGCGCCGGTGGCCGCCAGCTTTCGCGCGGCGCGGGCGGCCATCCCGCTGCTGCTGGCCTACCAGGGGACCGGCCGCGTGCATGCCATCGTGCAGGAGGAGAACGCCGTCGAGCAGTATCTCGACCTGGGAGACTATATCGGGTGGGTGCGCTTTATCGGCCCAGCTGATCGTTACCCGGGCGGCTATCTCTATCCCCGCCCCGAGACGCCTGAGCGCGCCCGGGGCCTGGTGATCCAGGCCGATGACCACGAGTTTTATCTGGTGGGCGGGCCGTTTCGCGTGCAATTCAAGCGCAAGCCGGCGCCTGACGCCGAGATGACGCCGGCAGAGGCCGCCCGTCTTCTCAGCGATGAGATGCCTGGCATGATCTCTGTCGAGGAAGGGCGCATGGATGATGATGGTACCTGGCATCCACTTCGCGAGCGCAATGGCGATGAGGTGTCGGGCGGGGTGTGGGCGGAACCTCGCGCAGGCCTCGTGCGCGCCGTGCTGACCCACTAGCAAGCGGCAGGGACGCAATGGCGCCAGCCATTGCGTCCCTGTTTTGCGTTAGTCCTCGTCGGTGATGCGGTTCTCCCAGATATAGTCCCAGTTGATGTCATAGCCCATGCCGGAGGCCTGGGACAGGTGGACATAACCCTCGTCGTCCATCGGGTCGCAGATGGCATTCAGGTAGGGCGGCGGCGTCTCGTAATCCACGCCGGGGGCCACCAGGCCGCGCTCATAGTATTGCGACACATCCTCGCTGATGGCGCCCAGGCATTGCAGATTGGCAAACCCGCTCATGTGCACCTCGCAGCGCACGCCAAACGCCTCGGCCACGGCGGCCAGCTTTTTCACGCCGGTGATTCCGCCACGCAGCACGTCGATGCGGGTCATATCCGAGGCGCCGCGCATGATCCAGTCGGCGCGGGTGTACAGGCTGCCGGCGGCGATCTCGGGTGACAGTACGGGAATGGTCAGCTCCTGGCAGAGCTTGATATAGGACTGGACGCGGTATTCGGGCATGGGGTGCTCGTACCAGTAGAATCCCAGCCGCTCCAGCTCGCGCCCCATCCTGATGGCATCCTCATAGGTGCGATAGGTACCCCACACATCGTGGGACAGGACCATGTCGTCGCCCACAGCCTCGCGGATCGCCCGGCAGGCGGCAATGTCCTGATCGACGTTGGAGGGGCGTCCGGGGCCGGGCTTGCCTGTGACGGGATCATAGAAATAGTAGGGGTGGATTTTATAGTGAGTATATCCACGCTCTTTGCAGGCCAGGGCATGCTCCGCATAGCCTTCGGGGCTGGCCATGTTCGGGTAGGTGCTGGCGTACGCCTTGACCTTGTCGCGGGCGCCCCCCAGCAACTTGTAGAGGGGCAGGTCATACGCGCGGGCCTGCAGGTCCCACAGGGCCATGTCTACCACGCTCAGCAGGTGCTCTTTGCTGTTGCGGGTCCACATCCAGTGCCAGAACATCTCCCGGTCGAACGGGTCCTGCCCCACCAGCATCGGCTTGAACCCACGCTCCAGCGCCTGGCGGTCGTCCGGCAGCAGGCCGTCCTGGTCCCCATGGCCCTCGCCCCCCAGATAATAGCCCTCGACCCCCTCATCGGTCAGGATGCGGGTCAGCGTCTGGACCCCCATGACCTCATCCAGCACCTGGCCGTGGCGAAAGGGCCGAAACGGGACGCGAAAGGGGATTACTTGCAGGTCGGTGATCTTCATCGGTTGTTCCTCCTCGTATTACGCGGGGCCTTTTGCGCCCAAAAGATCGCCCGGGGCGCATCTCGTGTATAGGGGCTCTGGTCGTGGTCGCCATAGGTAGCGCGTATGTCGAACCCATGCGCGTCGAGCCAGCCTGCCAACTCATCATGGCTCACCGGATGCTTTTGCTCCAGATAGGCTTGCTGCTCCACGCTTCCATCGGGCCGGGTGATCCGTATCTCGCGGGCAAAGCGGGCCAGGCGGTTGGGAGCATCGTACCACACCGTCTGGCGTGTGGCCTGGATGCGCGTTCCGTCGGCGCATGTGCCGCGTGGAAAGGCCGCCCGGACATCGGCATTACGCCAGGCCGGATCCAGATCGCCCTCCATATGATCGTTGTCCATGAACAGGTAGCCGCCGGGGCGGAGTGCCTGCGCCGCACGCGCGATGCAGGTTTCCTGCTGGTGTGGCGTCGCCAGCTCGTACAGGCAGTTGCCGCCCAGGATCACCAGGTCATAGCCGCCGGGCCAGGGGGAAGCAAGTATGTCCATCTGCAGGAGACGTACGCGCTCCTGCAGATGGGGTGTGAGGCACGCCAACTTGGCGCGGGCGTGGTCGAGCATGGGCGTCGCCCGATCCAGGCCGTCCACGCTATGGCCATCGGCGGCCAGCGGCAGCAGGATACGCCCCGTACCGCAGAATGGCTCCAGAATGCGCAGTTCTTGTTTTGCGGCGATCAGGCGCCGCAGCAGCTCGATATCGCTCGTCTGCGTCTCTTGCTGGTCATAGAGCTCGGCGACGCACGGATCGAGGTCGTATGCGTGCTTGATTGCTTGGCCCAAAACTCCTCCTGATGGCGCATGAACGGGTAGGCAGACTATACGATATCGACTCCAGGGTGTCCAGCAAGCCCCGCCATTGGACAAGGCTCGCATTTCTGTGTAGTATTTTCCGTATAAAAGAATTGAATTCACAAGGAGGGCGCGGATGCGCGAGATAGATCGATGATGCACAATGGTAATTTCTGGATCGCCATCTTACTGACGGCGCTTGCGGGGAGCGCTACCGCTGTCGGTAGCTTTATTGCTTTTTTTGCCGGGCCGCGAAACTATCGCTTTCTTTCCTGGGGGACCGGCTTTGCGGCGGGCGTGATGATCTATATCTCGTTCATCGAGCTCATGGAAGAAGGGCTCGAGATGGCGGAGGGGTTCTACAATGCTGACGCGGCCGGATGGATCATCACGGGGGCCTTTTTCGTCGGGATCCTGATCATGTTCATCATCGATCAGTTAGTTCCCCATGAGCACAATCCCCACGAGGCGCGCTCCGAAGAGGATCTGGCAGAGGTAGGCCGACACGCGCACGGGCCAGGCGCCCTGACCATCGAGGATGCGGGCAGGCTGGAGCGTACCGGGGTGATGACGGCGCTCGCCGTGGCGATTCACAACTTTCCCGAGGGCCTGGTCACCTTCCTGGCTGCCCTGCAGGATCCCGCCCTGGGTGTCGCCATCGCCATCGCCATCGCTCTGCACAATATCCCCGAGGGGATCAGCATCTCGGTGCCCCTCTACTATGCCACCGGGAGCCGACGCCGAGCCTTTACCTGGTCGGCCCTGTCCGGTCTGGCCGAGCCCCTCGGCGCTCTGATAGGCTATGCCTTGTTACGACCGTTCCTCACCGCCGGTGTAATGGGTATCGTGTTCGCCGGGATCGCCGGTATCATGGTCTATATCGCGCTGGACGAGCTCTTGCCCACTTCCCGGGAGTATAGCAGGGGCCACGACTCGCTCTTTGGTCTGCTGGGGGGCATGTTCGTGATGGCTGTCAGTCTGTTGCTGCTTGGCTAGGCCCAGACACAAAACACCGGCCGGTGCTCGAATGGGAGCGCCGGCCGGTGTTCCTATCTGCGGGATCAGCCATAGCCGAGCTGCTTGAGGTAAGTCTCGTTGGTGCGCCAATCCTTGCGTACTTTGACCCACAGGTCCACATAGACCTGCTGCTCAAAGAACTCTTCCAGGGAGCGGCGAGCGTCTGAACCGATCGTCTTGAGCATCGAGCCACGCGATCCAATGACGATTCCCTTTTGCGACTCACGCTCAGTAAAGATGTTGGCTGCGATATACAGCACGCCATTGTCACGCTCTTTGAACTCTTGCACCTGCACCGCGATGGCGTGGGGCACCTCCTGATGCAGGTGGATCAGCACCTGCTCGCGGATCAGCTCGGCGGCGATGAAACGCTCCGATTGGTCTGTGACCTGGTCGGCAGGGTAAAAGCGCGGCCCCTCGGGCAGACGCTCCAGCACCAGATCCAGCAGCTCGTCGGTGCCCTGGCCATGCTCGGCGCTGATGACAACCACATGGTCGAACTGGCCCAGCGCTCTGTAGGCCTCTGTGCGTTCGGCCAGCTTCTCTTCCGACACCAGGTCCATTTTGTTCATCGCCAGGATGGCGGGGATGCTGACATAGTGCGCGACCAGACTGGCCACGTTCTCGTCGGCGGCGTCAGGCGGCTCGCTCAGGTCGACCATGAACACCACCAGATCGGCGTCAGGCACGGCATGGCGCGCCGTGTCCACCATATAGTCGCCCAGGGCCGAGCGAGGCCGGTGGATGCCAGGGGTGTCCACAAAGATGATCTGGGCATCGTCGCGGGTCAGGATGCCCTGCAGGCGCGTGCGCGTCGTCTGCGGCTTGGGGGTGACCGCGGCGACCTTGAGGCCCATCCAGCGGTTCATCAGCGTGGACTTGCCCACGTTGGGCTTGCCCACCAGGGCAACAAAACCGCTCTTGTGGCCCTCGGGCAATTCCTCATCAAAGAGAGGGGCGCTCTCGAACTCTGGTTCTATGTTCGGTTCCATGGCCGTAGCCTTTCATGCGGTAATAGGGTGAGATCATAGCTCGGTGACGAACGGAGAAAAGTCGGTCTCGATATCGTAATAGTCCTCATCCTCGACACGCTTGAGGCCATTCACCACGCGGTAGGTGACGGGCGTCATCAGGGCCTCCAGGCCGCACTTGAACACATAGTTGGATAGGATTACCGTCCAGAGCAGGCCGGTTGGCAGGATGCCTGCAAAGGCGATCACGACAAAGAGGGCCGTATCAACGCCCTGGCCCACCAGCGTCGAGCCGATAGTGCGCGTCCACAGCCAGCGCCCCTGGGTCATGATCTTCATGCGCGCCATGACCCACGAGTTGGAGAAACTGCCGGCAAAATAGGCGATCAGACTGGCCAGGACGATGCGCGGCGTAATGCCGAGAATGGCATCGTAGGCGGCTTGGTGATCCCAGCCCTCGGCAGGGGGCAGCGCCCCTACCAGCGCAAACACCAGGGCCATGACCACCGAGGCGACAAAGCCCACATGGATCACGCGCCGCCCGCGGGCATAGCCATATACCTCGGTCAGGATATCACCAAAGATATAGCTGATCGGAAACAGGATCGTGCCGCCGTCAAAGGTAAACGGGCCCAGGACCAGGATCTTGGTCGAGGCCACATTGCTGATCAGCAGCACGGCCACAAAGGCGGCCATGATCAGGTCATAGTATTGATAGGTTCTTGCTGTCTTTTCTTGTGTCACGTTTCCTCAGTCTCTAGCATGCGACAAAAGGCGCACAGAGCATTGGCGGTAGTAGGCTGCCCGCACCGCTCACATTCCTCCAACGGTGGGGTGTCCTCGTCACCAATTATAAAGCCATCCTGGCGCGCCCGCACAAAACCCTGATAGTACTGCAGCTTGGTGCCCGGCGAGCGTCGCTCCATGTCGTTGAGGATCTTTTTGTGAAAGATCGATGTGGCCCCCGCTGAATGAGGGCATTCTTGCTGGATGTACTCGATGCCCCGTACAAAGGTATATGCAGCGCTCTCCCGTTCGGCAACCAGACAGAGTGGCTTGGCTTTGCGAACCAGCCCCTGACAGGTCTGGGGCAGCACCGGTGCCTGACGCTGCAAATAGCCCCGCAGCCAGTACAGATTGTTCTGCAAGAGCTGTGCGGCCTCATCATCCAGATTATGGCCCGTCACAATGGCGTCATAGTCGCCCTCGCGGGCTGTGCGGTTCATGATGTATCGTTTGATCATGCCGCAGCGCGAGCAGGCTCTACGACCGCCCTCGCGCGCCAGCTCGGGTATCGAACGCCCATAGCGCGCACGCACATCCACCAGATGCAGCGTCGCGTCAGGATGCGTCGCTGCAAACGCCTCGGCATAGCTCTGAGAGACATGCGAGTAACCCTCGTGCTCGATGCCCAGATGGATGTAGAGGCCGTCGGCCTGATAGCCCAGGCGCAACAGGATCTCCCACAACGCCAGGCTATCCTTGCCGCCTGACACAGCCACCAACAGGCGATCATCGGACGAGAACATCTGGAACGACTCGATGGTGCGCGCCACGCGTCGTTCCACCCAGAGAGGGAAATGTTTCTCACACAGCTTGAGGCGATGCTGGGGCATCGAGATGACGGCAACCTCGCCGCAGTGTTGGCATCGCATAATCGGATGGCTCTTGCTGCGGCGAGGTGACTCGGAGGTGTTGATTGGGTTGCTCAGTCTTAGCCCCCTGAAATCACATTCACCAACAGGATCTCGTCTTTGGGCTCGACGATAGTCTGATGATTGACGAGCTTTTTCTGGCGGATCGCCAACACGGATTGCGGATCCAGTCCAACCTTTTCGATGGCATGTCGGATGGTCATACCGCTGTTGATCTGCCACTCTTGCTCATGATACTTGAGAGTTGCCTCGTGATTGTTGTCCATGGCTTGCTCCAACGTATTCTCGAGTAGGTACGTTGATTTTAGGGATAATGGCTATTAGCGTCAACTGGGCCCGATCGGTAAAATGCGCAAGAGGCCGTTACCTGTCCGGGGCGATGTCCGGTTGGGCTTTTTTGACAGGCAGACCTCGATAGACCACAATGTTCCTGTTATTTTCTCTAACTGCATTCGAGGAGCGCCCATGTCGGATATTCAACTTCCACCTCGCTACGAGGCGGTGCATGCTGCTGGTGGTGCGTTATTGTA
Organism: Anaerolineae bacterium; assembly: GCA_007132185.1. Lineage (GTDB taxonomy): Bacteria > Chloroflexota > Anaerolineae > UBA1429 > UBA1429 > UBA1429. The sequence continues at coordinate 4,207 of SLPC01000159.1, read as the reverse complement.
TGTAGCCCTTGGCGCCGCCTGGGCTCTGGTAGGCCTGCTCGAGCTTCGTCCGGTGGGTGCCCCGTGGATCAACCTCTTTTTGGCCGTGAGCGCCGCTGTGCTCTTTATCTTTGCCATGCGTAGCTTTCAGCATGCTACCGAGCTGCCCGAAGACGATGTCTCGGAGGAGCAGCAGCAAGAACGCGCAGCTCGTTCGCGTCGCTCTCACCGTGTGATCACTGCCCAGGGCGTGGTCATCACGGTGATCAGTGCCTATCTCATACTGACGGGCCAACAAGCCTACATCGCAGCCGCTACATCGCTGGCTGTGGGGCTACACTTTGTGGCGCTAGCGGCCATTCACCACACCCCCGGCGAATACCTGACCGGCGGGTTGCTGATCGCCATTGCTGTCGCGACCATGTATTGGATACCGCGAATCCCCACGATTCCCGATGGCGCCATGAATATTGCGGCGGGCTTTGGCACGGCCCTCATTCTCTGGGGCAGCAGTGTCGTGCGCCTCGTACGCCTTCAGCGCAACCTGGAGAACCCTCCTGGGAACTAGGTCAGCTCTACTTGGTTTGCGGCCCTTTGTCGGAGCACCAACAAGACCAGCATGGCGCTCGCCAAAGCCGCTACATAGGCTACACCGGTCGCGCCCAGCAAACCCAGTCCATGCACCGTGAGCCGAAAGACCGTCGCATAGATGACACAGTTGAACACCCCGCTCAGCATCAGAGGCAGCGTCAGCGCCCGTGAAAAGGCAATGCCCGAGGAGCGGGCGGTGATAACCAGGCTGGACAGATACACGGCGGGGAACGCCGCCATCACCGCACCCAACACGGCCCCTCCCCAGCGCGTCAGGATCACGGCCAGCGAGATGACCATGCCGGCGAGAACCGCGCGCATCGCGAGCCGCCCGGGCGTCAGTGCAGGACGGGTGGCTTGCGCCGTGGGGAGTTGCAGCAGGCGGTCCATCAGCATGTAGGTGCCCACCAGTGCCACCAGCCACAGCGCCAGTGCCACCGGATAGCTCGGAGCGCCCAGGCCCACCAGCGATCCCTGGGTTGCCAGCCATAGGCCGATGGCTGCCGCGAGTCCCGCCGGCAGACCATGTCTGGCGACAGCGGCATAGCCCAGCATAAAGAGGGCATTGGCGGCAAAGGCCACCGGCAGCGCCGTTGTGGTCGCATGGGTCGCGTCGACGCCCTGGGTCCAACCGATGAACAGCAGGGCCACCACCAGCGTGGAGGGAAGGCCGCCGAGCAGGCCGCCCACGGTGCTGCCCTGCAGTTCGGCTATCGTTGCCGTAGCCGCGATCCAACAGCCGCCGACGACAAAGCTCAACGCCACCTGTATCCAGAATGGGTCCATGTCCCGGTCGCCTTACGCGGGCCCAAAAAGCGTTGCGTTCACCGGCAGAGTCCCGTTCACGATCTGCGGATTACCAGATCGATGAACAAGCCCACGCCCAGCGCAATGGCAAAGGTGCCGATTGCTATCAGCGGAGCTTCGCCGACAACGAATCGAAGCACCAAGGCCGCTATGGCACCAACCCACATGGCATAACGTGTGTACTTGTATTTGACGATATTGGGTTTCATGGACCTCTCTCTCCGAATAGGTCAGGCAACGATGCGGATGCCTTGAGGCCGTGTCCCGTAATGGAGGACACAATGATCTCGCGATCACGCGTGCTGCTGGACAGGTAGCGCGTCAATCCTGCTAGGGTGGCGCCGGCTGTAGGCTCCATCGCAAAGCCATGCCGCCACCAGGCTCTGGTTGCCGCCACGATCTCTTCTTCGCTCACCGTGACGAACTGCCCGCCGCTGGCGCGTACTGCCGCCAGAACCTGGTCGCCCCGAGCCGGCATTGCGATGGCGATGCCCTCGGCCCGGGTAAAGCCCGGGGCCACTGGCGCCGGGACCTCTGCTCCCTGCTCATAGGCTGCCGCCAGCGGTGCACAGGCCCGCGCCTGGACGCCGATCAGCCGCGGCATCCGATGGATTTTGCGCTCGGCCAAAAGCTCTTGGAAGCCGATGGCCGCGCCCAGGAGCAGCGAACCGTTACCAACTGGCAAGACGAGGGCATCGGGAGCCCGGCGCCCCATCTGTTCCCACACCTCAAAGGCAAAGGTCTTGACGCCATGCAAAAAGAACGGATTCCAGACATGGCTGGCATAATAGGTGGTCTCTGCGGCCTCTTGGGCGGCGAGGGTGGCGGCCTGCCGGTCACCTGGCACCCGGTGCAGCCGCGCGCCATAGCCCCGGATCTGGGCCAGCTTGGCCGGCGCCGTATCCTCGGGCACAAAGATATCGCAGGTGATGCCCGCCCGAGCCGCATAGGCGGCGATAGCGGCCCCTGCATTGCCCGACGAGTCCTCAACCACATGGCTCACGCCGAGAGAGCGTGCGTGGCTTATGAGGATGGCTGCCCCGCGATCCTTGTAGGAGCCGCTGGGAAAGATGTGGTCCTGCTTGAGCCACACCGGGTAGCCGGCCACCCGTCCTTGTAGCAGGGGCGTATAACCCTCGCCAAGATGCACGGGGGGGACATCGACTCCTATAGGCAGTGCTTCTCGATAGCGCCACAACGTGGGTCCCCGGTCATCGATGCTCCTCTGATCGAAACGGGGGCGGTGCTCGATATCCAGAGGGCCGCCACACTCACAGCGCCAGCGCAGGTCGTTCAAAGGGTAGCTCTCCTGGCACCGAGAGCACACCAGCCTGTCTCTGGGGGCCATCAGTCTGTCTCCACAGCAGCGATGGCGTCGATCTCGACCAGATAGTCATAGTGCAGCGGCAAGGTAGCTACTATGGCTCGGGCAGGCCGGTGCTCGCCCAGTGTGCGCTCATACACCGCGTTGCCCCGCGACCAGAGGCTCATATCCGAGAGATAGACGGTGACCTTGAGTAACCGGTCGAGGCTGCTACCAGCGGCATCAAGGATGGCAGCAACATTGCCGAGGGCCTGCTCCATCTGCTCCTCGATGCTCTCGCCAGCCGATGCGCCGGTTGCTGGATCGATGGGCAACTGGCCAGACACAAAGGCCATGCCCCCATGTACAATAGCCTGGCTATAGTGCCCCGCCGGTAGCGGAGCCCGATCGGTCTGCACCATGTGCATGATTCCTCCTCTTGTATCGTTTATACGACCCGCTTGATCTCGGATGGATAGTCGCCGCCCTGGACCTCAATACGGCCATAGGCCGTCAACTGTCGCAGCGCCTCCAGGGTCAGGATGCCGCGCCACTCTTGTTCGGCCTTACGCCACGCCTCGGGATGGCGCTCTGACCACGACCAGGCGGGCGCCCACGAGCCATCAGGCTGCTGATCGGCCACCACGCGATCCAGCGCGTCCTGCACCAGTTCGGCCAATGGATCGGCAAACAGGCTATCGGGCGTGGGCGCTACCGCCAGCGGCCCCATTCCAATTGCCGCCCACCGGCCCGGATCGGGATTCTGGATAAAGAGGCGCTCGATAGCCGCGCAAAGGGGCGATAGCAGGCGCCGTCTCAGTCCCTCGGGCACCTCGGGCGTCTCGGCGAGCCGACGGAAGCAGACCAGATCGGGGATACCAAAGGTGGCATGATGAGACTCGGCGTAGGAGACCGTCTTTTCCGCCAGAGCTTCTCTCCAGCGGGCCGGGACATGGCCAAAACGATAAAGAGCGCTCACCAGCTCGGCGCCGGGGTTGGCGATCTGCTCGCCGAGATCGGGATTGTGTTTCCACCAGGGGGCGTGGGGCGCATCATCGACATTTGGGGGTACTTGGAACCAGGCGCCTGCCGTGACATCATGGGTACGCATCAGATAGGTGATGGCGTCATGAGCCATGGGGTGGTCGGCGGGCACTCTCACCTCGGTCATGACCTGCAACGCGACGCTGGTACAGATGGCCGACGAGTCGGGCAGCCTGATGTCAGGCTCTAGCCCATGGCCATAGCCGCCGTCGGCATTCTGAAAGGCCGACAGGGCCTGCATCACGCTGCTTTCATCCTCGTCGCCTGTATCCCAGTCCAGCCGCGCCTGTTCCAGTTCGCGAGCTCGTTGCCTGATATATTCCTGGGCGCGTTCTCTAGCCGCTACGCCAAGCCGTTCCATGAAACTACCTCGCTCTCGCTGCCAGGCGGACATTGCTGCTATTGTAGCACAAAAATAGAATGATGCCGGCTTGCCAAAACCGTGCTGTACTCGCAAGCGAGCCTGCTGTACTCGCAAGCGAG
>SLPC01000106.1 GCA_007132185.1 Anaerolineae bacterium | reverse complement strand
GCGCTCGTGTCTACTCTTCCTCCATATACGCCAGCAGCTTGTCGGGAAAGTTGACCGTCATGCCGTCAGCACCCGCATCGACCACCTTACGCATGAGCGCCTCATCGCTGACGCCCCAGGCACGCACCACCAGGTCCTTGTCGTGCAGGCGGGTGACCAGCTCCGGGGTGACAAGGTCGGCCCGGGGGCAGAGCTGCGTCAGGCCCATCGCCAGGGTCTGCTCCACAATCTCGTCGGTGGGCTCGCCCACCAGCCACCCTGTGGACAAATCCGGCGCCACGCGGCGGGTCTCGGCCAGCGCCTCGCGCAGGAACGAGGTGATGGTCACATGCACCTCGACGCCATACTTGCGGATCAGGGCGACAGTGCGCTCCACCAGGCCCGGCGTGCTGCCCTTGATCTCGATGTGCAGATGCGCCCGCCCGCCATAGCGCTCCAACAGATCGTCGAGGGTGGGGATGCGCTGGCCAGCGAACTCGCGGCCGAACCAGGCGCCCGCGTCCAGGGCCTGCAGCTCGGCCAGCGTGTGCGCGGCCACAGGGCCGCTACCGTCGGTGGTACGATCCACCCGATCATCGTGAATGACCACCACCTCGCCATCCGATGTGAGATGCACGTCGATCTCGATGTGGGTGGCGCCCATCCTCAGCGCCAAATCATAGGCGGCAAACGTGTTCTCGGGCGCATATTCCGAAGCGCCCCGGTGGGCGATGGCCATGAACGCGCGCTTTTGCATGGTTCTCCTTTACCTGGAACTGTTGCCAACCGCATTGCGCGCCAGCATACCACAGGCGGTCGGGCCGGGTCAACGCATATTGCGCTTCAGTTGCCTTGACGAGCCGCCAACGCCGCACCATAATGGTGCTGTGATACAAGCGACCGGATGCACCAGGAAGGTTGCCATGTCCAAAGCGAGCTTTTTCGACCATGAGGCGCTGTACCGCGAGGGCGAGCCTCTGACCTATACGGGGGAGCGGCTCACGCACACCGCGTTCCCGCTGGGCGGCATCGGCGCTGGCTGCATCTCCCTCTCGGGGCGCGGTGCCCTGGTAGACTGGGAGATATTCAACCGGCCCAACAAGGGCATGAGCGTCCCCTATGCCTTTTTCGCCCTCTGGGCGCGGCCCCACGGCGGCGAGGCCGTCACCCGGGTTCTGCAGGCGCCCCCCGCTCCGCCCTATGATGGCAGCGGCTGGGGCCAGTACAGCGGGATCGGCTTTGGCGTCAACCGGGAGAATGGCTCGGGCCTGCCCCACATGCGCTCGGCCACGCTGCGCGGCGAGTTCCCCCTGGCGTGGATCACCTTTGACGAGCCCAGCCTGCCGGTGACTGTCGAGCTGGAGGCGTTCAGCCCCTTTATCCCCACCAACGCCGATGATTCCAGCCTGCCTATCGCCGTGCTGCACTATCGGGTGCACAACCCGGGCGACGTGCCGGTGGAGGTGTCCATCGCCGGAAACTTGGCCAACCCCATCGGCTATGATCATGGTGGCTCGCTGGCGGGCCGGCGCCCACGGGCGGGTCTGGGCGGCAACGTCAATCGCTGGGTGCAGGAAAAGGGCCTGAACGCCCTCTCCCTCACCTCGGAGCGTTACGCTCCCGACCACCCGCGCTATGGCACCCTGGCGCTGGCAACCCCCGCCGAGGGCGCCTGGTGCCAGGCCGCCTGGCTGCGCGGCGACTGGAATGACATGTTCCACGACTACTGGGACCACTTTTCTGCCGACGGCCTCCTGGCCCCCCGCGAGTACCCGCCCTCGCCCGAGGGCCTGAGCGATGTGGGCACCCTGGGCGTGCGCCGCACCCTGGCCCCCGGCGAAACTGCTACATTCCCCTTTGTCATCACCTGGCACTGGCCCAACTATGTCAAGTACTGGGGCGTTCACCGCACGGATAGCGAGTGCTGCGGCGAGGATGCGGGCCCCACCTGGCCCAACTACTATGCAAGCCTCTGGCGGGATGCTCTGGATGTCACCGAATATTATGTCACCCACGCCGAGCGCCTCTATCGTGACACGCGCCGGTTCCACGACACCCTCTTTGCCTCGCGGCTGCCTACCGCGGTGCTGGATGCTGTCTCCAGCCAGGCATCGATCCTGCACAGCCCCACCGTGCTGCGGCTGCCCGACGGCACGTTCTACGGGTTCGAGGGCTGCCACGGCAACGCCGGCTGCTGCGAGGGGACCTGCACCCATGTCTGGAACTATGCCCAGACACCGGCATTCCTCTATCCGACGCTGGAGCGCTCGGCGCGCACCGCCGACTATACCCACAACATGAACCCCGATGGCTCGATGGGCTTTCGGCTGCAACTGCCTCTGGGCAGCCCGCCCTGGGCCTTCCATCCTGCCGCCGATGGCCAGATGGGCGGCCTGCTCAAGCTCTATCGCGATTGGAAGCTGTCAGGCGATGACGAGTGGCTGCAGACGCTGTGGCCGCAGGCGCAAAAGGCGCTAGAGTACGCCTGGGTTGCGTGGGACCCCGACCGTGACGGCGTGATCGAGGGGGAGCAGCATAACACATATGACGTCGAGTTCTATGGCCCCAACACGATGATGGGCACCTTTTACCTGGGGGCGCTGCGAGCCGGCGAAGAGATCGCCCGCCACCTGGGGTATATCGATGCGGCAGAGCGCTATCGCCAGGTGTTCGAGCGGGGGCGGGCCCGCATCGAGGCTGAACTGTACAATGGCGAGTACTATATCCAGCGGTGTGACTCGGACGTCAAGTACCAGTACGGCGAAGGCTGCCTCTCGGACCACTTGATCGGCCAGTGGTGCGCCCACCAGCTAGGCCTGGGCTATCTGCTGGACCCTGAACGCGTGCGGGGCGCCATACGGGCCATCTTCGAGCACAACTGGCGCACCGATTTCTGGGAGCATGCCAACCCCCAGCGCATCTATGCCCTCAACGACGAGCAGGGCTTGCTAGTCTGCTCCTGGCCGGGCGGGGGCCGCCCTGCCCTGCCCTTTCCCTACTCGGAGGAGGTCTTCTGCGGCATCGAGTATCAGGTGGCGGCCCACCTGATCTATGAGGGCATGGTCGACGAGGGGCTGGCTATCGTCAAGGGTGTGCGCGACCGCCACGACGGGCAGAGACGAAACCCGTGGAACGAGTTCGAGTGCGGCAGCCACTATGCCCGATCCATGGCCTCCTGGTCGCTGCTGACGGCCCTCTCGGGCTATACCTATGACCTGGGCGCCGGCAT
>SLPC01000043.1 GCA_007132185.1 Anaerolineae bacterium | reverse complement strand
TTGGTCATCTCCATCAGGAACGGGTTGAGGCCCGCCTGGGCGACACAGGCTCGAAAGGTCGGCTCGTGCATGCGCACGCTACAGGCCGCGATCACAACACGGTTGAGCTTGTGCTGCAGGATATCCTGAGCGATGGCGTTCTGGCCTGGGTCACCGCATAGATACAGATTCTCACGGGCCAAGACGACGCCCGGCAGTGTGCGCGAAAACTCGGCGACCTCTCCGGGGTCGATGACGCCGCCGATGTTCGAGCCACAACTGCACACATATACGCCGATGCGGAGTTCGTTGCTCGTTGTCATCTATCAACTCCTGTCAGATGGCTCGGCTAACGGTAATGCACGCCAGAGACGCTCCGCTTGTCTCCATCATGAATCGGAGCGTCTCTGCGGCAAGGGTTACTCTTTGTCCAATAGCTCTTCGAACAGACGCTGGACCACCTTGCGCCGCGCCTTTTGACGCAGGACCTCGGGGGTGGCCAGCGACAGGGCCTCCTTGGGGCAGTACACCACGCACTGGGGACCGTCCTCGTTGTCGGCGCACAGGTCGCAGATCTCGGCGAGACGCGAGGCGGGGTTGAGCACGATGGCGCCAAAGTCGCACGCCTCGACGCACCAGCCGCACCCATCGCACTTGGTATCGTCCACCAGAATGATGCCGTTCTCCTCCGAGCGGGTGAGGGCATCGCGGGGGCAGGCCAGGATGCAGGGCGCGTCGGCGCACAGGCGACAGGTGATGGCCGTCATGGTAACCGGCTCGATCCTGACGACCCGGATGCGCGACAGGTTGGCGTCAAAGACATTGTGCTTGTTGGCCGAGCAGACATACTCGCAGATGCGGCAGCCGGTGCAGTCAGCCGGATCGCAGATCACATGCTCGTAGGCAATCTGAGTGGTAGTCATCGGGATCTCCTTATACCGCTGCGTCGGCGACGACGGCATCGGCGCCGATCTCCTCGGCGATATCGTCCAGGCCCAGCTCGATGAGCTTGCTCTTGGGAATCATGCCATCCTGGGTCCAACCGCGCGCCTCGTAATAGTCATCGATCAGCAGGGCCAGCTCCTCAGGGCTGATCACGCTGCCCTTGCTGGGGCCCGACGGGATGGGATCATACAGGGCACGGGGCGGCAGCGTGTCATCGGCCCGGGTCCAGCCCTCGCGAATGTTGAACGCCTTTTTCAGGTTGCACACCCGGTCGCCCACTTCAGCCAGCTCCTCCGGCGAAAGCTCGATGCCGGTGGTCATGGTATACAGCTCGGCCACCTCGGCGTTGAAATCATCAAAGCAGTTGCGCAGGAACTTGCACAGCACCAGGCAGTCCAGAACACAGGCAAAGTTCTCGTTCTCGACGACCAACGGCCCGCGCCCCGGCGTGGCTGTAAAGCGGTCAAAGACGCCCTTGACGTCCAGCTCGTAAGCCAGCGAACGGTTGTGACAGGGGCCCCGGGTGCCCACGGCCAGACCCATGGCAAAGGTCTTGAGGCTGCGCACGTCATAGCCGGGTAGCTCCATGCCCTTGCTGTGCATGGCAAAGTGCTCGCTGCCCTTGCCCAGCTTTTCCGAGGCGCGCTTGACGCCCTCGGCCAGCATGTCGCCAAGGCCCTCGCGGTGGGCCATCATCTCCATCACGGCCACGGCGGCGTCATCGTTACCAAAGTTCAGCTCCAGGCCGCCGGTATCCTCCTTAGTCAGGAGGCCCTTCTCGTAGCACTCCATCGCCCAGCTAATGACGACGCCGGCGCTCATGGCATCCATACCCAGCTCGTCAGCCATCTCCACCAGCTTGATGATGGGCGGCAGGGTGCCGATGCCACAGTTGGAGCCGACGGCGAACAGGGGCTCGTAATCCAGCCCGATCTTGGCGCCCTTGTACTTGCCATCGCGCACCACGCCCCACTGCTCGCAGGCGATGGAGCATCCGGAACAGCTCACCGCCTTGACCTTGAAGTGGTCGCGCAGATATTCGCCGCTGATGGTCTCGGCGTGCTCGAATACGGTCTCCGAAAAGTTGCGGGTCGGTAGCACGCCAATGGCGTTCATGTTCAGCACGTTGGCGGGCGTGCCCAGGGTGCGGTACTTTAACGTGCCGGGGCCCTGGGTGGTCTTGATGAGCGGGAGGCTCTTTTCCATGAGGCCCTGACGATCGGCGACGCGCACCGGCCTGGTGCCGCGAACGGCGATGGCCTTGATGCGCTTGGAGCCCATCACGGCGCCATTGCCCGTGCGGCCCACCTGGCGCCCGTCATTGTCGATGGAGGCAAAGCGCACCAGATTCTCGCCCGCCGGCCCGATGGCGCTGACGCGAATGTTCTCGTCGCCCAGGCGATCGCGAATCTTGCCCTGCACCTCGACGGCGCCCATGCCCATGTAGGGGGTGGCGTCCAGGAATTGGACATCGTCGTCATCGATAAAGACGATCACCCAGTGGGGCGATTGCCCCTTGAATACTAGCCCATCCCAGCCGGCCCGCCGCATCATCTCGGACCAGTGACTCCCCGAGAGCGAGTCGCCGATGAAACCGGTGAGGGGCGACTTGCTGGCGACGCCGTGCTTGGTGCCGACGGGCACTGTGGTGCCTGCAAAGGCGCTACAGGCAAAGCAGAGGGCATTGTCGGGACCCAACGGGTCACAGCCGGGGGTCACATTGTCATAGGCCAGCCGGGAAGCCAACCCGACGCCACCCAGATAGAGCTTGAGGAACTCGGGCTCCATCTGCTGCACACGTTTGGCTTGGTTTGTCATATCCACGTGCAGAATCTTGCCAGTATATGCGTACATGGCTCCTATCCTCCCGCCTCGGCAAACATGAGCAGCAAGCGCGCCCCTGCTTGCGCAGGCATGTCCAGATCGCGCACCATTGCGCGGCCTCCAACGTTGAACATAAAAGATGGGGCTAGGTCAAAATGCTCGTGAGCATCACGACCGGGGATAATCACAGTACCAACCAGCGCGGGGTATGTCACGGTTAGTTGACGAACAACATCTCTCCAGGTGGCCTGATCGCCAACCTGCACCAGACCCTCTCTGGTCCCGGCCAGCTCCCTCGCCAGCCCCAAGAACTCTACGATGAGTTGCATGCACACTGCCCCCACGCCACAATCAGAATCACCCCAGGATTATACCAGAGATCCAGTATGGAATCAAGACTCCCCTAGTCTGGATTCTGAGGGTGTTGTCGTTGTCACATGAACATGATCCAAGGACTCGCGACTATTATAGGCGCACGGGATCAAAATGCAATCCGCCTGCGCCTCTGACGCCCTGGCG
>SLPC01000114.1 GCA_007132185.1 Anaerolineae bacterium | reverse complement strand
TCAAGGGTGTGCTCGCCATCCAGGTAAGGCAGGATATAGCGACCCACGGGGTCCAGGTGGACGCGCTCATGGCGCAGATTCGCTACCCACTCACCCTCGCGGGCCTGATAGCGCGCCATCTTGAATGCCAGCGGGCGCTCGCCGACAACTGTCACCAGAGCCGGCGCATACCCGCTCAGCTCGACCAGCGGCAGGCTATAAGTAAAGGCCCTGAGGAGACCGGCTGCGAGGTGCGTGATGTCCTCCCTAGAAGGCTCGTCCTGATCCAGGCGCTGGGTCGCGGCGCGTATCAGATCGTCAAAGGGCAGCGCCTGCGGTGCGCACCGGACCAGGTGGTCCATGGCGGCGATGGTCAAGGGATGCTCGGTCTGAAAGCTGGCGCCGTCCGATGCGCGATAGCGGGCGATCGTCGCCTGCTCCTCCTCGGCGCCATCCTCCTCCACGCGCTCGGCCCTGGTGGACACGGCCAACTCGCGCACCCGCGCCGTGCGCAGCGTCCTGTCCACCGCTTGCTCCTCGTGGCAGAGCAGCGTCCTCCGAAAGGCGCGATTGCGGACGAAATCCATGTATTGCTCGGTTTCGACGATGGTTTCACAGACCTCATTGAGGGTCTTGACCACGTCATCGGAGAGATTGCTGGGCACCGATAGGGGAAACTCGGCCTCTACGACGAACTGGAGCCCGTGCTCTGCCGCGTGCTCGGCGAATTGCCAGAAATAGACGGGGTCGTTGTGCTTTTCCAGCTCATCGTGCAGTAGCACGGCGTCGACCTGCGAGCGCGGATCCTGGAGCTGTTGCTCCAACAGATCACGATACCCAACCATCGCCGAGCCGTGGGCCTGGTTATGCTCGTCGGCCACGGCCTCGGCAAGAAAAGTCAGCAGCTCGCGGGCCTTTTTCGCGCGCTCGAGGGGCTCATGCTCTTGGCGGATATGGTAGAGCATCATCTCGCGCAACCCCTGCACGGCGTGCCAACCCGGGAATGCATTGTAGCTGACATAGGCGATGCCACGGGGCGCCAGATGGGTGCGGCAGGCTGCCAGCAGGCTATCGCGAACCTCTGGAGGCACCCAAGAGTAGACGCCATGAGCAATGATATAGTCAAACTCGCCCAGATCGGTCGGAATGTCGCGAATATCCATGGCGGCGAAGGAGATGTTACGGAGGCCGAGATCTTTGACAACGCGATTGGCCTCGGCAATCTGGCGAAGAGAGAGGTCGATTCCGACAAAGGTACTGTCGGGCAGAGCATCAGCCATGGGAAGCAGGTTGGCGCCCGAGGCACAGCCCAGCTCGAGCACGCGACAGCGCTCCACCGGCGCCGGGTTCAACCCAAGCAGCCGCGCACAGGCAGACAGGCGGCCGGGATGGGTCTGAGCGTAGCACATATCGGGATAGGGCAGTTGCTCATAGCTGGTCGAGGGGCTCGTGTTTGACATGCAGGCTCCCTTTTAGGGTGGATGATGTGCGGGCATTGTAACGATATCCGGCCGGTGTCGCCAGAGCAAGGGGCGCGGAGGCATAGCACAACGCCCCGAAACGATGCCTGCTTCGGGGCGTCTGCGGTTGCCTGTGTTAGGCGAGATCAGCGCTAGTAGAGAGACTCGGTCGGCTCGGTGTCCTCGACATCATCCATTTCGGCGAGATCATCGTCCTCAGCTTGCCAACCGGCCTCTACATCCTCAACGAGCTGGAGAGAGATTCTCCGTCGCTCCGCATCGATCTCGAGAATGCGAACCTGGATCTTGGCGTCACGGCTTAGGCTCATGGTCTGTCGGGCATACTCGGGGATCTCGCTATTGTGCAAGAGGCCCTCGACGCCCTTGCCAATATCGACAAAGAGCCCAAAGTCCACCTCGTTGGTGATGGTCCCTTCGACAACATCTCCCTGTGAGAGCTCCTCGGTCATCTCATCCCAGGGATCGGGCAGAGCACGCTTGCGGCTCAGGCCGATGCGATCGCGCTCGGTATCCACGTTCAGTACCTCCACCTCGATCTCCTGGCCCACTTCCAGGACGTCGCGGGGATGGTTTACATGCTGCCAGTCCAACTCGGAGATATGGACCAGGCCGTCGATCCCGCCCAGATCCACAAAAGCTCCAAAGTCAACCAGATTGCGGACAACGCCTGTACGACGCTCACCCGGCTTGAGCTCCACAAGGAGATCCTGGCGGCGACGACGATCGGCAGCCCTCTTGGAGAGAACGAGACGCCGGCGGCGAGGATCCACGTCCAGAACCACCAGCGAGAGGACCTCGCCGATCAGCTCTTCTTTGGTGTCATCCAGGTTGCCGGCCCGCATGCGCGAAGGCAGCGATGTAAGGTGTGAATTGGGGACAAAGCCCCGGAGCTGGCCAAACTCGACCAGGATGCCGCCCGAGTTGGTACCCGTAACAGGGCACTCGACCTCTTCACCGCTCTCCTGCAGCTCCTGCGCCCGGATCCAGTCGCCCTGCTGCAGGCCATTGCTCAGAGATACCAGCACGCCGCCCTCGGCCGTATTCGGACGGATGACGACGACGGGAATCGTCTGGCCCACTGCGAGCTTGTCCAGATACTCTTTGTCTACCCTGCGCAAGTCGGATGAGGGTACGATGCCATCGGTCTTGGTGCCCAGATCAACGAGAATGTCACTGTCATTGATCTCGACGATCATGGCCTGAAAGACGTCTCCACGTCGAGGGGGTTTGTAATCGTACTCGCTCTCAAGCAGATCTGCAAAGCTCTGTTCCTGTGTTTCCTGTCTCTGTGTCTGTTCAGTCACTGTGATATGCACCTCCTCTGGTATTGCGGGTCGCTTGCCCCACATGGCGGTTCTTCTTGGGTCTGAGGCCTCTCTGGCCAAAAAGCCAGACCCGGCAAGCCAGCGGGCTACGGGATAGAAAAGCGGCTGGGCGTATAGTCGGCGAGAGATGCGAGAGAAGGGGTCGTCTGTATGAGTGGGGTAGTGGGAGTAGCGATGCCGCCAAAACGTGTTCCGCAAAGGCGCTTGTGCATGCAACCGAACTCTGGCTGACTCTGATCTCTACGTCAATACTCTGCCGGCGCACCGAACCTGCATTCCGGTGTCCCCGAGCTGTGCTGGCTTTGCTGATACTCATGTAAGTTACTAGTATATCAGCAAGCGCTCCCTCAGTCAAATTGGCCATTTGTCATGGGAGCAGGCTAGAATCATGTAGAGGCGAAAACACTGGATTAGTACGAATAGCGATTCCGCATACGAGAGAGTTTGTAGCCGTCGCTTGCCTGTGCTATCGTAGCTTGACGCTGGCAACCGAACG
>SLPC01000151.1 GCA_007132185.1 Anaerolineae bacterium | reverse complement strand
GACCATCGCTGCCGTACGATCGGTTGAGCCATCGTCAACGACAATGATCTCGGCCAGAGACGAATCTGCCTCCAGCACGTTCAGCACTACGGCGATCCGCTCTCCCTCGTTATAGGCGGGCACCACACAACTCACTGGCAACAGCGATGTAGCCCTATCTACTGTATTCTCGTTCATGCAACCCACACAGACTCACCTGCGGCATCTCAGAGAAATAATCTCTTCTGCCGCCGTGTTAGATATATCGGATAATTGCAGCCCCGACCTGGCGCTTAAGAGCCCTGTCATGGCTGCGTTCGCAGCCACAACCCTCGCAGGCTATGGTCGCAAAAGGGGCACCATGTGCTGCAGCGCCCATAGCGTCAGTCCACCCAGGCCCGCATACAGGCAGGCCAGCGGCAGCCCTGCAAGCGGTAGCACCGCACGTCGCTCCAGCTCGTGCCCCAGAGCGATGCCTGTCATGGCGCCCCCCAACAAAACGAGGGTGAACTGTCGAAACTCGCCCGTGATGAACCCCCACAGCAACAAAGCCGTGGCGGTGAGTGCCAAAAGGCCCATGACCCACAGAGGACGATGCCGCAGCAAACGCTGAATACCAACCGCAAAGAGCAGCCCTAGAGGGACCAGGGCCGGGAACAGATAGCGACCCTGATGCTGCACATATTGTAGATTATACCAGATAAACCCGGCTGCTGTGAAGCCCCCCCAGGCCCCCAATAGGATCAGGCTGTATCGCTGCGACTCGTCACGCCAGGCCGTGCGCAGGGCGGGCAATGCATCCGCAATGCCGAGCAGCGCCAGGGCCGATAGTGCCGCCAGCGCCTGATAGACCCGCAGGGGGAGCAGCACTCCCATCCAACCGAATTGCCCCCAAAAGCTCTGAAACGTGGTCTGGACCAGGCGCTGCATCAAGGCGCCGATCCCAATCTCTCCCACCAGCTCGCGGGTCGTGAGCTGACCCACCACCACCTGATCGTGACGCGCCATCGCCAGCGGATCACCCAGGCCATAGACGGCCACATTGCGCGCCAACCAGGGGAGCACCAACAGCAGCGCCACACCCCCCACGATCAGCGCACGCTGCACGGAAGGCCCCAGGGGCTCGCTACGACGGCGAAGCCGCTCTGCATCCCAGAGCCACGCCAGACCAACCAGGGGTACGGCGATATAGGCCTGGAGCTTGGTGAGGAGCGCCAGCCCCAGCAATAGCCCGATCCACACCGACCTTTGCGCCGTCCAACCCCGCTGCCCCACCCACAACAAGACCCATACGACCTGAGTCAGCACCAGCGCCGCCAGCACGTCATTGTTCATGACGCCTGTCATGGCCACATGCATCGGCAGGGTAGCCATAAAGGCGGCCGTGCCCCATGCCAGTATCGGTCTCGCGGGCCACACCCTCCGCACCACCGCATAGCCCCCGGCTACCAGAGCGATACCCAAAACGACGGAAAAGAGGCGCAGCGGCAGGAGCGGGGTCTGCATGCCCAGGGCGCGCCCCAGCGCATAGACAGGAGCCGCCAGCAGGTAATAGAGAGGAGGCTGATGCGACTCGTAGCGAATCGGGGCCACCGACATTTCCGGCGGAAAGCGGGCGGCCTTGATCTCTTCCAGATACTCGACCGGATAATCGCCGGGGCGCAACTCGGGCAGGCGACGCTCCTCAACTAGGTGGCGCACATAGTTATAGTGAGCGGGCTCATCGGGGGCCTGCCAGGCAGGGGTATACACAGCGTACAGGCCCGCCAGTAAGGCATAGATCGCCAGGATCAGAACCAGCCAGCGCGTTGATCGATCTGGGCGAGATTGAGGCAATGCCACGCTGCCTTCCCTAGTGCGCAGGGCGCGGACGGATACTGGCCCGCGCCCGATGATTGTGTACGCTAGCCCAGGCGGGCCAGTTCCTGCTCGATGATCTCCTCATCCAGCTTGCGGAACAGGGGCGTCGGCTGGCGCAATGGCTGCCCTGGCGCCAACTCGCTGGGGCGCCAAAGGTCTCCCTTGGGCTCGTGATGATACGTGAGCGCCAGATGCTCGCGCTCGCTCTCCTGATAGACCACGGCCTCTTGCTCGCCAAACAGCGCATCGTCATAGCCAAGGGACGCGTGCAACTGCTGCGAGGAAAAGGGGACGAACGGAGCAAACAGAATCTTGAGCGAATCCACCACCCGTAACGTCACATAGGTGGCGGTGGCCGCCCGCTCGCGGTCCTCCTTGAGGGCCTTCCAGGGCGCGGCGGCATCGAGATACCGGTTGGCCGCTCGCGCAACGGCCATGACCTTGGTGAGGCCGGCGCGAAAGCGGCAGGCGCCGATATCGTCGCCCACCGGGCCAAAGGCCGCCTCGACCTCGTCCAGGATGGCGCGGTCAGCGTCGGTCAGCTCGCCCGGTTGGGGCACCTGCTCATTGAAATTGCGGTAGGCAAAGGTCAGCATGCGATGCGCCAGGTTGCCCCAGGTGCCGACCAGCTCGTTGTTGTTGCGCGCCACATACTCGGCCCAGGAAAAGTCCGAGTCGGCGGTCTCGGGGGCCTGCACCGTGAGATAGTAGCGCAGGGGGTCCGGATCATAGCGCGACAAATAGTCGGGCGACCAGATGGCCCAGTTGCGGCTGGACGAGATCTTGCGGCCCTCGAGGGTCAGGTACTCGTTGGCGGGCACATCGTAGGGCAGTTTGCGATCACCATAGCCCATGAGCATCGCCGGCCAGATCAACGTGTGGAAAAAGGTATTGTCCTTGCCGACAAAGTAATAGGCGCGGGCGGGCGCATCGACATCCCACCAGGCGTGCCAGGCCTCGGGCATGTCCTGGTTCTTGGCCCACTCGATACTGGCCGACAGATAGCCGATCACGGCGTCGAACCAGACATAGATGCGCTTTTCCTCATAGCCTTCAACCGGCACAGGGATGCCCCAGGAGATGTCCCGGGTGATAGCCCGTGGCCGCAGCCCCTCGTTCAACAAGTTCAACGAGAAATTGCGCACGGACGGGCGCCAATGGGTCTGCTTCTCGACCCACTCTTGCAGCGGCTCGTTGAACTGGGCCAGATCGAGAAAGAAATGCTCGGTTTGCCGCACCACGGGGGTATCACCGGAGAACTTGCAGCGCGGCTGGATCAACTGAAGCGCATCCAGCGGCTTGCCGCAGTTGTCACACTGATCGCCACGGGCATCCTCAAAGGCGCAGAACGGGCAGGTCCCCTCCACATACCGATCCGCCAGGTAGCGTTGGCACTCGGGGCAATAGAGGGCATCCATAGTCTGCCGAAAGATATGATCTTTTTCCAGCAGCCGGCTGAACAGATCGAGGGTCACCTCCCAATGGTTCTCGGTGTCGGTATGGGAGAACAGGTCAAAGGTGATACCCAGCCCCTGGAATGACGCGATGAAACTGCGATGATATCGTTCCACGACCTCCCAGGGCTCTACCCCCTCGGCTTCGGCGGTGAGCGTAATAGGCGTGCCGTGGGTGTCCGAGCCCGAGACCATGAGCACGTCATTGCCGCGCATGCGGTGATAGCGGGCAAAGATATCAGGCGGCAGATAGGCGCCGGCCAGTTGCCCCAGATGCAGGTCAGAGTTGGCATAGGGCCAGGCCACACTCACAAGGATCTTTTCGTTCATTTCGCTCCAATCTCAAGCGGAATCGGGGCAGACACGCCCCGGGATGGATCGGGTAGCAGCCAGGGAGTGGTGACTAGATGCGGAACGGGCCCGCCATCTGGCCGGTAGCTGCACGGGCGCACCGAAGGGTGCCATGGGGAGATCTATCGCCGAAACGCCTCAGCGTTGGACGTTGGCGCAGGTCTATAGGCTTTATACTGTGCTCACAAATCATCTTGACGTTCTTGTTTCGCTCTGCCACATCATACATAGGCGCTATTCTACCCATGAGCCATGACGACGTCAATTGTCGCCTTGGGTCTCTTCCGATCCAGCCTCCACCCCCAGCGCCTGTAGCTCCTTCACCACCTTCTGCGCCACATCGTCCACGCTCAAAGGGTCGGTGTGTAGATAGATATGGCAATGAGCGCGGGCATGGGCCAGGCGCTCACGCTGCACGGCAAGGTACGCCGCGCCATAGTCGATCTTGCGCCGGTTGGCGATCACGGCCAGGGAAGCGTCTAGATAGACCAATACCTGCGGGCGAGAGAGGCGCTGCCACATATCGGGAACGTACGAATGCTCCTGGGCGCAATGACGTGCATCATAGCCCAGGGACTTGAGTCTTGCGACCAGCTCGCTCTTGCCCGAAGCGCACGGCCCGACCACGGTGACGCGATTGGTAATAGCTGCGGGAACAGGCTTTGGTCTCATGGCCATCCTCCCGGGCCTCTTATCTGGCTCAGACGGGAAAACGCGCCGACAAGGTACGGACGTTGTCGCAGGTGAAATTGGGTAGCACCGCCACCACGAGCACGCTGATATCATCGCGAGGGCGACCCGCATACGCATCGAGGGCCTCCGTCAGCAGCTCCTCTGCCAGTGCCTGGGCTGATGGACGAGCAGGCGCGCGAGCCGCCACCCATTCGCCCACAGCGTCTCGCTGTCCCTCGCACTCCCCAGCATTCCCCAACGCCAGGGGCAAGCCATCCGTCGATAGCACCGCATAGGTCTCGGAGGCAAGTGGAATTTCGATGATGCTCGGTTTGGTATAGGGATAGATGCCGATAGGATCGCAAGGCCCGGCCAGCGTCTCCAGGTTGCCCTGCTGCCAGATGTGGGCGGGGCAACGGGCGTTGCGCGAGATCACCAACGTCCGCGTGGTTAGGTCGATAGAGGCCATCTGCAACTCGGCCGAAACCTGGCCGGCGCGATGGGTGCGCAGATAGTCATGCACGGCACGTGCCACAGCACCATCGCGGACGCCCTCGCCCAGCAGCGAGATGGCCTTGCGAGCCACAATGTTGCTGATGATGCGGGCCGAGCGCCCGCTGCGCTGGCCGTCGACGAGAACGGCCGAGATGCCTCCCAGGGGGCGCTCGATAATCTCGAGGGTATCGCCGCTCTCAGCCACGGCGTACTTGGGCATTTTGGCTGCACCGATCTGGACCTCTAGCCGCTCTCCCATGGCGCTCACTTGCCCGTGAACCCGTTAGCTCGGTTGCAGTCCGCTTGTTCAGAATCGGAACCGTCTTCTCTGGGTAGAAAAGTGACCAATAGCTTGTCTACGCGCGGGCCATCCATGTCCATCACTTCGAAACGCATGCCCTCCCACTCGAAAGAGTCAGTGACTGAGGGGACCTTGCCCAACTGCATGACGACAAAGCCCGCCAGAGTCTGGTAGAGCCCCTGATCCTCGCCAGGCAGATCGCCCAGGCAAAAGGCGCGGCGGAACTCGTCGGTGGTGAGCATGCCATCGGCCAGCCAGGTGCCATCGTCACGCTGAATGGCCTGGGGCTCCTCGGGCTGATCGGGCGCCGGGATGTCCCCCACAATGGCCTCCAGAATGTCTGTCAGAGTCACAATGCCCTCTACGCTGCCATACTCGTCGATTACCACGGCCAACTGGGTGCCCGACGCACGGAACTCCTCCAGGACGTTGAGAGCGGGCATGATCTCGGGAACATACAGGGGCTTGCGCATGATTCTCCGCAGGTCCAGGTCCTCGCCCTCCCATGCCCACACCAGGAGATCCTTAGCCTTGACCTCTCCCAGTACATCATCGAGGCTTTCACGCGCCACCAAAAAGCGTGAGAAGGGCGCCTCCACGATCTTGTCCTTGAGCTCCCCGGCCGAGTCGTCCAGATCGAGCCATACAACCTCGTGGCGCGGCGTCATCAGGGCGCTGGCCGGGCGGTCATTGAGCAGAAACACGCTCTCGACCATGTCTTGCTCGACCTCTTCGATTACGCCAGCATCGGTCCCCTGCTGGAGCAGCGCGCGGATCTCGTCCTCGGTGATGGGCGGACGATCCTCGGCGCTAACTCCAAAGAAGCGGAGCATCAGCTCTGTCGAACGGGACAGGAGCCAAACCACCGGCTGAAAGAGCCACGCCACCGAACGCATCGGGCGCGAGACCAGGCTGGCGATCCGCTCGGGATTGCTGAGGGCAACCCGCTTGGGGACCAGCTCGCCCAGAATAAGCGTAAGGTACGTGATCACCAACGCCACCAGAACCAGCGCGATGGTCGGCGCAAAGGGCTGGAGAGCAGGCACCGTCGCGATCCACTGAGACAGAGATCGAGCCGCCGTCGCGCCACCGATGGCGCCGGCCAGGATGCCAACAAGGGTGACACCAACCTGATTCACATACAGGAAACGATCCAAATCGTCGATCAGGCGTATGGCCCCCTGAGCGCCCCGGTCGCCAGAGTGCGCGCTCTTTTCCAGACGCACTCTACCGGCCGAGATAATGGCGAACTCGGACATGGAAAAGAGACCGTTCGCCAGGATCAGAAACAAGATGATCAAGGCTTCAGTCAACATGGTAGACATCAGATGCAGTTCCCTTTGACTTTATCTAGGGCGACAAGTCGCCGTATATATTCTCGGGCCTGTTCGCCCGACAAAACACGTCCTTCAGCCTGGGCCTCGGCAAGGACCGCCAACAGACGACCGATGCGTGGTCCCGGCTGCAAATCAAACTCCTGTATTAGATCGTGGCCCTGCAGCAGACGCGGAGGCTCGACGATTTGCGTATAAGCGTCGAACCAGGCCCAGAGCAGATAGGCTACGACACGTATATGGGCCTGCGTTGCGCCCGGCCGGTAGGCGGCCAGCATGGCCCCATCCACCCCAGCCTCGCCATAGCGTCGAAAATAGCGGTGCGCGGCGCCAGGCCCCGGCTCGCGGTCGCTGGCCCACAGCACATCGTCCAGCGCCGCCAAGATGCCCTTGAGGTGGGCTTGTTCCCGCCCGCTGAGCCGCAGACGCGCACCCAGCCCTTCCCGCTTGCTGGCGGGCACCTCAGCTACCAGAGCCGCCAGGGAGACGATGGCCCCCCGTAGCCGCCCTTCGACCATCGGCTGGCGCCACGCCTCACGCACCTTCTCGGGGTGCGCCTCCCCATTTTCGTCCCAACGACCCCCTGCGTGCAGAGCCTCAATCCACGCGATGCCCCCCAGCGCGCTGTTGTGTTCGGGGACGGGCAGCATGCGCTCCAGGAGTCCCAACGCCAGGGCATGGCGAAGGGGCATAACTGTATCCAGGGCCAACATCAAAAAGAGCTCGTCGCGTATTCGCTCCGCCGATACGCGCTTCAGCATGTCGCGATGGGCGCGTATCAGGGCATAGCTATCAGAATCCAGCGCCATGTCCAGGCTGCCGGCCAGACGCAGGGCACGCAGCATGCGCACGGGATCATCGGCAAAAGCATCAGGATAGGCAGCACGGACAAGGCCGCGCGCCAGATCGTCCCGGCCACCCGTGGGATCGAGAAGCGGGCCGAGGGGGGCAGTGAGGGCCATGCCCATGGCGTTGATGGTCAAGTCACGGGCAGCCAGGTCCTGGAGAATCGTCTTGCCACGCAGCCCCGCCAGATCAATATGATAGGAAGGGCCGTCTCGGTCCAGGATGATGCGTGCGACATCGTGCTCGCGATCCATCGGATAGAATGCGCCACCGAGCCGGTCCGCCAGCCAACGGCCCAGCGAGATGGCGCCGCCGTCGACGGCGCTGCCATCAACAGCCAGGTCCATATCGACACCCGATTCGCCTCGCAGCGCATCGCGGATGCTACCACCCACCAGATAGACCGGTAGATCGCAGGTACGCAAGGCAGCCAGCGCCCGGCTCCACAGCGGTTTGGCTGTGAGCCAGCGCGCTACCGCTTTGCGGCAAGCCTGATCATCTCCTGACTCGGCGTTCATGCGAGCGTCTCCCCCGCCATAGCCACCTGTTGCAGCGCAATGATCGTCTTGGCATCAACAATGGCTTTGTCACGCATCATAGCCAAAGCCTCGTCGAGTGTAAACGTCGCTACGCAGATATCCTCGCCGCTCTCGGGCAACCCTCCGCCGGATGACACTTGCTCGGCCTGCCTGAGATCGGACCAATAAAGGGAGATACGCTCGGAGGAGCCGCCCGGGCTGGGGTAAATCGTGGTCAATGGCGAAAGATGGCCAAGGCGATAACCGGCCTCCTCGAGGGCCTCACTGCGGGCCACCTCTTCTGGGGTGCGGCCCGGCTCGCAGGTACCAGCAATGATCTCCCACAGCCAGGCTTGGTCGTCACGAATATGGGCGGGGAGACGAAATTGCTGCACAAGCACGACCTGGCCGGTCTCGGGATTGTAGGGGAGCACTGCGGCAGAATCGCCACGCTCGAGCACCAACCGTGAGACCGGCTCGCTCAAGCTACCATCGTACTGCTCGTGGACAACTGTGTAGCGATCGATAGCCAGAAATCCGTCGAACACCCGCTCGTGATCGAGGATCTCTACACGGCGTTCATCTGGCTCAGACTCTTGCTCCACACCCGTTTCTGTCATTCCTTCTCCTGCAGCACCTGGGCCACCGGCCTCAGGCGCTCTGCCCCAAATATCGAGGCAGATCCGTAACCTGCTCTAGCACCAGATCTGGCTGTGCTTCTGCCATATACTCAGCGCCCACACCGGGCCGCAAGACGCCGACCGTCACTGCTCCGATGGCGCGGCCCGCGGCAATATCCATCGGGTGATCCCCACACATGAGTGTGGGCTTCCCTCGCATTCCCAGGGCGTCCAGGGCATCCGCCAGGTGTCTGGGATCGGGCTTTACATATTGTACATCGTCGCGCGTCAACAGGACCTGATGGATCAAGGGTGCGCGGGCCAGGATACGCTCCACCGCCGCCCTGCAGTTGCGTGTCACAATCCCTAGCGCATAGCCGCGAGATTGCAGGGCCCGCAGCATGGCCGGAACGCCCGGATAGGGGCCCACGCGCTCCGCAGCTTTTGTCTCTACCCTAATGATAGCCTGATTGGCGCAAGAGGCAAAGCGCGCCGCATGCGCTGCATCGCTACCCAGCTCCTGGCCGACCCTGTCCATGATCTCCAGGACAGGCCAGGCCGCCCAGGGCGCGACATTGACGCCGAAAGCGCCGGCGATCTCGATCACCTCGTCCTTCATGGCATCGAAATCGATGCTCGGCTCGATCAGGGTGCCGTCCAGGTCGAAAAGGATCGCCCGAATGCCGTCAAAGCATGGTACGGTTGTCATCATACTAGCGTTCCGGCCAGGCTGGCTCAAAGATCAGGATGCGGTGATTTTCCGAATCACTGACCAACAACCGTCCCTGGGGATCCACAACGATACCCGTAGGTGCATTCATGCCACCCAGATCGCTGCCAAATTGGCCGAACGCCACCCCAAGGGTGCCGTCCGGCTCGAACCCGAGCACGCGATAGTTCTCCGGATCGGTGGCCCACACACGCCCCTGATCGTCCACAGCCAGGTAGGGCTTGTTCACCACCGACAGGCTATCCCAGGCGCGCACCGGCCACTGGCCCTGATAGGCCAGTTGCGCGTCAAAGGCCTGGATGCGCCAGTTCCACGTGTCGGCCACATAGAGCGTGCCATCGGGCCCCACGGCCAAGCCCACCGGCTCCTGCAACTGCCCGGGCTCCCGGCCCACGCCACCGACCACCGCCACCAGGTTGCCCTCGGGATCGTACTTGAGCACGCGCTTGTTGCCGGTGTCGGCGACGTACAGATTCGACTCTTGATCGAACGTCAGATCGCGCGGCCCGTAAAAGACGCCCTCGAGCCAGAGGTCGTCGCCGCTCTCGCCAAATGCGCCCCAGCTCCGCATATACTCGCCCTCGGCGGTAAACACCTGGACACGGTGGTTCCACGTATCCGCCACATAGACGAGGCCCTCGGGTGAGACCGCCACGCCCCACGGCTCCAAGAGCTCGCCCGGACCGCTCCCCAGGACGCCCCACTCACGCACCAACTGGCCCTCAGTGTCCAGCACCTGGATGCGGTGATTCTGGCTGTCGGCCACATAGACGAGGCCCTCGGCGTCCACAGCCAGACCCTTGGGCGACGAGAACTCGCCGGGGCTACTCCCCGGCTCACCCCAGGACGTGAGGGCGGTCTGAGGCATCCAGCGGCCCACATAGTCCTGCTCGGGGGATGGCTCCATCGTCACAGGCCCCTCGGGCCCCGTCTGCCACATCCAGGGGGCCACATCGCCGCGCACATACATGGCGAACCGCGCCACATAGGGCCAATCAGTCAGCGGGCGATCCCAATTGCGGTAGAACCACACCTGCCACAGGTCATGCCGCGCCTGGGGCTCGCTCAGGCCCTCCCAGAAGGTGCGCTCGCGCATGTTGATGTACCAATCCTGATAGGGCCACCAGACCAGGCGGTGCTCCCGCCGCAAATAGTTGTCCCCGATGAATGGCCTGACAGCCGCCTCGTTGCCCACCCCCACAAGCACCACCTGGGCATCCAGGGGGGCGTCGGGCGACTCGCCGAAAAAGTGAGCGTTGTCATAGTTGCGCAGGTACCAGACAAAGGGCCAGCTCACCTGGTTGTCATGGGCGATGGAGAGGTGTAGGCCTCCTGTCGTGCGTCGCGAGAGTTCCTCCAACTCGCGAGCGACGATGCCGGCATCGGGCGCACCCTGAGCGTACACCAGCAGCTCGGCCGCCGAATCGGGATTGATGAACGTCGCCATCCAGGCAAAACGCAATGTCAAGGCCAGGAGCACGGTCAAGAGACCCAGCGCCGCCATTCTCCAGGCATTCCGACGACCCAGCCGTGTGGCCAAGTGATAGATGACCCAGGCCAGCACGACGGCTACCACGGCAGCGCCAAGCCACAGCACCGTCTCGCTCAGCGCCTCTATCGTCGTCTCGAGCGAAAGGCGCAGGGCGCCCAACCGCAGGACGGTATAGAGCAGCAGCGGCACCAAGAGCAGCAGCCAGAGCCCACCCCGGGCCCGAATCGGGCGCCAATCCGTCTCCAGCAGGCGTCCGACGAGCCATCCACCGAGCAGATGCATGGGCACGACGATATGCATCATGAGCCAGGGCATCTTTTCGCCTGCCCAGCTATAGATGAGAAAGGCCCAGATGGTCCACCAGATCACAAAGGGGATAAAAGGTACCGTTGGCCTGTTGCTTTGGGCCAGGGCGGCCTGCCTCGGCTCGCCCCGCAGCGCATAGTACGCCATGCCCGCCAGCGCCAGCAAGAGAGGCAGGAACTCGTAGACCAGGGTGAGCACGATATAATAGTACCAGGGCTGGCCGCCCCGCCCCACGCCATGCTGCGAAAGCCAATAGCCCAACTGGCCCACGACGCCCGTGGCAACCCCCGCTCCATTGGTGAACATGGTAGTGTAGAGCGGGAAAAAGATACCCCAGTAGATGGCGGCGCACACCAACCATCGGCGCGTATTCCACCATATGCCAATGCCCGCCCCGATGCCAAACATCACCAGGCTGATGCCCAGGGAAAAGAGTATGCCGCCCTCGCTGTAATCCAGAGGGTCGCCGCCCAATAAGCTGATCACAAAAGGCGAGGCAAAGGGCAGGATCAGGGTGCCGATCACGATCACCAGATCAAAGGTCGGCAGGATCGTCAACTGCTCGAACGACCGATCCTCACTGCGGAACCATTGCCAGACTAGGTAGGCAGCCAAGAAGGTGCCAAAGATGGCATAGGTAATAAATGAAGTCTCTTTGCCCGCCATGCTGAACATCAGAGCCGCCGCCACGATATAAAGATACCTGGCCCGAGGCCGCTCCAGATGGTACAAAATAGCTATGAACAGCACCAGATTGGCCACGATAGCAAAATGGTCATGCCGAATAAAGCGCGACCGGTGCATCAGTACGGGCGATACGGCCATGAGGAGCGTGGTTGCCAAGAGTCCTTTGGTGCCCAGCCAACGCCACAGCGCCAGCGGCAGCATGGCGATAGCAATGCCACCTAGCGATGTGCCGAGCCTCCCGGTAAAGTCGTTGTCACCGAACAGGGCATAGATCCCAGCAGTGACATGATAGAGCAGCGGCCCATGATAGATCGGATCATGGACATAGCCCTGTCCCCTGAATAATTGCCACGAAGTCCAGGTATGAATCGCCTCGTCATGGCTATAGGCGCGCGTCGACAGGCCCCACAGGCGTGTCAGCACGATAAAGACGATCAAGAGGGCATAGATCACCACCCAACGGCTCACCCGCAGCGACGGCAGCAGCGGCCTTTCCAGCCAGGCGCCCCTGACGCACCCATCAGTATCGACTTGGACAGATTCTTCCATCACTCTAGCCATTGCTCGGTAACCTCACCCAGATCCATAGAAACTCTCGCTCAGCGGGCGGCATGTTGCGTCGCGTAAGCATCCACCAGAGGCGATTGTACCAGGTCTCGCCCTCGGTAGTTGGCATCGCCATCAGGGCCAAGGGTCGGCCAGCATAGCCCAGAGGCTGCTCCTCCTCGTCCCTCTGGCCCGTGATCAGCATGGTAGCCTCGGGCTGTATACCTACCGCCACCGTCGCCCGGGCATTGGGGAACTGGCGCAAGGCCCAGGCAACCTGGGGGCCGAGCCCCTCCTCGTAAAGAATATCGATGGCGCGCTCGTCGCCCACAAGCTGAAGGGACAGGCTCCGCACCAGAGGCTCGAGATCGGCCAGGGCAGCCGCG
>SLPC01000238.1 GCA_007132185.1 Anaerolineae bacterium | reverse complement strand
GTGCAGGGTCATGACCTCGAAATCCTCCGCGACCTCGGCGCCCACCAGGGTCTGCCCATAGGAGATGGCGGGAAGATGATGGAACTGTACCGCGTTCTGGATGCCCACCGCATCCGAGTAGATGCGACGACGCCCTGCCATATTCGAGGCGGCAAACTTGCCCTGTAGAACGGCGTTGAACCAGGTTGCAGAGCAGCCGCGCCGGCCTGTGGCGATATCATCGATCTCGATCACATCGCCCGCTGCATAGATCCCGGGCGCTGAGGTCTGGAGATAGGCATCCACCACAATGCCGCGCTGCGTGGCCAGGCCGGCCTGCTGGGCCAGCTCTACGTTAGGTCGCGTGCCCGTGGCCACAATGACCATATCCGCCGCCAGGCTCGAGCGATCGGTCAGCGAGACCGATGATACGACGCCCGCTCCCTCGATGGCGGCGACGCTATTGTCCAGCAGGATCCGCACGCCCGAGCTCTCCAGGTCGCTCTGGATGATGCCGCTGCCCGTCCAATCCAATTGGTTGGGCAGGATCTGGCCCATGCGCTCGACGACGGTCACCTGCTTGCCCTGGCGAGCCAACGCATAGGCAGCCTCCAGGCCCGCAAAACCGGCCCCCAGCACGACCACACTCTCCGCGCCGCGCTGCGCCTCAGAGCCAGCCGCCACGATGGCCTCGGCATCGGCCATGCTGTGAAAGGTGAACACATTGCCCAGATCCATGCCGGGTATGTTTGGAATAAAGGGCCGCGAGCCCGTCGCGAGGAGCAGCCTGTCGTACGGGGCCTGCCGTCCGTCCGCCAGCTCGACATGCCCAGCCGCCGGATCGATGCGCTCGACCCTGGCTCCCAGCCAGCCATCGATGTTGTACTGCTCGAAAAAGCGCCCCGTGCGAAAGCGCAAAGCTTGCGCAGGCAGTTTGCCCTCGACATAGCGCGAGATGAGGCAGCGAGAGTAGGGATAGTGCGGCTCATCCGATATGACCGTGATCTGGGCTCCGGGTTCCAGCCTGCGAAGGTCCTCAGCCGCCTGAATGCCGGCCGCGCTCCCCCCAATGATAACTGTCTTCATCGATCCACTCCTTGCGCTCTCAGTCATCCAACACCTCGATGGCTTGATTGGGGCAAGCCTCGACGCAGGCGGGCGTATCCCGCAGCGGGCAAAAGTCGCACTTGATGGCCTGCGCAAAGGGGTTGGCGCCGATCTCTGCCACATCGAACGACGGGGTGATCACGCCATAGGGACAGGCCATAACGCACATCCAGCAGCCGACGCACGGTTGCTCGTGCCCCATATTGGTCACGATCCCCGTCTCGGGGTCCTTTTGCATGGCGCCGCTCATGCAGGCGCTGACGCACAGCGCCTCTGTGCAGTGGCGGCACACATTGGGCATGGCGCGGCCATCGCCCGCCGACTCGACCAGGATGCGCGCGATGGGAGCCGGGGCCAACCCCTGGGCGGCTGCCATCTGCGCCCCGTAATAGTCTCCAGCAGCCGAGTGCTCGGCCATGCAGCCTATCTCGCAGCGCTGGCACCCTGTGCAACGTTCCAGGCTTACCGACAACCTTTTCATCGTCGTCCTCCTCAACCTAGATGCCCAGGGCCTGGCGCTTGGCCAGCACATGAGCCTCGATGGCGTCCGCGGCCTCTGTTGCAGTGAGCGCCACGAACACCTTGCCGCCCGTCAGCGCCTCGACATCTTCTGTCAGGATGCGGGTGACCAGCGGACTCCCCAGGACCGGCGGCGCGGGGGCCAGATGCAGCGCCAGACCGAACGCCACAGCCGTAAAGGCGTCGGCCACAGCCTTCTGCTCCATATACTCGGGCGCCGATGCCACCACAGGCAAATCGCACACATCTACGTCCAGGTACTCGGCAATGGCCACGGCCGTAGCGATAATCTTGCCAATGTCGGTGCAACTCCCGTATGAGAGACAGGGGGGCGTCCCCAGGGCGCCGCAGACGGCCTCCAGGCCCGCGCCTGCCTCAGAGGCGGCGCCCGCCGACATGAGCCCTGCGTTCTGCATGGCGCTGCTGCAGCAGCCGGCACCCAGCACCAGGATATCACGCTGGATCAACTCGCGGGCCAGATCGGTGATATGCTGCCCCGAGTGATGCTCGCGGACCGTGGTGCAACCCACGATGGCCGCCACACCCTTGATCTGGCCGCTGACGATGGCGTCGACCAGCGGCTCCACCGAGCCGCCCAGGGCGTTGACCACGCTCTCGGTGGTGAACCCGGCGACGGCCGTCTCCTTGAGAGGAGGGATGTTGACGGCGCCCCGCTGCCCAAAGGCCTCGATACCGTAATGTAGGATCTTGTCCGCGATCTCGGCGGCGGTATCTGGCTCGAACTCGAGCCGCTCGACACCTGCCTGGCGGATCACCTTGTCTGTAGATATCAACTTGGTATGATACTGTGGAGCAAACTCTTCCGAGATGGTGGGCATGACGCAGTTATAGTCAAAGGCCATGACATCCACGGCGCCCGTGGCCAGGATCAACTCTTGCTGGATCCAGTTCCCGATCTGCCCGAAAAAGACGTCCTTGTATTCCGAGGCAATGTTAAAGAGCTGCTGCCCCTCACAGAGCGCGCCGTATACCTTGATGCCGTTCTTGGCACCCGCGGCGCGGGCCTTGGCCTGCAGATCGGCGTCACGAGCCGCCTCCAGCACCTTGACCGCCAGCAGTGGCTGATGCCCATGCATCAGGATGTTGACGGCGTCGGGGTCCAGGATGCCGATGTTGACCGGGCCCGCGTTGGGCCTGGCGGTGCCGGTCAGTATCTCTTGCACCGAGGTAATGCCCATCAGGCCCGCATACTCGTTGGCGATCCCGAGGCGCAGGCAGTGCAGCAGCAGATCCACCACATCGTTGTTCACGTTGGTCATGGACTTGGAGAGAGCGGTGGCCGCCTCCGAGTTGGGGCCACCGGGGATGATGCCCAGGTTACGCCAAACCTCCAGGCGCTTGGCGGGGGCAAAGGCCTTGACCAGCTCTAGCTCGTCATAGTCGTTGGCATTGATCTGATCGATCAAAAAGGCGCCCAGCTCGGCTGCCAGCTCGTGAACCGAGCGATCGGCAGGGATGCCCACACGGGCTGCCATGGCGCGCAGCTTGGTCTCGTCGCGGATCTCGTAATCGGCGCGGCCCTCGCCCACAGCCTGGAGCGTGCGGGCCACATTGCGGGCATGATACACATTGGCCACCGTCCCCTGGACACACTTGGCCAGCAGATTCCGGGTCACAATAAGGTCAGCGGTAGCCCCACAGACGCCCCGCGAGGCGCGTCTCGTGATCTGACAGGGGCC
>SLPC01000090.1 GCA_007132185.1 Anaerolineae bacterium | reverse complement strand
GCGCCCGTGGCCCTCGGTTCTACCTCGATGGCGAGCCGTTCCCCATGTGGGGACTGCGTCTGGCCAACGCCTTGGAGGACGACGACCACGTCGAGCGCCTGATCACCCACCTGGACGAGTATGTCTCGTACGGCATCTCGGCCTTTTCGGTGTTTCTGCAAGGGGCTCTCACCGGCTCGGCCAACGCCTTTCTGCCTGACGGCTCGCTGGACGACGCCTACATGCAGCGCCTGGCTCGTATCATAGAGGCCGCCGATGCCCGCCGCATGGTGGTCAATGTCGGCTACCTGTACCAATCGCGGCCCGCCCGGCTGGATCCCCTGGCACAGGGCATCGGTCTGGATGAGCGCACCAACCAGCAGGCCGAGTGGCCGACCGACGTGTTCCAGGATGCCGAGGCGCTGCAGGCCGGCATCGCCAACGCCACGGCCTGGCTGCGCGACCACGGCTTTGCCAATCTGTTTGTCGATATCGCCAACGAGTGCAACGACGAGCGCTACCGCCTCACCAAGCCGATGTATGACGTCACCCGGCCCGATGCCATGCGCGACCTGATCCTGCTGGCCAAGGGGGTCTATCCCGAGCTGCTGGTGGGCGCCAGCGTCTTTGACCTCTGGCCCCTCTATCGCGGTATCGGCGACGTCAGCGATCTGATCCTGATGCACGGCCTGCCCGCGAGGATCAAAAAGCAGTGCATGGCACACTATCCGCTCAAGCCTCAGGTGGAGAACGAATCGGGCAACATGCTGGGGTGCCTGGACCGCTACGACGCCATTGGGGTCTTTTCGCCCGAGATGAAGGCGACCTTTCAGCAGGACGCCCGCGAGATGAGCGCCGCCGGCGAGCATTGGTTTCTGTTCACCCGCTGGCAGCAACTAGTGCCGGTGCATTTCGAGCTGGGCGGCGACGGCACGCCGGACGACCCTGGCGTGCGCTGGATGTTCGAGTTCATCCGTGATCTGCGAGAGGAGCGTGGCCAATGAGACTGGGTCTGTCCAGCTTTATCTATCGCTATGCTACGTTGCCCACCCGGAGCGATGCCTCACCCATGGGCCCCACGACGATGCTGCGGCGCGCCTATGCGCTGGGAGTCGATGCGGTCCAGTTCTCGGACAATCTGCCGCTGCACATGCTGGACGCGGACACTCTGTCCGCCCTGCGCGATCTGGGCGCCGAGCTGGGGCTGGGCATCGAGGTGGGAGCCCGGGGCCTGGAGCGTCCGCTGCTGGAGCGTTATGTCGAGTTAGCGGGCTATTTTGGCAGCCAGGCCCTGCGCCTCGTACTCGATGAGGCAGAACCCGAGCGTGCCCGGGAGGGCCTGACCTGGCTGCTGCCACGCCTGCGGGACGCCCAACTGCCGCTGGCCATCGAGAATCACGGCTCGATGCCTGTGATGCGGTTGGCCGCCATCGTCGATGCCCTGGACGACCCCCTGCTAAGGTTCTGCGTGGACACGGCCAACAACCTGATCCTGCTGGAGCGCCCGCTGGAGACCGTCGCCGCCCTGGCGCCCCGGGCGCTGCAACTGCACCTCAAGGACTATGTCGTGGAAAAGGAGCCCGTCGGCTACCGCATCACCGGCTGCGTGCTGGGCGAGGGCAGCCTGGACATTGCCGCCGCGCTGGAGCAGGTGCAGCCTGTGCAGCGCGGCCTGGACGTCTACCTGGAGAGCTGGATGGACCCCGCCCCGACCTGGGGCGACACGCTGTTGCAGGAAGAGCGCTGGATCGCCCGCTGCATCGAGCAGGCGCGAACCTGGCTGGGCATCGATCATACGGAGAACACGCCATGAACAAGCTCGCTGTGATCACCGGATTCCTGGGTGAAGTGCGCAACCGCTATATGCAGTACCAATCTGACCGCGTTCTGCAAGACAAGTTTGCCGTCGCTGATCGCATCGAGGGGCTGGATGGGCTGGAACTCTGCTATCCGGGCGACTTTGGCGACATGGACCTGCTGCGTGCTCTGCTGGACGAGCGCGGCTGGGGCATTGCGGCGGTCAACTATCGCTCGCGCCGCACCGGCCAGTGGTTGCGGGGCTCGTTCACCTCGGCGGACCCCAACGAGCGCCAGGCTCTGGTGGATGACTGCCGCCGGGCTATGGATCTGGCCGCCGAGCTGGGCTGCCACCGCATCACCACCTGCCCCCTCAACGAGGGCCATGACTATCCGTTCGAGGCCGACTATCGCGACCTCTATCGCTACGCCGAAGAGACCTTTGCCGCGGTATGCGCCCACAATCCCGATGTGCGCATCTGCATCGAGTACAAGTGGAACGATCCACGCGCCCGCTGCCTGCTCGGCGGCGCCGGCGAGACGCTGGCCTTTTGCCAGGCGGTGGATGCACCCAACCTGGGCGTCACGCTGGACGTGGGGCACGCCCTGTACGGTCGCGAGCGCCCTGCCCAGTCGGCGGCCATGCTGGCCCGCGCCAACAGGCTGTTCTATGTGCACCTGAACGACAACGACCGCTGCTGGGACTGGGATATGATTCCCGGCGCGTATCATCTCTGGGAGTTTGTCGAGTTCTTTTACTATTTATGCGAGCTGGGCTATACCGACGACTGGTACGGCTATGATGTGTTCGCCAAGGAGCACGACACTGCCGAGACGTTCAGCACATCCTTTGCCATCACCCGCAAGCTGGAGCGCTTGGCCGAGCGCCTGGATCGAGACACTGTTGCCGAGCTGACGGCGGCCCGCAACCCGGCTCGCTCGCTGCTGTACCTGTACGACCTGCTGCCCTGATGCGCGAGCGAGGAGACACCATGCCGACATTGCCCCTGTATCAGGTCGATGCCTTTACCTCGGCCCCGTTCCGCGGCAATCCTGCCGCCGTCTGCCTGCTGGATGCGTCACTGCCCGACGGCACGCTGCAGGCCATCGCCGCCGAGATGAACCTCTCCGAGACAGCGTTCGTGCGGCCGCTGGGAGACCGCTCGTGGTCGGACGCGGAGCGTTTCTCGCTGCGCTGGTTCACGCCCCTCACCGAGGTGAACCTGTGCGGACATGCCACGCTGGCGACGGCGGCCGTGCTCTTTGGCGAGGTGGAGGTACCCAGCGAGATGCTGCGTTTCGAGACGCTCAGCGGTACCCTGACGGCTCAGCGGGTCGGGAACGAGGTACACCTGGATTTCCCCGCCGATCCCCCCGAGCCCTGCCCCATGCCCGAGGGTATGGCCGCTGCCCTGGGCGACCCCGAGGTGCTGGCCGTCGCGCGCGGCCCCCGCATGGGGATGCTGCTGGCGCACCTGGCCGATGCCGCTGCGCTGGCTGCGCTCCAGCCCGATTACCCCGCTCTGCTGG
>SLPC01000094.1 GCA_007132185.1 Anaerolineae bacterium | reverse complement strand
GCTGCGCGTTGGCTTTGAGGACAGCATCTACTGGGCGCCCGGCCGCCCCGCTGCCGACAATGTGGAGCTGGTGGAACGGCTGGTGCACCTGCTGGATGCCATGGGCCTGGCCCCCGCCACCCCCGATGAGGCCCGCAAGATGCTGGGGGTATAAGCGTCATGGAACAGAATGAGTTGAGCCCTGCCCTGTGACCACCCTCTACACCATCGGGTTTGCCGGCTGGGGTGCCGAGGCGTTCTTCGAGGCGCTGCGCGACGCCGGCGTGCGGCGGATCCTGGACATTCGCCTGAACAACACCTCGCAGCTTGCGGGCTTTGCCAAGCGCGACGACCTGCGCTATTTCCTGCGCGAGCTGTGCGGCGCCGACTATGCCCACATCCCCGAGTTGGCCCCCAGCAAGGAGCTGCTCAAGGGTTATCGCGACGGTACCATCGATTGGACGGGCTACGAGGCGATCTATGCCGAGCTGGTGCACGAACGCCAGTCCCTCGATCGGCTTGTGCTTCATGACTTGGACGGGGCCTGCCTCTTGTGCAGCGAGCACCAGCCCGACCAGTGCCACCGGCGCCTGGTGGCCGAGGCTCTGGCCGAGCGATGGCCGGCCCTCCAGGTCGTACACCTGATGTGAGGGCCGGTTCATGCCCGGGCGCGTCGGCGGGCGCTAGCGGTTGTAGGCGAACGTCGCGCCGCGCACCATCTCCCACGCCTCGTCGCACGCTTCCAGCGTGTCGGCGTCGAGGCGCTCTTCGATGGCGGCCAGGTTGGCGCTGAGCTGCTCGGGCGTGCGCGCCCCCAGGATCACCGAGTCTACCACATCCTGAGAGACCACCCACTGGAGGGCCAGCTCGACCATGCTCTTGTTGGCGTCAGCGGCAATCTCTTCCAGGCGCTCGACGGCCCGGAAATTGGCCTCCTTGGCATAACGCTCCCGGTACAGCGTGTTGTCGCCAAAGCGCGTGCCCGCCTCGGGATCGTCTTCGGGTCTGTATTTGCCCGTCAGCATCCCGCCCGCCAACGGGTTGTACACGGTGACACCCATCTGAAAGGCGCGGCAAAAAGGCAGGCACTCTTGCTCGATCCCGCGGGTGAGCATATTGTAGGGCACCTGCGTCACCACCGGCGGCGCCCAATTGCTCACATCGGCGATGAGCCGCGCCTCACAGAGTTGCCACGAAGCATAGTTGGACATGCCCACGTACATCACCTTGCCCTGCTGCACCAGCGTGTCGAACGCCGAAAGCGTCTCTTCGATGGGCGTGGCATAATCGGGCCTGTGCATGTACAGGATGTCCAGGTGGTCGGTGTTGAGCCGCTCCAGACTCTGCTCGACGCCCCGCAGGATATGCCAGCGATGCAGCCCCACATCGCGCTGGCGGTTGCCGCCCACATAGTTGGCCACCTTGCTGGCCAAAACCACGTCATCGCGCTTGTCGGCCAGAGCCTTGCCCACGATCTCTTCCGAGCGGCCCCGCGTGTACACATCGGCGGTGTCGATCCAGTTGACCCCGGCGTCTAGCGCCATATGGAGCATGCGGATCGCGGTGTCCTCATCCGTCTCGTTGCCAAAGGTCATGGTGCCCAGGCTCGCCCGCGAGACGGTGATGCCTGTGCCGGTAAGGGTTCGATATTCCATAGCGCTCCTATCGTGTAGCAAACATACGATACCCCTATCCTACCCGCCGCCCGGCTGCGGCGCAAGCCTCACCGGCGCTTGGCCTTGACGTTGCCTGTTATAGCGCACTAGAATGGCGCCACACATACCACCGCGGAGGCGCCCATGTATGATACCCTGATCCGGGGAGGCCACGTCATCGATCCGGCCCACGACGTCGATGCTCTGCTGGATATCGCCATCGACGGCGAGCGCATCGCTGCCGTCGAGCCCGACATGCCGCCCGAGGGCGCCCGCCAGGTGCTGGACGCCACGGGGCTGTTGGTCACCCCCGGCCTTATCGACCTGCACGTCCATGTGCACTGGGGCGTCTCCCACTATGGCATCGAGGCCGACCAATGCTGTCTGGCCCGCGGCGTTACCACCGCCCTGGAGGCGGGCTCGGCAGGGGCCTATACCTACCCCAGTCTCAAGCGCTGGGTCATCGACACGGCCCAGACCGAGCTCTACGCCCTGCTCAACATCGCCTGGCTGGGCATGATCGGCGACCAGGTCGGCGAGCTGGAGGATCCCCGCTTTATCGACGAGGTCCTGGCCGAGCGGGTGGCCCAGGCACCCGAGATCCTCGGCTTGAAGGCTCGCATGGATCGGGTCGGCCCCCTACCCGCCACCGAGCCCCTGGAGCGGGCCATTGCCGTGGCTGAGCGCGTGGACAAGCCCCTCATGGTCCACATCGGCAGCGAGGCGCGCATGCACGTGCCCCTGGATGCGGTGCTCGAGCGTCTGCGCCCGGGTGACGTCATCACTCACTGCTACCACGGCAAGGACGGCAACATCCTCGATGACCGTGGCCGGGTGCGCCAGGCCGTATGGGATGCCCGCCAGCGGGGCGTGCTCCTGGATGTGGCCCATGGCGCGGGCAGCTTTGCCTGGGACACCGCCCGTCGCGCCCTCGACCAGGGCCTGCTCCCCGATGTCATCTCCAGCGACCTGCACACCTATAGCTTTATGCTGACCGCCGTAGACCTGGTGACGACACTGACCAAGTTCCTGCACCTGGGCATGCCACTTGTTGACGTAATCCGGGCGGCTACCGTGGCTCCTGCCACCTGGATGGGCATGGATGCCCGTAGTGGCGGCAGTATCGGGCATCTCGGTCCCGGGGCCGCTGCCGATCTGACGTTGTTGCACATGCAGGAGGGCGCGTTCCCGCTCCATGACTGCGAGGGTGAGATCGAGACGACCACCCGGCGCCTGGCACCCGTGACCGCCCTAAAGCGCGGTCGGTTCTTGGGCGCAGGCCCCGCCTCTGCCCTCGGGTTGTTGACCCTGTAGCCCTAGAGAGTGCCAACCAGTCGGACAGACCGTGCAGGTAGGCACCATGCCTGCTTGTGAACGGAGCGATAGCCAGGCAAGGACGAGCCATGCGAGGTAGGGGTAGGCCCCTGACGCATACATGCGTATGCCTGCCCATCTTTAGAGGAGGTTTTCCATGGCCGATGAGCGACCGCACATCATCCTGATCATCACCGACCAGCAGCGCTATGACACCATCCGCGCCCTGGGTTTCCCCTATGTGGATACGCCCCACCTGGATCGGCTGGTGCGCGAGGGCACATCCTTCAGCAACAGCTTTGTGACCGCCGCCTCCTGCGCCCCCGCGCGGGCCAGCCTGTTCACGGGCTATTACCCCCACACCACCGGCGTCAACAAGAACGCCGATCTCTGGCGGCACTCCTGGGTCGAGGATCTGGCCGCCTCGGGCTATCACTGTGTCAACATTGGCAAGATGCACACCTACCCGTTCGAGACGCCGCTGGGCTTTCACGAGCGCTTTGTCGTGGAGAACAAGGACCGCTACCTCGAGGGACGCTACTTTTTCGACCGCTGGGATTGCGCCCTGCAGGCTCAGGGGCTGGTCAAGCAGCAACGCGAGCAGTACCGCCAGCGCCCCGACTATGACGAGGCGTTGGGGGCCTTTACCTGGGACCTCCCCGTCGGCACCCAGTCCGACGAGTTCGTGGGCGACATGGCCACCTGGTGGCTCCGAACCAAGCCCGCCCCGGAAAAGCCCCTCTTTCTCGAGATCGGCTTTCCCGGACCCCACCCGCCCTATGATCCACCGGCCCGCTACCTGGAGCCCTATCTCGAGCGCGAGCTGCCCCTGCCCGAGCTGGACCCTGACGACCTGGAGGGCCAGCCCTCGGCCTACAAAGAGCTGCGCCAGCACAATGTCGAGGTGGACCACGACTCGATCTCGTGGACCCTGGACCCCACGCCCGAGCAGTTGCAACGCCTGCGGGCTCACTATATGGCCAATGTCACCCTGATCGATGAAAAGATCGGCGAGATCTTGGCGGCTCTGGAGGAGGGCGGCTATCTGGAGAACGCCGTCGTCATCTTTACCTCGGACCACGGCGACTGCCTGGGCGATCATGGCCACATCCAGAAATGGACCATGTACGACATTATCACGCGCACGCCGCTGATCGTGTGGGCGCCCAACCGCTGGG
This sequence comes from Anaerolineae bacterium, assembly GCA_007132185.1. Classification (GTDB taxonomy): domain Bacteria; phylum Chloroflexota; class Anaerolineae; order UBA1429; family UBA1429; genus UBA1429. The sequence goes on along the minus strand of SLPC01000094.1, from coordinate 8,586 downwards.
CAGGCGGTCGAGAGATCGATGCCCTGGTGCAGCAGTTTGACATCGCGCCGGTGGTGATGGAGCTCGCAGGGTTACCGGCGCCCGCATCCTGGGAGGCCCGCTCCCTGACGCCCTTGCTGGAGGCGAATGCCCAGGGCCCTTTGCGCACCCATGTCTACAGCGAGCAGGTGCGCGACGGCATCCTCACCGGCACCGAGATGATGACCATGGTGCGCGACGAGCGCTGGAAGCTGGTGCACCTGCTGGGCAATGACGACGGCGGCCTGTACGACCTGGAGACCGATCCGGGCGAATCGCGCAACCTCTGGCACGAGCCCGAGGCGCAGGAAAAGCGCGAGGAGCTGCTGGCGACCCTGCGCGACTGGCGCATGCGCGGCGCGATACTTACCGCCGACTGGGCCGCACCCTGGCGTTGACGCCAGCGTCCAGGGGCAACCATACGCGTGTATGCGTCAGGGGATGGCCCCGATCAGTTCCGCAGTAGCAGCCCCGGCTGGCACTGGCGGCAGAAATGGGTGGGGCGGCGCGCGACCTTGATCTCGGAGATGGGGGCGCCACAGCGCGGGCAGGGCTCGCCGGGTCGTCCATGCACCTGCAGACCCTCGCGGTGGTGCATGTTGTGGGTGCGGGGCAGGCTCTCCATGGCCACGGCCAGCCGCTCCTCCAACACCTGCCGCATGGCGGTGTAGAGATTCTCTAGCTCCTGCGGCGAGAGCTGGGTGCGCTTGCGGAACGGGTAGATCCCCGCCGCGAACAGGATCTCGTCGGCGTAGGCGTTTCCGATACCCGCCACCGCCCGCTCGCGGGTCAGCACGCCCTTGATCTCGCCCCGGTATGGCCCGAGGCGCTCGAGGAACCGCTCCAGCGTGAGGGCGCTGTCCAGGGCATCGGGGCCCAGGTCAGTCATGCCCGGCACCTGGGCCAGGTCGTCGGTGAGATAGGTCTTGCCCATGCCCCGCAGGTCGTGGTAGCGCAGGGTCAGGCCGTTGGAGAAGGAGAGCCGGTAATAATCGCGGACGCGAACGCGTCCGCCGCGTCCGCGGGCATTGGCCTCACATGGCTCCAGGTTGCCCGTCAGCATGAAATGCACCGCTAGCCACAGGTCGTCCTCGAAAGAGATCAGCAGGTACTTGGCCCGGCGTGTGACATCCTGCACCGTGCGGCCAGCAAGAACCTCGGCAGGCTCTACATCCGTCAGTAGACTGCGAAACACCAGGGGACGGTGGATCTCGAGAGCCTCGATCCGCTGCCCTACCAGTTGTGGGCGCAGCCAACGGGCCAGTGCCTCGACCTCGGGCAGCTCCGGCATGGCGGTCTCCTACGCGGTATCGCTGTCGTCGTCGACGACCCGCATCTCGCGGATGCGCTCCAGCGCGAACGTACGCTCACTCTGGCGCAAGAAGCAAAAGGCCCTCAGGTAAGCCTGGCCCGGCCTGCCCGTGACCTCTATGGGCCGCACGGTGCGCTCGGTGGCGCTCCCCCGCGCATCCTCATAGCGGATCCAGAGCAGCGCCCCGCTTTCCATCGCTGCGCGAATCACTGGCGGCGGCTCCATCGGCTCGGCCACGCGCCGCACGCTCCGCCAGTCCAGCCTGCGCCCCTGCACCTCGAAATAGTCGCCCAGGGTCAGCACCTCCGATTCGGCCAGCGCATCACGAATCTGCATAAAGAGCTGGCGCGTGGCCTGGGCATCGCCAAGCGCCCGGTGTCCCTGCTTGCGGATGCCGAGCCCCCGACAGAGGTTGTCCAGCGAATAGCTGGGCGCATACCAGCAGGTGCGGGCCAGGGTGAGGGTATCGAGGGCCGCGATCCGTGGGCGGGGGCGCTGGGCGCGGTCCAGTTCGGCTCGCAAAAAGCCCATATCGAACAGCGCGTTGTGCCCCACGAACACCGCGCCATCCAGCAGGGCTAATACCCGGTCGGCGATGTCGGCAAAGAGGGGGGCATCTCGAACCATCGCGTCGGTGATGCCATGTACGCGCAGGGCCCCGGGATCCGAGGGACGCTGCGGGTTCACCAATTGCTGGTATTCGACAAGGATCGCCTCGCCTATGCTACACACGATGCCGATTTCGACGACCCGATGTCCCAGCGCAGGGTTCAGGCCCGTGGTCTCGACGTCAAAAAAGGCGAGCGACACGTCCTGGATCGGGGTTCGCGGGTCAATCATAGCAGTCTAGCGCATTCCGCAGCGCGATAGGCCGAAAGCTGTGGCGGTGTAGCGGGCTCGCTCCCAGGCGGGCCAGAGCATGCCGGTGCTGTGGTGTGCCATAGCCCTTGTGCTGCGCCAGGCCATAGCCGGGGTGCGTAGCGTCCATCTCCCGCATCATCCGATCACGTGTGACCTTGGCGATAATGGAGGCTGCCGCAATCGAGAGGCAGGTGCGATCGCCCTTGATAATGGCCCGTTGCGGCGTTGGAACTCGGTCCAGGTGCAGGGCGTCGATCAGCAGATAGGCAGGCGGTATGGGCAGGCACTCCATGGCCAGCCGCATGGCGAGGCGGGTGGCCGGCACGATCCCGATGCAGTCGATCTCGGCGGCGGGTACGGCCCCCACGCCCCAGCATAGGGCGTGCTCCAGCACCAGGTCATAGCAGCAATCTCTGGGGTGGGGCGCCAACAGCTTGGAATCGCGCACCGGCGAGAGGAGGTCGTCAAGGTCGGGTTGGTCATACGGCAGAATGACAGCGGCCGCGACCACGGGCCCTGCCCATGCGCCGCGACCCGCCTCATCCATTCCCGCAATGCACTCATAGCCCTGCTGCCAGAGGATGCGCTCCTGTGCCAGCGTGGGTGTAGAGTCTGTCAGCAGACTGCTGGTAAAAGCCAAGGGCCCCTCCGATCGGTGGGCCTACTTTTTGCCCCGCTCGTACATGGAGCGGTCTTCCTTCAGGCGGGCCGCCTTGCCGCGATACTTGCGCAGGTAATAGAGCTGTGCGCGGCGCACCTTGGCTCGGCGCAGAATCTCGATGCGCTCCAGTCGAGGCGAATGGAGGGGAAACGTGCGCTCGACGCCAATGCCGTGAGCGGCAATACGCCGCACGGTAAAGGTCGCGTTCACGCCCTCGCCGCGCATGCGCATAACGACGCCCTGGATCGCCTGCACGCGCTCGCGGTCACCCTCCACGATGCGCAGGTGCACGCGTACGGTATCGCCCGGGCGAATATCGGCTACGTCCGTCTTTAGGTCAGGGTTCCAGCCTTGTAGCTTATCGGTCATGGGGGCACCGCCTTTCCTTTTATGTCACAAGGGGCGAGTATACCACATAGCGTCGCTGCCACAAAACGGCATCACCGCCGTTTGCAGAATATGTCGCGAGGCAACGTCTTTCGGCACAGACCGCCCCCCGCAGGGAGTATGTCCCCTTGGGGGGCGGTTCATCTGTCTGATCTGTGGACAGGGCCCCTATGGGCGGCTATCTCTCATCAGTTGCTTTCTACCTGTCTCAAACGCCTAGCTCTGCTTAAAGAACCACTGCTCTGGGTGCTCGGGGAACGACCAAAGGGAGTCCCACGTCCAAAAGCCGCCGGTCTCGCTGACGTTGATCAGGTTGTTGCGCACGAACAGCGGATGCGGCGCATTGCCGATAGCGCCGATGGTCCAGACATGCTCCGCTTGGCTCTCGAGCACGCGTGCCGCCGACTCGTCCGAGTCGGTGCGGATATAGTCATCCATATAGTCGTACAGATCCTTGATCATCTGCGGGGGCTCTTCGCCCATCTCGCCGCCGGTGTTGTACCAGCGGCCCCACAGCACGCCCCAGCAGCTCTCGTCGCCGTCTAGCGGCGTAAAGAACTTGGGACGGCGCAGGAACAGTACGTCGGCCGTCTCGTCGCCGTGCCACAGGGACATCGGCTCTTCGTTGGCCAGGATCTTTTGGCTCAGCAGGGTTCGGGTCACCGACTGCCAGCGGATCTCGATGCCGATCACCTTCCAGTACTCTTCCACCAGCTCGGTGATGGGGCCCTTGGGCGTCTCGGTCTCGACCAGATCCCAGGCGATGATGATCGGTTCCTTGCTCTCAGGCCAGAGGCGATGGGTGCCAGCGGCGTTCCACTCCAGGCCCATCTCGTCCAACAGCTCGTTGGCCCGATCCAGATCGAACTCGGCATAGGCCTCGGCGTACTCGGGCTTGTAGTGCCGGGAGGTGGGGATGACGGTCAACTGGGTCTCGGAGGCGTTGCCAAAGTAAATGACGTCGTTGATGTCCTTGCGATTGATGGCCAAGGACAGCGCCTGGCGGAAGCGGTCATCGGAGAATACCTCGCGCCACTCGTCGTCTTCCCAGTTCATGTTGACGTTATAGACTACCTCACTACCCTTGCCCGATTCCCACAGCAGCATGTGGGCGTTATTATCGGACGCGCCTTCGGCATAGGTGGCAAAGAACAGGATGCGCAACTGCTGTGCGGCAAAGTCATAGGTGCCGCCCACCGTCTTGGCATCCAGAACGCTCAGGTCGGCCACGCGGTCCATCAGCATGCGATCGATGTAAGGGAGCTGGTTGCCTTCGGGGTCCACGGCGTGGTAGTACGGGTTCCTCTCGTGGAACGCCATGGTGGGCGTGTCACGCACGGGAATGTAGCACTCCATCTTGGGTCGGTCGATGCTCTGGAAGCGGTTGTTTTCGCGACCAAAGTTCTGGTACCAGAAATCAAAGCCATTATCCTTGGCGAGATCGTTGGCTTGATCGTTGTACTTGATATGGAACTGTTTCAGGTAGTGGGCCGGCGCAAAGTGATTGTGGCCAAAGCCATACCTGTGTGCCATACATACCAGTGGGAAACCGGGGTGCGAGACGGCAAATGTGTACTTGTACGTATAGTCGTCGATGATCTCGATCCTCATTATCTCGCCGGCCGGGCGGAAGAGGATGTTGGGCACCGGCGTGATCTCGGTGTCGAGAATAATGTCCTCGAACCAGAACTTGACGTCTTCGGTGGTAAACGGATGACCATCAGACCACTTCATGCCTTTGCGCATGTAGCAGGTGATCTCTGTCATGTCATCGCTCATCTCCCAGTCCCGCAGCATGTGGGGGATGGGGCGGGTCAGGTCCTGCGAGATGCCGAGCTGATTGGGGACATCCATGGCCCGCAGACCATCGTCACCCAGCAAGTTCGATGTCAACGAAGACACCATCAGATCGCCACCAAACTGGCCGATCTCATCATGCACCGGGCAAACGCGGGGCTCTTCGGGCAGGCGCTCGTCCACGGGCGGAAGCTCGCCGTTGGCCACGCGTTCGGCCAGCATGGGCGACTCGTTGTACTTGCCCACCGGGGCAGCTGGCTCTTCGTCAACCACCGGCGCCTCTGCCTCTGCTTCGACAACGACGGTGACTTCTTTCTCGACCTCTTTTTCGACGATCACCGTCTCGGTGACGATTCTCTCAACCACCTCGGGCTGGGCGCAGGCTGCCAGAGCAACGCCTGCTGTGGCGAGTCCGGTCAGACGGATGAACTCTCTACGCGTATGCTTCTGCGGCATTTCTACTCTCCTGGTTGATGGTACACGGATCGAAATAGCACCGTGCTGCTTGCCCCACAGGTGGGGCCGTGAGTGATGAGGATGTGTCTCGTATATCTTTCAGTATAGACCTCCTTTTACAGGAAACATTTTGTCTCTTGGATAACCAGAAAGACAACACGGATGATGCCGGTAATTGTACTCCTGTTCTGACTCGAACCCAAATGTCGTACAGCCGCCATACTTTTGGCGCTCCAATCTTGACCTGGCTCCCCAAGAATGCTAGACTGGTATCGTGACCTTGGGTCATCAACGCCGGTTGCCGCTGTGCGAGCATAGGTAAAGGCCATCCCAGGCGCCCGATGCCCTTCTGTGGTTTTATTGCTGGTGTGGCTTTCGCGTAGACCTTGGTCGCTTTATACGCCTGCTCCAGGCAACGTGACCACGAGGGCTGGTGACGGTGCCCTGGTGCACCATAGAGAAGGAGACCGCCATGGCTAATTACGAGTTGTTCAAGCAGAGGCTTCAAAGGCAAAGAGAAGAGTGGCAACGACAGCAGCAACAAGTAGAGAAACAGCAAGAGGAACTCGGCGAAGAGGCGCCCTCGGAGCTGCACAGGGAGAACGAGAGGCTCTGCGCGCTCGTTGATGTGTGCGATGCGAGATTGCGCGAGATGGACAAAGTCGGTGAGGAGCGCTGGGACTCGTCGGTGGGTGATTCTCTCGAGTCAGCCTGGGAGTCGATCCTCGAGAGCCTGGGCATCGAGCGGGACCAAGAATCGGACGAAGAATCAAAGAAAGAGGAAGAGTAGTTTCCTACCCATAGTGTGACTGGTTGCCAGGGCGACTTTGCGGGGTCACCCTTTCTATGTTAGCCCATCCTGCATGGTCATCCCTCCACACGTTGCCCATACCGCGATTGTCCCTGATCGTGGACAGGTTGCATGCGCCAGAGGCCCAATACGACGGGCGCGCGATTCCGTCCGGTAGGGTTGACTCTGGTGCAATCTGATCTTACTCTTATCGTGCCGTTCCAGTATGTCGCCATGAGAGGAGCGTCCATGATCCGTGCCAAAGGGCTCTCGAAACGCTTTGGCGACAATCTGGCCGTGGATGACGTGAGCCTCGAGGTGCGCCAGGGCGAGGTGTTTGGCTTTCTGGGGCCCAACGGCGCCGGCAAGACCACGACCGTGCGCATGCTTACCACCCTTGTCGCGCCCACCGGAGGCACAGCCTGGGTCAATGGCCACCAGATCGGTTCCGCCGATGCCCAGGTGCGCGCTTCGGTGGGTTTGCTCACAGAGGCGCCCGGTCTCTATCCGCGCCTCACCGCCGTGGAGAATCTGGGCATCTATGCCGAGCTGCACGGTGTCGAGGATGTGCCGGGCCAGGTGCGCAGGTACCTTACACTGCTCGAGCTGTGGGACCGCCGCGACGAGCCTGTGGGCGGTTTTTCCAAGGGCATGCAGCAAAAGCTGGCCATCGCTCGAGCCCTCTTGCACGAGCCGCCGGCCCTCTTTCTGGACGAGCCCACCGCCGCCCTGGACCCCGAGGCGGCCCGCGTCGTGCGCGATTTTGTCGACGAGCTGCGAGGCGAGGGCCGCACCATCTTTTTGTGTACCCACAACCTGGATGAGGCCGACCGCCTGTGCGATCGGGTGGCGGTGATCCGACAGCGCCTCATACGCGTCGATACGCCTGCCAACCTGCGCCACGGCCTCTATGGCCGCTCGGTGAGGGTGCGCCTGGCCAAGATGACGCCTGCCCTCGAGGACATTGTTGCGGCGCTGCCCTTTGTCAGGAGCGTCACGCCCCTGGAGAGCGGGCTGCGGGTGGCGCTGGATGAGCCCGAGACGCACAACCCCGACCTGGTGCGCGCTCTCGTGGCGGCCGGCGCCGCCGTCCAGTATCTAGAGGAAGAGGCTCACTCTCTGGAGCAGGTCTACTTTGACCTGATGGCCGAGTCAAGGGAGGCGGCGGCATGAACCTGTCTCGCATTCGTGTCATCACGCGCAAAGAGTGGCTCGATATGCGCAAGAACAAGATGGTGCTGGGCATGATGTTCCTGCTGCCCCTGGTGATGGTGGCCATGATCCTGGGCACGGCGGCCGCGTTTCGGTATGCCCCCGAGCAGGTGTCGGATCCCCTCGTCCCGGACGGCACCCCTGGCTTGCCGCCAGCCCTGGCAGAGATGGATACCGAGGATCGCACCCTGGCCCTGCTCAACGATCAGTACATGTTCTACCTGCTGATCATCCCGGTTTCGCTACCGGTGTACATCGCCTCTTACAGCATCATCGGCGAAAAAGAGACCCGCAGCCTGGAGCCGATCCTGGCCACGCCCATCAGCACCTCCGAACTCCTCATCGGCAAGATCCTGGGCGCCGTCTTGCCGGCCATCGTCGCAGCCTGGGTGAGCTATCTCCTGACCGCCGTCGGCATCTATTTCCTGGCTTCCCGCCCGGTGTTTCTCTACCTGATACGTCCCATCTGGACCATCGGCATGCTGATCCACAGCCCGCTCTTTGCCCTGATCTCGGGCGCCGGGGGCGTTATCGCTTCGTCTCGGGTGAATGACCCCCGCGCCGCCCAGCAGATCAGCGCCCTGCTGCTGGTGCCGTTGATCGGGGCCAGCCTCCTCGTCCTGATGGGGCGCGTCTATCTGGACACCTCGACGCTGCTCTGGGTCACGCCGATCATCATCGCTCTCAACGCGGGGATCCTCTGGCTCACGGTACGCATTTTTCAGCGTGAGACGATCCTGACGCGTTGGAGATAGGCGACGCGGGAGAGGCTGAGACGCGATTGGGGCGGGACCGCTGGGCCGACCCATACCAGGCGCGCGCTGCCTACTCGTAGCTGTGATGCAGGCCCTTCTCATCCATAGCCTGCGCTAGCTCGGGGATCATGCTGGCGCCGTGACGGTACTGAAAGGGCCACATGCTCTTGAGGTCGAACATCCCGATGCGCATGCCGTCCTGCAGCACATGATCGAGATCGGGCTGCAAGCCGGGCATGGCGCTCAGCTGGCCATCAATAAAGGTGATACCACGCTCTGTTGTGGGCAGAGCGATCTGTTCCAGCAACTCGCCCAGGGTTGTGCCCTCGGCGACGCG
>SLPC01000035.1 GCA_007132185.1 Anaerolineae bacterium | reverse complement strand
CATCGACCCGGCCAAGGTGACGCGCTCGGCCGTCGAGAACGCGGCGTCGATTGCGGCCATGATCCTCTCCACCGAGGCGCTCATCACCGATATCCCCGAGCCTGAGCCGCCAATGCCGGCAGACGGCGGTGGCGGTCCTGGTATGGGCATGTACTAGACGAGAACAAAGGCGTGCTCTTGCACGAAAAAAACCCGACGCGGTGCACCGCGTCGGGTTTTTTTACTATCTATAGCTTACTCTTTGCTCTTGACCTCAATCGTACGAGGTTTGACCTCTTCCCTCTTGGGGATGACGAGGGTCAATACACCGTTCTCAAAGCTAGCCTCGGCGCGTTCGGCATCCACCGGGATGTTCATGCGCAACTGGCGCTGGAACGCCCCATAAGAGCGCTCCTGCACGATGTAATTGACATTCTCCATGGGCGTAGGCAGTTCGCCACGGATCGTGACTGTGTCACCCTCTATAGTAATATGCACATCATCGGGGCCCAAACCTGGCACAGCGGCCTGTATAACGACCTCTTCATCCGTAGCATAGACATCAAGCGCCAGGTCGCAGCGGGCGATATCCCGCGCTGTGACCCAACGTGGTCCTGTGCGCACATAGCTATCCTCGAATAGGCGATCCATGGCCTCACGCAACGTCATCAGGTCCTTGAAAGGCTCCCACCTTGTGAGGGACATATCCACTACCTCCTATGCTTCTTGTTCCTGCTGCGACTTTTTTTCCGTCACCTTGATATTGCGAAGTCGCTCTCCCTCTGGCTTGGCTACGAGAATGCGTAGAATACCCTTTTCCATTGTGGCTTCTACATCCGATGACATCATCTGGGGGAGCTGGATAGTCCGACGGAAACGACCATAGCTGCATTCCTGCGTCAGATAGGTCACCTTCTCCGGATCGGGCTTCTTGATCTCTCCCTGGAGTGTCAGCGTATCACCCATAGCGCTGACCTCGATGTCATCTGGATCGATGCCTGGCAGCACCACCTCGATCACCAAGCCCTCCTCGGTCTCGTACATATCGGTGGCCAGGAAATCGTCTCTCGTCATCCTCCACGACCTGGCTTGCCGCCACGAATCCTCAGAAAGCTGATTTTCGATATCAAAGGGAATCATCGAACGGTGCTCTCTTGCTCTAGCCCTATCCATAACAACCTCCATGGAAACAGTGTTGAATGGATCTCCTACACCCACTATTGTAGCAAACTCAAGGCCTGTTGTCAAGCGTTATATTGCATATCTATCATAAAAGTTGAGTCATAACGACGCAAGTTGATTGACAGCACAGCTTCTGTGAAGTATAATGGAGACAAAGAGTCACAAGCCGGGCCAGGCGCTGCGGGACGATTCCCGCTCCTGGAGCGTTTGATCGGCCTATAGGAGCGAATGCTGAATGGAGTACAAGGACTATTATCGCATCCTCGGTGTGGAGAAGGATGCCTCATCCGAGGATATCAAAAGAGCATACCGCAGGTTGGCGCGCAAGCACCACCCGGATGTGAACCCCAACGATCCGGACGCCGAGCGCCGCTTCAAGGAGATCAACGAGGCCCATGAAGTCTTGCGCGATCCCGAGAAGCGGAGCAAGTACGACCGTCTGGGAGCCAACTGGCAGAGCTATCAGCAGACTGGCGGCGAGCCTGGCGGCTTTGACTGGAGCCAGTGGTTTGCGGGTGGTGGCGCCGCGCCCGGCGGCAGGGCGCCTGGTGGCGGCCAGCGGGTTTATACCGAATATGGCGATATGGAGGACCTGTTCGGGCAGGGGGGATTCTCTGACTTTTTCGAGTCAATCTTTGGACGTGGCGCCACGGGCACGCGTACCGGCTTTCAGCAACAGCCTCGAGCGATGCGTGGGCATGATGTGGAGCATCCCGTAGAGGTGACCCTAGAAGAGGCCTATCATGGCACAACTCGCATCTTGCAGGTGGGTGACCGGCGCCTTGAGGTCAAGATCCCTGCCGGGGTTGACACGGGCTCGCGGGTCCGTATTGCCGGCGAGGGACAGCCCGGCCAGGGGGCACCCTCTGGCGACGTGTATCTCAAGATCCAGGTGCTGCCGCACTCACGCTATCAGCGTGAGGGGGATGATCTGCGCATGACCCTGCCCGTGGATCTGTATACCATGGTTCTGGGCGGCGAGGTGGTTGTAACCACGCTCAAGGGGCGTGTGTCACTCCGGATTCCGGCGGGCACCCGCACCGGCCAGAGCTTTCGCCTGCGAGGCCAGGGCATGCCCGTGCTCCGCAAGCCGGATCAGTTTGGAGACCTTTATGTCGAGGTGCAGCCTGTGTTGCCCACCGGCCTGTCAGAGAGGGAAAAAGAGCTCTTTGGCGAGCTGGCCGCCATGCGGGAGCAGTAGAGGGAGGGCGCGCGCCGCGGGTTACGCTATGGGCATGAGAGCTGTGACGAGAGCGTATTGTGAGGAGAGATCATATGAGCGATTTTATCAATGAAGATCAGGTGCCCTATGATGAGCCAGCCTATGTCATCAGCGTAGCTGCCAAGCTGGTTAGCCTACACCCGCAGACGCTGCGCTACTATGAGCGGTTGGGCCTCGTCAAACCCACCCGGACCGAAGGTCGCATCCGGCTCTATTCACGGCGGAACCTCGAGATGGTGCGCAGGATCGCTCGCCTGACGGAAGAACTGGGGGTAAATCTGGCGGGCGTCGAGGTGATTCTGAACATGTCTAGGAAGCTGGCAATGCTGCAAGACGAACTCGAAAGAGAAAGGGAAGGCGCTCAGAAAAAGATCGAGCAGCTTCAAGAGCAGATCAGACGATTGGAAGCCGAGTTGCAGCCCGATCGAGACCGTCCTGTAATCAATGTGTCGGCGAGAGAGCTCACTCCAGATACAGAGGAGGAGTACGATCATGATGATGGACCAACAACTACAGTCATTACTTAGCTATGAGGGCGAGCCGACGCTGAGTGTCTATCTGGATACCGACCTGTCAGACAAGTCCAAAGATGCCGTGCGCCTGATGTTGCGTGATCGATCTGCAGAACTGTATCAAGTGGCGGCGCAAGAAATCGACGCGGTGCGCCGCTATCTGGATTTCGAGTATGACTGGCAGTCCCGTGGCATGGCCATCTTTGTGGCCGGGAACGAAATCCTGAGCGTGATCCCGCTGGCCATTGCGCCGAACACGCGGGTTACCTATACAGAGAGGCCACATGTGCGCATGCTGGCCGATATCGGCAGCCGCCTGGGCAAGTACGATGTGGCTGTGCTGGATCGCGAACGGTTGCGCCTCTTTTCAGTGGCATGGGGCAGGATTCAGTCCAAGACCGAGGCCTTTGGTGAGGAGCTCAAGCGCCACAAGCAGGGAGGGTGGTCGGCGGCGGGCTATCAGCGCCATGAAGACAACTTGGCCTTGCACAATCTCAAGTATGGGATCGAGCTCATTCAGAAGTTTACTAAAAGCACTGGCAGCCGGCGCCTGATGCTGGGTGGAAGCCCCGAGGTTCTGGCGCAGATCAAGGAACTGATGCCCAAGCCTTTGCTGGAGCAGATCATTGGCGAGTTCAGCGTGGATGTGGGCGCCAATCCCAACGAGATTCTCGGCAAGTCGCTGGATATTGTTCAGGAAGTGGATTTGGAGATGCAGAAGCGGCATGTCGAGCAGGCCATCACCGAGGCGTCCAAGGGTGGGTTTGGCGTGACCGGATTGCACGATACCCTGTTTGAACTGCATCAGGGGCGGGTTCGTCTGCTCCTGGTGGATGAGACTTTTCATGTGAGCGGATACCTCTGTCGTGATTGCGGCTCTGCTCTCTTGGAGAGACTTGATCAATGTCCCCTGTGTCAGGGAGCCTACCTGGACGATACCCCCGACGTGGTCAATGTCTCGATTCACAAGGCGGCCCAGACGGGCGCTCAGGTGAGTATTGTGCGCGAAAATCCCGACCTGCTCCAAGCGGGGGGTATTGCGGCCATCACACGTTACTAGTAGAGATCAAAAGAGATTCCATAGCTAGAAGGAAACCAGTTCATGACCATGAATCTAGAGCGTTATACACAAAAGGCGCAGGAGGCGATTCTGGCGGCACAAGAATCAGCCACAGAGTATCGTCATGCGCAGATCGAGCCTGAGCATCTGCTCCTGGCTCTAATGGAGCAGCAAGAGGGCGTGGTGCCCCAGGTTCTGCTCAAGCTGAATGCGCCCCTGCGCGAGATGATCCAGGATGTCAGGGGTCGATTGGAGAGCCGTGCGCAGGCCCATGGTCAAGCCCAGCGCTACCTGTCGCAAGAGTTGAGCAATGTGCTGCGCCGGGCTGAGGAAAAGGCCCGCAGCATGCGTGATGAGTATATCTCTACCGAGCACCTGCTCTTGGGTAGCCTGGATGCGCAGGGCTTTGTAGGCCAGTTCTTGAGCCGCCACGGCGTGAGCGAAGAGACCGTGCTCAAGGCCCTGGGCGAGATTCGGGGATCGCAGCGGGTCACCGACCAGAATCCCGAAGGGACCTATCAGGCCCTGGAAAAGTATGCCCGTGACGTGACCGATCTGGCTCGCGATGGCAAGCTGGACCCGGTCATCGGTCGCGATGAAGAGATCCGGCGTGTGATCCAGGTTCTCTCCCGCCGCACCAAGAACAACCCGGTGCTGGTGGGAGAGGCGGGCGTCGGCAAGACCGCCATCGTCGAAGGCCTGGCCCAGCGCGTGGTCGCCGGGGATGTGCCCAAGGGGCTGCGCGACAAGCGCATCGTGGGCCTGGACCTGGGCTCGCTCATTGCGGGCGCCAAGTATCGGGGCGAGTTTGAGGAGCGGCTCAAGGCCGTGCTCAAGGAGATTCAAGAGGCCCAGGGCCAGATCGTTTTGTTCATTGACGAGCTGCACACCCTCGTAGGAGCTGGTGCGGCCGAGGGCGCCATGGATGCGTCCAACATGCTCAAGCCGATGCTGGCGCGTGGCGAGTTGCACGCCATCGGCGCCACAACGATCAACGAGTATCGCAAGTATATCGAGACCGATGCGGCGCTGGAACGGCGCTTTCAGCCGGTCTTTGTCGAGCCGCCCAGCGTAGAGGATACCATCAGCATCCTGCGTGGCCTCAAGGAGCGCTATGAGGTGCATCACGGCGTGCGCATCCAAGATGCCGCGCTCATCGCGGCGGCGACTCTATCCGATCGCTACATCTCGGACCGGTTCCTGCCGGACAAGGCCATCGACCTGGTCGATGAATCGGCTGCCAGGCTGCGCATGGAGATCGATAGCTCGCCTCGCGAGATCGATGAGCGCGCGCGGCGGCTGATGCAGCTGCAGATTGAGCAGCAGGCCCTCTCGAAAGAGCGTGATGAGGCCTCCAAAGAGCGACTGGAACGCATCCAGCAAGAGATCGCCGATGTAAAGGAAGAGCTGGATGCCCTTCGGGCTCGCTACGAGCGAGAGCGTGAGTCTATCGAAGAGACACAGCAGTTGCAGGCGCGCCTGGAGGATCTGCGTAACCAGGCCGAGATCGCCGAGCGCCAGGGTGACCTGGAGCGGGCTGCGCGTCTCCGCTATGGTGACATTCGCGAGTTGGAGCAGAATCTTGCTGCGCGTGAGGCCGAGATGGCTGCCCATCGTGATGAGCAGGCCATGCTCCAGCAGGAGGTGACCGAAGAGGATATCGCCGAGATCGTGGGTCGCTGGACGGGGATCCCCGTCTCGCGCCTGCTCGAGAGCGAAATGCAAAAGCTGCTCCACATGGAGGAGCGCCTGCACCAGCGGGTTGTGGGTCAGGGGCAGGCCGTCATCGCTGTATCGAATGCGGTGCGGCGCGCCCGCTCTGGCTTGCAGGACCCTAACCGGCCCATCGGGGCGTTCATCTTCCTGGGGCCGACGGGCGTCGGCAAGACCGAGTTGGCCCGGGCGCTGGCCGAGTTTCTCTTTGACGATGAGCGGTCCATGATCCGGCTGGACATGAGCGAATACCAGGAGCGCCACACGGTGGCCCGCATGATCGGCGCGCCGCCAGGCTATGTGGGCTATGACGAGGGCGGGCAGTTGACCGAGGCCGTACGCCGGCACCCCTATGCGGTGGTGTTGTTCGACGAGATCGAAAAGGCGCACGCTGAGGTATTCAACGTCCTCTTGCAGATCCTGGACGAGGGGCGCCTGACCGATGGCAAGGGGCGCACCGTCAATTTCCGCAATACCGTGATCATCATGACGTCGAACATCGGCAGCCAGTGGATCACCGAGCTGGGCGGCACCCAGGAAGAAGAGATGCAGCGGCGCGTGATGGAAGCTCTGCGACAGCATTTCCGTCCCGAGTTTCTCAACCGTGTGGATGATACGATCATCTTTCACAGCCTCACCCGTGAGCATCTGGGTCAGATCGTCGACATCCAGCTCCAATATCTCCGGGATCTGCTGGCCGATCGGCGGCTCTCGTTGGAGGTGTCCGAGCAGGCGCGCGAGGCCCTGGCCGATGAAGGCTTTGATCCGATCTATGGCGCCAGGCCCTTGCGCCGCACTATACAGAAGCGGCTTCAGGACCCGTTGGCGTTAGAGCTGATCAGCGGGCGCTTTGCCGAGGGTGATGCCATCTATGTGGATTTCGATGGAACGGACTATGTCTTTGAGCGTCTGTCGGAGGCACAGCCCGAGGTAGCATCCTGATCATAGCGGCTCTGCCTGATGTACTCGTGTAGTCTGCCGTTATATGAGCAAAACCAGGGGATGGGCGAACGGGCAGAGTGCGCCCATCCCTATCGATGATATTATCTTTATGCTGGCCCACAAACGGGCTCTGCTTATGAGGTGTAGAATGCCAGGATTCGACCGTTTTACTGACCGAGCGCAGGATGCCGTCACCTATGCCTACGAGTTGATGATGCGGCACGGGCATTCGCAGCTCGATACCGAACATATTGTATTGGCGTTGCTAGAGCAGGAAGAGGGCCCCGTGCATCGTGCGTTACACGAGCTAGAGGCCGACTCGGACCGGATTCGGCGACGCCTGGACGACGTGCTCAAGGCGAGCCCCAAAGTGGCGGCCGCTGGCATGTCCAAACCGCCGCAGGTCTATATCACCCCCCGAGTCAAGCGCCTGATGGATCGCTCTAATGAAGAGGCGGTTCGCCTGGGTGACGAGGATATCTCGACGGAGCATCTGCTGTTGGCGGCTCTGAGCGACCGGGATAGCGCTGCTACGCATATTCTGAACGACGCCGGTGTGAACTATCAGAATCTGAGCGACGCCCTCTCCAAGGCCGAAAAGGGCAAGGCAGCGGGTGAGACCCGTGAACAGGTGAGCTGGAAGACGCTGCAAAAGTACAGCCGCGATCTGACCGAGGCAGCTCGCAGCGGCAAGCTCGATCCCGTGATTGGCCGCGATCAAGAGATCATGCGCGTGCTCCAGGTGCTCTCGCGGCGCACCAAGAACAACCCGGTGCTGATTGGTGATGCGGGTGTCGGCAAGACGGCCATCGTCGAGGGGCTGGCGCAAAAGATCATCGAGGGAGACGTGCCCGAGCCCCTGCTAAACAAGCACATCATATCGCTGGATCTGGGGGCCATGCTGGCCGGGGCGCGCTTTCGCGGCGAGTTTGAGGAGCGCCTCAAGAGCGTGCTCGAAGAGGTGGAGCAGGCTCAGGGCGAGATCATCCTCTTTATCGACGAGCTCCATACCGTAGTGGGAGCTGGCGCGGCCCAAGGCGCCATTGACGCCTCCAATATGATGAAGCCGGCCCTGGCGCGAGGCGAGTTGCAGTGCGTGGGCGCCACCACGTTGGACGAGTATACGCAATATGTCGAGCGGGATAGCGCTCTGGAGCGCCGCTTTGCACCGGTCTTTGTGGAGGAGCCCAGCGTCCAGGAGACCATCGAGATGCTGCGCGGCCTCAAAGATCGGTACGAGCAGCATCACCAGGTCGAGATCCGCGACGAGGCGCTGGTGGCCGCGGCGCGGCTATCGGACCGCTATGTGCGCGATCGCAAGCTGCCTGACAAGGCCATCGACTTGATCGACGAGGCGGCGTCCAGGCTGCGCATCACAATCCACAGCCTTCCGCCAGAGCTCAAGGTGCTGCGCCGGGAGCTCGCCGAGCTATCACAGAAGGAAGAGGCCGCAGGCCAGGAACGCAACTATGAAGCGGCGGCCCAGCTTCGCAGCGAACGGCTACAAAAAGAGATCGAATTCACCGCAGGGCGCGCTGCCTGGCAGCAGGAAAAGGGGATCGACGAGGTGGTGGATGTGGATGATGTGGCCCAGATCGTGGCCATGTGGACCGGCATCCCTGCCAGCCGCATGCAAGAAGCTGAAACGAACCGCCTCCTCGGCATGGAGGACCATCTGCGGCAGCGCATCGTCGGCCAGGAAGAGGCCATCATGGCTGTCGCGGATGCCATCCGGCGGGCGCGGGCCGGGCTCAAGGACCCCGAGCGCCCCATCGGGAGCTTTATCTTTCTCGGCGCTTCGGGCGTGGGCAAGACCGAGCTTGCCAAGGCGCTGGCCGAGTTCCTGTTTGATGATGAGGACGCGCTGATCCAGATGGATATGAGCGAGTACGGAGAGCGCCATACCGTCTCGCGTCTTGTGGGCGCGCCGCCAGGCTATGTGGGCTATGATGCGGGCGGACAACTGACCGAGGCTGTACGGCGCCGGCCCTATCGCGTGGTGCTGTTCGACGAGATCGAAAAGGCCCATCCGGAGGTCTGGAACGCGCTGTTGCAGATCATCGAAGAGGGGCGCCTCACCGATGGGCACGGACGCATCGTGGACTTTCGTAACACGGTGATCATCATGACCTCGAACATTGGCACGAGCCTGGCCGACCGCAAGAGCGGGTCGTTGGGCTTTCTCGGGTTGAGCGGTGATGAGGAGGACGCCCAGTTCGCCGAGCGGGTGTCCAGCACCCTCAAGCGGACCTTTCGTCCCGAGTTTCTCAACCGCATCGACGAGACAATCATTTTCAACATCCTCACGCTGGATGACATGGTCAAGATCGTCGATATCCAGCTCAAGGAGCTGCGAGAGCGGCTGACGGAGCAAGAGATCACCCTGGTAGTGAGTGATACCGCCAAGCGGTGGCTGGCCGAACAGGGCTTTGACCGCGACCTGGGCGCGCGGCCCATGCGGCGCGCCATTCAGCGCTATGTGGAGAGCCCCCTCTCCCAGCGCCTGCTGGAGGGCGCCTTTGGCACGGGCGATACGGTCTATGCCGAGCTGGATGCCGACCGCAAGGCGCTGGTCTTTCGCCGGACCGAGCCAGAGCCGGCCGAGAACGATGTACCAGAGACGAGCGTGGCCTGACGCCGTCGGCAAGGGAAAAGGACGAGGGGCGAGTGCGCACTCGCCCCTCGTGCGCGTTGCGCCTCAGTGGGCCGGGCGCAGGTGGTCGAGCACCTCACGGTTGACGACAAAGCGCGGTATGCGGCCCTGCACCACGTCGATGCACACCTCGCAGATCTCCTCGTACAGGTCGGCTCGCGAGTCGGGCGAATAGGCCGCCACATGGGGCGTCAGAACCACATCCTCCATGCGGCGCAAGGGCGAATCCTCGGGCAGGGGCTCTTGCTCAGTGACGTCCAGCCCGGCCGCCCACAGGCGCCCACTCTCTAGCGCGCGGATGAGCGCCGCCTCATCCACGATGGCGCCCCGCGCGTCGTTTACCAGGATGCAGTCCGGCTTGATCTTGGAGAAGGCCTCATCGTCCAGCATATGATAGGTTTCGGGCGTGAGTGGGCAATGGATAGTGATAAAGTCAGAGCGCTCCAGCAGCGCATCAAAGCTCGTCATTTGCACCCCCAGGGGATCGGCCTGCTCCTGAGACACATAGGGGTCATAGGCCACGATATCCATGTCCCAGCCCTGGACGCTCTGGGCCACCCGGCGGCCAATGGGCCCAAAACCGATAATGCCCAGGGTCGCCCCGCGCATACGGCGCGTCCGCCCCGGCTCGCGATGCGGCTGCTCGCCCCGATGCATGGCCCGATCCAAACGGGATACGTGCCGCAGACAGTCGAGCAGGAGGGCGATGGCGTGGTCGGCCACCTCATCGACGCAGTAGGTGGGCGTGTTGCACACCATGATGCCGTGCTCGGTAGCGGCGGCCACGTCGATGCAATCGTACCCCGCGCCCGCGCGGATCAGGCAGCGGCAGGCGGGCAACTGCTCGATCACCTCTCGCGTGAGCAGGGGTCGTACCGACTGAAGCACCACCACGACGGCATCTTGGGCGACCTCGAGCACCTGCTCGGCGGTGCGGCACTCGCATACTTCCCAGCTTGCGCCTGCCTCGGCCAATCTCTCAGCCTCAAAGCCCATGGGCGGGAACAGCGGTTTGCTATAGTCGATCAGCACGACATGGGCATCAAAGGCATCGCGATCGGGCATAACGAACTCCCTTCTGTGGTTGTGTAGGTGTTGAGATGGAGCTGGCTGCTCGATCAGGGCTCAACCGCGCTCGGCAAAGGGCTCGGAAAAGGCCAGCACATAGCCGTCGGCGTCGCCCACACTGAATTGCGTTCGCCCGCCGAATGTGACCATGTCCTGAACGACGAGGGCTCCCCGCTCCACCAGCTCCTGATAGAGGGCCTCGATCCGATCGGTGACCAGGTAGAGCACTACGCCGTTCCCTTTTTCGGCAATGAACTCGCGGTTGCTGGTGCCCAGGTCCACCGTCAGGATGAAATGGACGCCCTCACGCAGAATGTGCGCCCAGCGGGGCGGTTCGCCTTCTGGCCAGGTGGCCGTCAGCCGAAAGCCTAAAGCCTCACAGTAATACTCGAGGGCACTAGCCATATCGCTGACCTGCAGCAGGGGCACGACCTGGCTGAGCCCGCCCGGTTTGAGCGAGGGATCGAGCGCTAGCGGTCGGTCTTGATCCATAGCTGCCTTCCATCGGTGGCCAGTTCGATGGTGCCTACCTGGTCGGTGCGGTATACCCGGACCTCCAGATCCTCCAGTCGCTCTAGCACGAGCGGGCACGGATGCCCAAAGCGATTATCAGCGCCCACGCCGATGACGGCGACCTGTGGGGCGGTTCGCGCCAGAAAAGGCGCCGTGGACGATGTGCCCGAGCCGTGATGCGATACTTTGAGCACCGTGGCGGACAGATCCAGCCCGGCGCTCAGGAGATCCCGTTCGCCCCGTGTCTCGATGTCGCCCGTAAAGAGCATACGAAAGCTGCCATGCTCCAGCATGACCACCACCGAGTTGTCATTGTCATCGGGGACATTATGCTCCAGATAGGTTGCGGGATGCAAGACCGACAGACGGGTGTCGCCCAATAGGAGCACGTCACCACGCTGAACGCGATGTTCGACGATCTCGCCAGCATCGAGGCGGCGGCGCCACTCGGCGCTCAGCAGGCTGCTGGCTACGGGGCTGCTCTGGACGATCTGCGCCACCTGGTATCGATCCACCAGCGGTACCAGCCCTGCCAGATGATCGGCATCCTGATGAGTGACAATGATCATATCGATGCGTCGCTCCCAAAAGGCCAGCTTTCGACCCAGATGCGCGCTCATGAGGACCGGGTCAGGCCCGCCGTCAATGAGGACCACATGGCCCTCGGGGGTGCGGATCAGCATGGCGTCGCCCTGGCCCACATCGAGCATATAGACCCGCAGCTTGTCGTCTGGCAGTGCGAACACGGCGCTCCAGACGAGAACCAATGCCAGGGCGAGCGCAGCATAGCCCGCCAGGGGCCGCCATGCGGGGGCTGCTCTCCTGGCAGAGCGGGTTCGGCGCAGGGGACGTTTCAGTATGATCCCCAATAGAGCGGCATAGAATGCCCAGGCGATCCACGGCGGCAACTGGGGTACTGGAATAGATGCCCAAGGCAAGGCGCTGAGAGTGCGGGCCACTTCTGTGATCCAACGTAAGGGCAGCCACAAGGCATAGCCCGCCAAGCGGGCAAGGCCTGGCGCAGGCAGGCTGAGCAACGTCACGAGCAGGCCCGGGATCAGGATTAGGGGCAGGACCGGCAGCACCAGCGCGTTGGCCAGCAGCGCCACAGTCGAGATCTGGCGAAAGTTGGCCCAGACGATGGGCAGCGTCACCATCTGGGCGGCAAAGGTGGTCAGGAGAATCTCCCATAGGATGCGCGTCCAGGCAGGGGCGGCGTCAGAGCCGCCATAGAGCCGTGCGTACACGCCCTCGGCCAGGCGGGGCTGCAAGAGGACCAGGGCCAGAGTAGCCGCGAAAGAGAGCTGGTAGCCCACACTGTGAAGCAGCAGGGGATTGACGGCGGTCATGACGAGGGCGGTGGCTGCCAGGCTGGCCAGGGGCGTTGCCCTGCGACCCACGAGCTGCGCGATCATGAACAGGCCCCCGACCAGCCCGGCACGCATCACCGATGGCGAAGGACCGATGAATGCCACCAGGAGCCCGAGCATTCCCAGTCCCAGGCCCAGGCTGGTCCAGCGGTGCATCCAGCGGCGACTGCCAAAGAACCAGGCCTGCATCAGGGTGCTGACATGAAAGCCCGAGACGACGATGATATGGCTGAGTCCGGCGACGCGGAACGCCTGGGCCAGATCATGCGGCAAGGTGTGACGAAGGCCCAGGAGAATGCCCTGGAGCAACCCGGCCTCGGGATGGGGCAGGATCCGGTCGATACGGTGGCGGAGAGTGGTCTTGAGTTGGTATAGGGCGCGCAGGAGGGGGTTGCCACCGTAGGCCTGCAGAGGCTCGATGGATGCCCAACGCATGAGCGAGTATACGCCACGGGCCGCCAGGTACTCGCGATAGTCAAAGTCGTCTAATATAGGAGGCGTCTCGAGCTTGCCATAGCAGCGCACCCGGTCGCCATAGGCATAGGCCGGGTAGAGCGATACCGTGGCTAGCAACTTGCCACGTACGTCGAGAGGCTCGTCATCGAGAGTGATGCGTTCCACCGTGACCTGGAGTTGGGTGCGAGAGCTGCGAATGTCGGGTTCGGCAGAGACATAGCCCTCGACCATGACCATGCCGCGATCGTTGTAGCTGGCCAGATCGTGGGGGCCAAAGCGGGGCTGCGCCATCTGCCAGCGCCAGGCGCCCAGAATCAGCACCAGGGTCAGGGTCGCAATGCGCCGACGGTGGGGATGCTCGGCTTCGAGCAGCAGGCCAGCCAGGGCCCAGAGCGTCGCCAGGGCCAGGACCGGAGGCGAGGGATGCAAAGCCGCCCCCGCCATCAGGCCGAGGGTCCATGCGATGGCGATATAAACAAGGGTCACAGCAGGCCTCTGCGACGCAGGGCCGCCTGTTTGGCATAGAGTCGCGCTGTGCTATAATCGATATGCATATGGATCACGCACATTGGATGCGCGAGGCGCTGAAAGAGGCCGAGTTGGCCGCCCGCGAGGGAGAGATCCCCGTGGGCGCTGTGGTTGTCTGGCAGGGCGAGGTGATTGGGCGCGGGCATAACCGCAAAGAAGCCGACGCCGACCCCACGGCTCATGCCGAGATATTGGCGCTGCGCGAGGCCGGGACACACCGCCAGAGTTGGCGCCTGGCCGGGGCCACGCTGTACTGCACCTTGGAGCCCTGTTGCATGTGCGCCGGGGCCTTGGTGAATGCTCGGGTCGACGAGGTGGTGTTTGCTCTGCATGACCCCAAGACGGGAGCCGCCGGCTCGGTGTATGACCTGGTACGGTCGCCCTGGCTGAACCATCGTCTGCGGGTTACCTTTGGCGTGCTGGCCGACGAGGCCCAGGCTCTAATGGACACGTTCTTTCAGAGCCTACGTCGTTCATACGACAATCCGTGATCTATAGCAACCCGGAGGGGTGCCAGAGTGGTTGATCGGGGCGGTCTCGAAAACCGTTGTGGCGCTTGCGTCACCGTGGGTTCGAATCCCACCCCCTCCGCTAAAGTGAGCCAGCGAGTGCGTACCGCATTCATACGCCAATGGAAGAATCTCTTGTCAACAGCTCGCTCTTGAGGGCAACTCGGGAGCGAGTTTTGTTTTACTCCCTCTGTCCCCTCATAGATTGAATCACTTCTCGCGATCCTGAATCTTTGTCTCTTATCGTCCTTGGGTCTTTCGCGCCTGCCAAGGCCTATTTTAGTGTGTCGCTTGGTACCTGTCCACAGGAATGCACACCATACGCGGTTTTACTCAGATTTCACGGCATTCGGCCATGGATCTCTCTGCGCCTGCTACAATAGGCTGGTAATAGGTGCTCGTGGCACACAAGAGCTATGGGAGCTATGGTAAAGAATTCTACTATATTGTTAGTGGTCATCTTTGTGGGTTTGATTGTGCTCGCAGGGTGCAGTTTGGATAGTTCCTCGCCTTCTGTAGGCTCTGTCCCGTCCCCGGTTCCGCCGACGGTCGTCACACAGCCTCGGTTGACCGCAGCCGCAACCAGCACACGCTGGGTGCCCAGCCGCATCCCTACGCGGGTGTCGCCCACGTCCCGACCGAGTCCGACCAACGTGCCCAACTGCCGCTACGATGCCGCCTTCGTTCGCGATGTCAACATCCCTGATGGGACGATCATGAGACCCGACGAGCGTCATTCCAAGGCATGGGAGCTGCGCAATACGGGAACGTGCCACTGGTATGATGATGTGCGCCTGACGCCGCACAGGGATGGCAAACCGGTCCACTGGGCAGGGCTAGAGGTCGTGCCACTTACCCTCGCTGGGGCAACGGCAGAGATTGCGCACTCGATGACTATGCCGGGCACTGATGGAAACTATGAGGCCAGATACCAGCTTTGCGCCGGGATGCACTGCTTTGGGCCCGTCTTTTGGATCCGTGTCACGGTTCGTGGCGGCACTGCGCCGACGCGTGCGCCTATACTGATGCCCACATGGGTGCCGACGCGAGCACCCACTCCCGTCCCTCACATCAACGGCTGGACCGGCTACACCTGTGACCGCTGCATCAAAGGCAACATCAGCTACAGAACAGGTGAGCGTATCTATCATTTTCCTGGTTGTACCTACTATGAGCAGACGGTGATCAACACCCGCTATGGGGAGCGCTGGTTCTCCAACGAGGCAGAGGCCGTGTTGGCGGGCTGGCGCAGAGCGCTCAATTGCCCCTAGCGACAACTCTGGGCGACTCTCCACGTTGTCGATCGCGTGCGTCGGTTATAGCGCCTTTGCTCCTACCGCCACGCTTTTAACCGGTGCCAAAAGTCGGCCACAAAGCCTGGTGAATCGGGCTGGAGGACCTGCTCGTCGATCTTGCGCTTCCCATCGGTACACCGCCTTGCATAGAAGATGGCTCGCCCCGTCACAGCGCTCTCATACGTTCCCAACACCAGTCCCGGCTCACTATCCCACTATGAATTGCTCCTCATCCAGCTCGATGCCCAGCCCCGGCCCCGTAGGAACCGGGACGCACCCATCCTCCTCCACCAGGATCGGCTCCTGCGCAACGGCCTGCATCGTCTCGGGGGTAAGCAGCGGAGGATCATAGGCATACTCGATCATGGGGCAGTTGGGGACGGTGGCCATGGCATGCAGCGTAGCCGCCAGGCTCATCAGGTGCCCCGGCCCGGACATGACATGGGGGATGATCAGACGCCCGAACAGGTCGGCCCAGCTTGCCGCCACACGCACGCCTGTGAGACCCATGTTGCCGCCCAGGGAGACGTCGGGCTGAACGATATCATAGGCGCCTCGCGCCAGATGCTCTCGCAGATCAAAGACTGTGGGCGTGTGCTCTCCGCCGGCAATGTACATGTCCACGGTCGAGGCGATGTCGGCCAGGCCCTCGATGTCGGTGCGCGGCAACGGCTCTTCCAAGTAATAGACGCCCAGGGCATCCAGTTCCTGCGCCATCTCCAGCGCCGTCTTGCGAGACCAGAACGAATAGCCGTCCGAGGCATTGTTCTGGTTGGCATCCACAAGGATGAGCAGATCGTTGCCCACGGCCGCTCGCACCGCCTCGACCACCGCCAGATCGTCCCAGGGATTGCGGCGATGCAGGCGCAGCTTGACCGCTCGAAAGCCCTGCTCGGCCAACGCCTGGACTTGGGTGACGGTCTCGTCCACGCTCAGGAGCCGGCTCGTGGCGGCATACACCATGATGCGCTTGCGCTGGGCGCCCAGCAGTTGGTAGATGGGCAGGCCGGCTGTCTTGCCGACAATGTCCCACAGGGCGATCTCCAGGCCGCTGGCGTTGTGACCCGCGTTGCCCGCCCGGCGGCCCCCCATGTAGGTCTCCCAGAAGGCCCCCACCAGCATGGGATCGGTCCCAATCAGCGCTTCAGGCCGGGGATGGCCGCTGTGGGGGCCATAACCAACGATCCCCTCATCGGTGGTAACCCGATAGAATGAAAAGAAGAACTCTTGCACGGCCTGGCCATCGGGCTCGGTCCAGGCAGGGCGCCACGGCTCGGGAAGCCTGACGGGTGCCTTGCTACGCAGGACCTCGACATTGGTGATTCGCATGGACGCCTCCTCATATAGATAGCTCGACCCACGACGACGATGAGCCGCCGTCGGGTCAATGCATCTCTGCCTGGGTGGTGCCGATGCCAGGCCGGTAAAAGTTGAACCGCACATGGGGATGATCGGCCAACAGAGACATGGGTACGGCGCTGTCGGCGATCCCCTTGGAGATCATGAGCGTCGTCAGGCGCATCCCAAACGGGTTGTCATGCATGCCCGCATGCCAGATCGAGACGGTCTCAGCTTTCCATGTCTCGACAGGGCCGACCGTCACTGCCTCCGAGGGCACGTTCTGCACCACGCCCCCGCCCGACGTGCGGGCGTTCTGCATGAGGGTAATCGGGTGCAACTCGACGATGCGAGTGCCCAGCTCTCCGTAGACCTCTGGCGGCGGGGGAGCCTCTTGATATGCGCCCTGTCGCCGAGGTGGATCGTTGAACGCCCAATGCTTGACCTCGCCCTGGCCGCCCTGCATGGTGACGCAGCGCACATTTTCCCAGCTCTCCAGGTACTCGGGCGAGTCGGCCTGGGGAAAGTGCAGGTTCTCGGGCGGCATCCGCAGATCCGGCCGAATGTGATCAAAGCAGAGGCTCTTGGCAGCCCTGACAAAGCTCAGGGGATGATCCTCGCTTACGTTTTCGCCGTCGACGATCCACTCGTCCATGGCCCAAAAGTGGGTATGCCGCAGGTCCAGCTCCAGCGCGTTGACCAGTTGGGCCACCAGGGGGAGCTGCTCCGTGGGCCCGATGGGGCCGCAGAGGCCTGCCGGCACATCCGGGGTGGCCTGGCGCCACGCGTCGATGTACTCGAGGGCTTCGGCGAGATAGAACGACTCGAGGGTGTCATAGAACACCACCTCAAAGCCGGGCCGGGCGAGTTGGAGCAAGTCGTCAGCGCTGAGGGCCGCCGCCTCGTCCAGAATGGCGCGGTCGAGAGTCGTATAATCCCACCAGTCGGGGGCGATCTTGCTCAAAGGGCGCATCGGTTTCTCCTTTCGAGCTCGCGACACAGGATACGTGGCACCTATACGATATTGCCTGGGCACCCACTGTCAAGGCATCGAGCGCACCCGCTTTGGCCAAGGCGCTTCCTGGATAGAACCTGCTCTACCCAGGATTGACTGGCGCGTTCAGATGTCCTGTGCACGTTATATGCCCTGGCCGCCTGCGGCTAGGCGATCGTGACCTGCTGCATCAGTTCGTGCAGTGGGCGATAGCCGATCAGGTGGACGCCCCGGTTCCTGATATGCGCCGCCAGGTCCTCGCTCAGCATCGTCTCCAGGTTTGCCACCCGGGCCTTCCAACTGGTGGGCATGATCGCTCGCACTTCGGGCGTATCGTCGACGGGATGCATCAGGAGCAGATGCAGGCCTGGCTCAAGGGCGTCAATCACCTGTTTGGTGATCTCGACCTGGCCCTCGGGCTCCAGGCGCGGCAGTTCATAGACGCTGTCGAAAGCGGGCGCGCCCATCTCTACCAGCTCGGTCACTCTGCGGACCGCTTCATCGGCTGCGCCCTGTACGCCGGTCCATCGGCGATAGATGTCCTCGTTTCGGAACAGGATCGGGGGCAGCCCGCGTTCCAACACCGGCTTGAGGTATGCGGGCAAGAGGGTAGGATAGCCCAGGGCAAACATATGCTGATCCACATGGGTGAGGTTGATGCCAGCCTCCACGGCGCGATCGATCTGGGTGCGGACTTCCAGCTCGACGGCGTCCAGGTCCGCAGGTGCGTCGACGCCTGTGCGTCGATGGGGAAAGTAGCCCTCCTCGTCGATGAGGCCAGAGGCAGGGTCGCAGGTGGTAATGGGCCCCCAGCGGTAGGTCTTCCACTCGCTGGTTACCGTGGCATGCACGCCGACATCGGCATCGGGGTTGGCCCGGCACCAGGCGGCCATCTCGAGGAACCAGGGGCAGGGCACCATGATGGAACCCGATGTCACCAGGCCAAAGTCGATGGCCTTGGCAAAGGCCGTGATGGTGGCCTGGCACATCGCAATATCATCGGCATGCATGACCACAACGCGATCGGAATCATCGAGTCCCAACGAATTGAGCACAGGGTTCGGCTTGCCGATCATAAGAATCCTCTCTGTTTCTACATGACGCATACATGAGATACCTTTGCTTTGCGATGGGACGCAGAGCCCATCGGGGACCTCTATGTGCTTTTTCCATGCCTATAGGCTTGCCCACCTCCTCGGGAATATCCCGCATTGTTTGCCATTGACTTGATGGCCAGAGTATAATCCTGAGGAGTCTGGGGATCAAGGGTTGCTTTAGCTTGCGATCGAGCGCCAGACAGTGAGATTCGGGACTGTGGGCAATGCGCCTCACCCGTTGTTTGTGCGCAACAATTTGCGCAATGTGAGCGAAACAGGCGGTTACTGGACGTGGGATACGCTCTGGGCCTATCCTGAGTTCACCGAGTCATGGTTCTTCAAGAGCTAGGGACCTGCGCTCTCGCTCTTGGTCCAGGCTGGATGCTTGATGGGAGGCGTGCTTGAGATCAGTGCGCCAGGTGCTAGCGCTCCGTGCGCTTGTCAGAGTATGCCTCCCAAGCCATGCATACAGGGGAGCGCGAAACTGCCCGCGCCCCCATCGTCAACCCGGGGCAGTGACCGGCGGGCCATGTGGGTGGTGGCCGGTGCCGGTGCAACCATTCTCACCCAAAGGAGTCAGACATGACGAAATTGGTTCTCCTGGGCGGGGGCAGCCCCTTTACCCCCTCCATCTTTCAGGCCATCCTCGAAAACAAAGATGTGCTATCGGGCAGCGAGATCTGCTTGATGGACCTGAGCGACGCGCGACTGCCGCAGCTCAAGAGGCTCGGTGAGGCCCTGGCTGCACGAGAGGATATGGATCTCACAGTCACCACGACGACCGATGCGCGGGCTGCGCTGGACGGGGCTGATTTCGTCTTTCCCGGCTATCGGGTCGGCGGCATCGAGGCCGAGCGCCAGGACTTTGTCATCCCCACGCGCCATGGCATCTGCGGTGACGAGACCATGGGGCCCGGCGGGACGTTTATGGCCCAGTGCACCATCCCTGCCACGGTGGCCTATGCCAAGCTGATGGAGGAGCTCTGCCCCGAAGCATGGGCCATCAGCTATGTGAACCCCACCAACATGGTGGCCGAGGGCGTCATGCGCAGCACGAACGCTCGTTTCATCGCCGTCTGCGACTGCTTCCCCGGGTTCCGCGAGCATATGAGCCTGTTGCTGGATGTGCCCGACGAAGAGCTCACGGTGCGGGCTATGGGCGTGAATCACCTCACTTTTCTCACCGAGATCAGCGCAGGGGGTCAGGACCTCTATCCGCTGCTCAAGGAGCGCGTGCTGGGCTCGCGACCCAAGGACGAGTCACCAGAGGATTGGTCGTTCTCTATGCGCATCCTCGATGCTTACGGCTATATGCTGGTGTGTGCCGGCCACCCGAATATGCTGTGGGAGCACGACGCTACGATGAACGAGCGCCGGGATCGCTGGGAGGACCCCGATCTGGGCGGACGGGGCGAACGTCTGAGCGATCTGTATGCCTTTGTCGACGAGATGATCGAGGGCGCCCCGTATGACCCCGATCGCCAGTGGCTGCGCATGCACCATCCCCGCCATGCCATCGGCATTGCCGTCAGCATCCTGGCCAACGAAGGGCGCGAGTGGGGCGGCATGAATTACGTCAACAACGGCTCTATCAGCAACCTGCCCGATGACGCCATCATTGAGGGTACCTGCATCGTCGGGGCGAACGGGCCGACCCCGCTGGCCATGGGCGAACTGCCCAGGCCCTTTGTTGGGCTGGTAATGCATAACATCACCTGGCAGCATCTGACCGTGGATGCCGCGCTTTCGGGCGACAAAAAGATCCTGTATCAGGCGATCCTGGCCTCGCCCTATGTCCACGACATGCAGGCCGCCAAGCAGATCATGGAAGAGCTCCTGGTCGCCCATGCCGACGTGATGCCCCAATTCGCGTAGAGAATGCGAACGTCAGCGGACTAGATCGGTGCGAGCAGGCTGCGCTTGTCCAGGCGCAGCCTGCCCACGCTATGAAAGGAGCGCAACAATGGCAGAGAAACGTTTCCAGGGCATCGTGCGCAACGTGACCCTGACCCGCGAGGACATGCAGAAACTGCTGGAGATGCCCCTGGACCAGATGGACGACTGGAGCCCGGTGCGCGTCGAGCTATTCGAGACCTGGCCCCCTGTCATGGAGCGTATGGCCCGCATCATGGTGGATCAGATCGTGGCCAACAACGCCGAGGACAAGATCACGACCCTGATCCTGCCGGTGGGCCCCGTTGACCAGTACCCCATCGCAGCCGAGATCTCGAACCGCGAGGGGATCAGCTGGAAGAACGTGTGGACGTTCAACATGGACGAGTACCTGGATTGGGAGGGCCGCCCCATTCCCGACGATCACCCGATGAGCTTTCACGGCTCCATGGACCGCAACCTGTTCAGCCTGCTGGACGAGGAGATACGCATTCCTGAGGAGCAGCGCTGGTTCCCCGACCCGTTCGACCCCGACGCCATCGATGCCAAGATCGACGAGCTCACTAACGGCGAGGGGGTGGACATCTGCTTTGGCGGCATCGGCGAGCACGGTCACATTGCGTTCAACGAGTCACCCGACCTGATGAACCACTATGCGCACCTGACGCCCGACGAGTTCAAGAACTCGAAAACGCGGGTGCTGCCCCTCAACCCCGAGACCCTGGTCCGCGCCCAGCGCAGCCCGCTCTACACCCTCTGCCCGCCCATGGCGGTCACTTTGGGGATGCGAGTGCTGCTGGGAGCCAAGCGTATCGTGCTCTCGACGGCGGGCACGGTGGCCAAGATCGCGGCCATGCACCCGCCCAGCATGGACTTCCCTGTGACCCACATCCAGGAGCACCCCAACGCCAAGGAGACGGTCACCCTGCTGGTAGGCAAGCAGCGCTAGCCGGTACAGGACAGCAATGGCAACCAGAGGCGGCCCGGGCAGCGAGTCCGGGTCGCTTGCTCAGGTGCATGCCTTGACCCACGAGTACGCCACCGATATCCTTCGGCCGCCGATATGCGAGATCGATCGCCCACAGGAGCCATGCGAGTGCCTGTTTCTCACAGCCTGCGGACCGATGCCGGGCGCCTCTATATGGGTATCGATGGCGGCGGCACAGGGCTGCGCGTCGCCCTGACCGATGGCGACCTGCGCGTGCACGGGCGGGCCCAGGGGCCCGCTGCCAATCCGTCGATCGTGGGGCGTGTCGCCGCTGCCGGGCTCCTCGGGGACGGGATGCGTGCCTGCCTGGGCAGCATACCGCCCGAGGCCGTGGTCGCGGTGGGCATTGGCGTGGCCGGAGCCGCCGCGAGCCACTCGGCGGCCTGGCTGGTCGAGGTGGTGCACGCTGTGCTGTCCCAGGCCCGGGTGGTGCCCAGCGCCGACTATGAGATCGCCCTGGTGGGCGCGCTGGGCCGCCGGATGGGCCTGCTGGTGCTGGCGGGGACCGGCTCGCTGGCCTATGGTGTCAACCGGGCCGGGGAAAGCGCCCTGGCCGGCGCATGGGGCTATTTGGTGGGGGATGAGGGCAGCGGCTACTGGTTGGGGGCCGAGGGCCTGCGCGCCGTGCTCCGCGCCGCCGACGGGCGTGGCCAAGAGACGGTGCTGGGCGAGTCCCTGCTCCCCGTGCTGGGATTGCCCGAGGCACAGGCTGTGATCCCGTGGCTGTATGGGGGAGCCGAGACGCGGACCACAGAGATCGCCAGCCTAGCGTCCCTGGTGCTCGACGCGGCCAGAGAGGGTGATTCCTGTGCCGCAGAGATCGTCTCCCGGGCCGCTGATGAGCTGACGCTGGCAGCGCGGGCGGTGATGGCGCGCCTCAACATGCCCCAGCCGCCCATCGCCCTGGCGGGCGGGTTGCTGAGCGCGCCCAACCCGCTCAGCGAGGCTCTGTGCGCGCGCCTGGGGCTGCACGGGCTGCCCAGGCCATTGTACCCACCGGTCATGGGCGCGGTGCTGCTGGCGCGCGACACGCTCCGCCACGAGTATGCCTGACCCTACCCGATCAGAGGAGATCGACTGTGACAGAGCCGACGCAGACGACCGAAGCCCGCAACCCACGCACAATCCATATGGATCGTTGTGATACCCTCGAGATCCTGCATCTGCTCCATGCGGAGGACGCCCGCGTGCCAGAGGTGGTGCGGGCCGCGTTGCCGCAACTGGCGCGGGCCGTCGATGCCATCGTCATCGCGCTGCGCACCGGGGGGCGCCTGATCTATGTGGGCGCCGGCACCAGCGGCCGCCTAGGGATCCTGGATGCCGTGGAATGCGTCCCCACCTTTGGGACAGAGCCGTGGCAGGTGGTGGGACTGATTGCCGGCGGGCCAGAGGCCCTGCTGCGCTCGGTGGAGGGCGCTGAGGACGACCGGGACGCGGGAGTCCATGACCTGCTGGCGCTGGATCCGGCGGAACGTGATGTGGTGGTGGGCCTGGCGGCCAGCGGCCGCACGCCGTATGTGCTGGCGGCGCTAGAGGCCGCTCGCACGGTCGGAGCCTGCACCGTGGGCATCGCCTGCAACGACCCGTCTCCTCTGCTGGAGCTCGCCCATATCGCCATTCCGCTGGTGGTGGGGCCCGAGGCCCTTGCTGGCTCGACGCGGCTCAAGGCGGGGACGGCGCAGAAACTGGCGCTGAACCTGCTCAGCACCGCGAGCATGACTCGGTTGGGCAAGGTGTATGGCAACCTGATGGTCGATGTGCGGGTGACCAACGAAAAGCTGGCCCACCGTGCGACGCAGATCGTGAGCGAGGTGACCGGGGTGGATGAAAAAGGGGCGAGCCGCCTGCTGTCCGAGACCGGCTGGCGCGTCAAGCCTGCCATCGTCATGGCTCTGCTGGGCTGCACCGCACAGGAGGCCGAGAAGCGTCTAGATGCTGCCGACGGCCTATTGGCCGCCGTCATCGGGCCGGCCTAGGGCTCGAGCTGAGCCTCAAGCTCCTCGATCCCCTGCAACTGCTCCTGCCAGGGCTCTACGATGCTCTCTGCCAGGCCCCGCCCGAGCTCCCGGTAGAGTCCACCGCCTTTGAGCCGATGGATGCTGGCCGAGACCATGATCTGTAGCAGCACATAGGCGAGCACCCAGATGGCCGCCACCGCCATGGCGCCGTTCTGAAAGTAGGTGGACGGGAGATAGCGCCGCTGAACAAAGGCCAGCACCGCCTCGACGCCAATCCATCCCACCATGCCCAGCACCGGCACGTTGAGCAGGAGCTGGATCGGCCAGGAGGACAGGCGCTCTGCCAGGCGCCCGAGCCGGGCGCTGTAATGGGCGGCGCTCTGGCCGGCCAGCTCTTCCAGGGCTGTATCCAGCCGCTCCTGCCAGGCCGAGGAACTCCGCATGGCCGGATCGAACCCCGCGGCCACCAGAGCGTCGCTCAATGATGGCCAGGCCGAAAGGAGCAGGTTGGCCACCTCGTCGGTGGGAAAGGCGTCCAGCAGGCTCTCGTCCTGTGAGACAGAGTCCTCTGCACTGGAGGAAGCGAGGACGCTGGGAAGGCGGCGGCCGAGCCGGGTGACAAAAGAAGAGACACGTAGTATCAGGGCCCACAGCCCCACCAGCCAGCCGACGGGTCCCCACCAGCGCGAGCTGAGCATGCTGTAGAGGGTGGCGCCCAGGTCCAGGCCCCGGACCCCCGCCAGGGCGCTGGGCATGGTGCGATGGGCTGTTTCCTCGACCCGTTGCTCGAGCTGCGCCAGCGCGCGTTCTGCATCGGCCCGTTCGGGTTCGGTGGTCGCGATGGTGTGGCGCGCCTGCCCGCGATAGAGTTCGAACAGGCGTTGAGCGCGGGCTGTGCGCCTGTCGACGAGCTGCGACGCGCGGTTCAACGTCGTAAACACCAGTTGCTCCAGCTCGGGGAACTCGTTCACCTCGTTCAGCGGCGTTTCATCGGCGGGGAATCGCGAATCGGGGCTACTACGCTTGGCCGAGATGCGATAGATGCGCTCCGGAGCCAGCCCCCATTCGGATCGTAGCGCCCGGTGAAAATCGCCCACCACCTCATCCAGCTCGTCGGCGGGTACCCGGTCGATCATATTGAGGACGGGGATCACATGGTCGTGGGGGAGACGCTCCACAAAGGGACGCAGAAACGCCAGATTGTCGTGCAGGCGCGGGTTCTGGGCAGGAAAGATGGCCAGGATCAGATCGGCCCGCTCCAGCACGCGGCGCAGGATCGCCTGGTTCTCGGGAAGGGTATTGGTGTCGGGGGTGTCCAGCAGGGTGAGGTATTCCAGGGCCTCGGCGCGTCCCGACGTCACGATCCGCATGGCTGTGTCGCCCAACTCCTGGCGCAGGGGGTCGGCGGCGGTGGCCTCGCCGGCATATGCGGTCACATGGCGGGTCGTGGGGCGGGTAAGCCCCGTTTCGGCCAGCTCGGCGCCTGCCAGGGCATTGAGCAGCGTCGATTTGCCGGTCCCCGAGGGCCCGACGATGGCCACCACCAGCCGCGAGTCCCAGGAGGCGCGGATCTGCTGAAGCTTTTTCTGGAGCCAGGCGGCCTGAGCCAGCAGCGCCGAGCCCGGACGCCAGTCCGGCATCCGTTCTATGAGCGCCACCAGGTCGTCGAGCTCGGCCTCGATTTCGGCCAACGCCGCGATGCTCTGCAGCTCCCAACTGTCTCGGTCAAAGCTCTGTGGATTGGCGCTCATGAGGCCTCTCCCAGACCGGCCAGCGCCCTGGCAACCTGGGCGAAACGTTCATCGTCTTCTTGGGGGACGGCCTCAAGGGCGACGCAAATGTCATGAGAGATCGATTGCTCAAAGAGAGCCACGACCGATTCGACGCGCTGGGACAACCATAGCTGAAAGACCGGCTTGAGCATCTCCTCGAGTTGTCTGCGATCCTGATCGCCCAACCCGGCCGAGGCCGGTATCGAGACCAGGGCCCACAGGTCGTTCACACCTACGATGCCCTCTAGCTCGATGAGCAGGCCAGCGCCGGCTGCGGGATTAGCGGTCAGCAGCGTATAGGTCACGCCGAGCAAGGGAGGCAGCGCGCTCAGTGACGCAAAGAGGGTCTCGCGCATGCGCTGTCGAAAGCCCATCTCGTGGCGAAAGCGCAGAACGGACTCTCGCAATTCGTGCTCGATGCCGGTGGGTAGCCCGACCAGCGTGGTGGCAGCTTCTTCGAGACGCTCGGTCACGGCCTCCCAGTTGCGCGCCAGCAGGGCCTCTTGATGGGGACGCACCAGCGCGGGCACGGGAATGTGGAGATTGTACAGGCCCCGCCCCAGTGGCTCTACCACGATGCCCAGCGTATCGCCATCACGCTGGAGCGCAGCCTGCGCCTGCTCCAGCAGAGGATCACGCCGTGACAGTCGGATGATGAGGGTATCTTCCAGGAGACGGTTGCGTAGCGCATTGGCAGCCAGCAACAGATCATGGGTGACGCGGGTCTCCAGCGCCACCGGCGGGGACTCTGCCTCGCGCAGCCCCATCCACTCGGAGGCCTTGCGTCCCACGGCGCGTACGCCCCGCAGGGGCGCGCCGACGATGCGGCTCGTCTGGCGCATCACGCGCACCATCGGTGGGCTCGTCTCCATGAACAGGCGCGTGGTCAGGGCGATGGCCTCGTTAGCGGGAAAGGCCGTCAGCGCCGTGAGCGCCTCCTGGGCCATGACATGCGACAGGCCCTCTCGATAGATGGCCAACTGTGTGGTGGTTTGCAGGGTGCGTTCATAGTCGGCCCGGGCCGCGCTTTGAATGGCGCGCAGATCGCTGGCCAGGGCGTGACGCTTGATCTCCGCCACATCCAGCGAGCGCAGCAGGTCGGGCAGCGCGCGGCCGGCGGTCCTGTCGCCCAGGGGGATTAGCTCGGGAGCCGCCTTGCCCTCGGCCACCCTGTCGGACTCGTGGGTGCGATAGACGCCGATGACCTCGGGTGGGAAGTTGTCATCGTGCTGTTGCCCGTACAGACGGCCTGCCACGACGCGGCAGTTGTCCAGCGCCTCTTGGTCCGAGGCCACGCGAGAGATGCGGTACACCAGGATGGTCGGTCGCCCACCGATGCCGCCCACGATGTCGGCCATAAAGTCGGTGTTCGCCAGATTGTTGTAGACGGCGTTGGTAAAGACATAGACGATCACCTCCGCCGTCCGCAAGAGAGGCTCGGCCCGGGCGCGGTTGACGAGTTGCCCGCCCTCGCCGGTGTCAAAGTCTGGCGTGTCGATGAGCAGCAGATGCGGCGCGATATCGCGTGAGGTGGCGTACAAAGGAGGCCCCGCCATGGCGGTCTGCTCGGCGTGCTCCCAGGGCAGTGGGGCCTGGGGCAGGCGATGCAACAGCCGGGCGGCAATTTCGGAGCCCGCCAGCACATCGGGGTGCCCAACCAGGAGGGCGCGCGCCGTCAGGCCTGCACGAAAGGCCACCCGCGACAAATAGCGCCCGGCCAGCGCATTTACCAGGGTGGATTTGCCGGTGCTGCCGCCGCCACAAATGGCCACCAGCAGTACGGGGATGTCGAACTGGAGAGCGGGGAGCACATTGCGTTCAAGCGTCTGGAGCCAGACGCCCCGCGGCGGCGCGCCCAGGGTGTCGCGCAGCAGTTGCGGTAGGACGAGGCGTAGGGTCTGTACGTGCTCTTGCAGCGCGAAATAAGACTCATCCTGCATAGCTGGAGTATAGATAGGGAGGGCCCTTTGCGCAAAGCGGCTCCGTGTGGATGCCAGGAGCGTCAGGCGGACTCGCTAGGGGACTATACCAGCTCCATATCATGGGCAGCCAGCGCATCCCGTACTGTCAAGAGTAGCTCACTGGTGACCTCCGGGATGTGCAGGGGGTCATTCAGCCAGGCGGTGATTTGCAGCGAGGTGCGGGGAGTGCCCGAGGGCAGACGACCAAAGGCGGTGTAGAGCACGGCGGGCTTGGGATAGGAAAGGACCCTGTCGTGGTTGCGGATGGTGTCCAAGACGATGTCCGCAGCCCTTTGTGGCTCACCCTCGTGGGCCACGGCCAGCGGGATCTGCAGGCGCATGCCCATCGGGCCCCTGGAATAGTTGCGGATGGCCCCGGTGACAAAGCTCTGGTTGGGCATCACCACGGCCACATTGTCAGCTGTACGCATTGTCGTAGCGCGTATGCTCAGGTTCTCGACGACGCCGATCTCGCCCGCCACACTGATCACGTCACCCGGCCGTAACGACTGATCGAACAGCAGCAGGACGCCAGAGACCAAGTTGCTGAACACCTGCTGCGAGCCAAAACCGATGGCCACCGTCAGGCCACCGCTGATAAAGGCCACCGTCGACGTGTCAAAGCCGAGAGCGCCCAGAGCAAAGGACACGCCCACGATGATGACTGCATAGCGGGCGACCGTCAGTACGGCGTTGACCATGCCTGGATCGGCATTCTTGCGCGGCACAACGACCCGTTGCACGAAGGCTTGTCCCGCCCAGGAGAGGGCAAACAGAAAATAGAGCACCACGCCTGTGGTGAACAGGGGCCCTAACAGAATGGGCGACTCGCCGATAGTCATTACGTGCGCCTGCGCCACGGCATCCAGATCGATCAGCAGGCCGAGCACCCGCAGAAGCGCCACGATCCCTACCAGGGGAGCCAATAGGCGCACTCGAATCGAGCGCTTGTTGTCTCGGTCCAACCAAGCACCCAGGCCCACGGTGATCAGGCGATAGATGAGGATGAGCCAGAACAGGAATACCCACTCGCCGAGGAGCCCGGCGGGGCGATTCCAGGCACGAAAGAGCATCTGGGCGAGCCACATCAGCACCAGGCCCACCAGCGGGAATAGTGCCTCATCCAGCAATACCCAGATCGACCGGAGCGTCGGCTTGGACGTCAGCCCCAGCCACTGTTGCACGCGCTCATCTAGCTGTTCCCTTGCGCGGAGGCCTTCAGCCAATAGCCAGGCCAGGCCCAGGGTTACTAGAAACACGAGCCACTGCTGCCACACGGCCGGGCGACGCAGGAATACCAGGATCACGCGTAGTTGTT
Source organism: Anaerolineae bacterium (assembly GCA_007132185.1). Taxonomy (GTDB): domain Bacteria; phylum Chloroflexota; class Anaerolineae; order UBA1429; family UBA1429; genus UBA1429. The sequence continues at coordinate 6,960 of SLPC01000035.1, read as the reverse complement.
CGCCCATGCCATTCCTTTTCTGATTCTATTCGGTGCTGGCTTCATTACGACTCTTCCGGGCTATCAATCTCCAGGTCAGGCGTTGGCGTGGGAATGGTCGGCACGCCTTGGCTGAGCGCGTCGACGAATGACCGCAGTTCCTCGATGAGGGTCGTATCGCCGTCTAACCATCGCTCGAGAAGCAAGGTCCCCTGCTGCCAGGGTGAGGGGTCTCCATCAGGAACCCGTGAGACGACCACAGATTTGGCCTGCTCCAAGAGTCCGGCGATCACGGGATCGTCCGCTGTGGCCACGTTGACATTGGCAGGTACACGGCCGGCCTGCGCCATGAGAATCTGCTGCGTTTCGGCACTTGTGAGATGCAGAGCATAGGCCAGGGCCAACTCGGCCCTCTCGGCTGATAGATCGGGGTTGAATAGCAACAGATCTACCGAAAGAAGCGCCAGGCTCTCGCCATCGGGGCCAGCGGGGAGAGGCGCTGCGCGCAGACGCTCTGCACCCAACGCGGCGCGCAGATCGCGCAAGAGGGAGGACTCGGCCACCAGATAGGCGGTCTCATCATCTGCAAACCGCTGGATGAGTTCGCCGACGTCCGAGCTCACCCAGATCCCCGGTGTCTCGCTGGCCTGGTGGAGCCAGTCGAGCCAGCCAGCAAGGCCATCCACATCCCAATCAGGCTGTAGTTGTGCATTCGGTGCCGGGCCTACAAAGGCCGTCGCGCCCCAGAGGACCCAAGGCATCTCGGCGTAGATCGCCACACCCTGACCGTCGCTCGCCTCTCTGAGAAGGTCATCCAGAGTGGGGGCAGGATTGGCCACTTGATCGGCATCATAGTAGAGTGCCGTCAGCCGCAACGAAACCGGCAGCCCATAGAGACGCCCATTCAGCTTGGCAGCCTGCCAGGCCGTCGGAACAAAGCGTTGGGCCAGATCTTGGGGGACCAACGTATCCAGTTCACTCACCAATCCCTGTTCGGCCAGTGGCTTGAGCCACTGGCTGGAGCCGAGTACCAGGTCAGGTCCTCGCCCCTCGGCCACGGCATCGGCGTACATTGTCGGCAGCTCGGAGGGCGGTACTTGATTGCTGGCGACATAGACGCCGGGACAGGTGTGCATAAAGCTCCGAGTCGCCTGCTCAAAGGCATGCAGATCCTTCCCTTGCCAGGTGTGCCAGATCTGCAGAGTTCCCTCAAGCGCACAGGCGGTTTCCGCTCGGTCGCCGTTGTCCAGGCCGTAGGCCTCGTTGATCTGATCAGAGAGCTGCTCGGCAGCCTCAGATATACTGACCACGCCCTCCAAGGCGAGAGTATAGGCTGCATCTCCCTGCTCCAGCACCGCACGCACCTGCGGCAGGTTGGGCACCGCCACCGCGGTCTGAATCTGCGCAAGGAAGGCGGCGGTTGCGGGGTTGAGGCGGGGATCCACGCGCACCAGCGCGTTGGCAGGGATGGTCGATGTTTCGCGCGCCAGCCGGGTTTGCTGTTCCACGCCCGTCAGAAAGCGGGCCAGGTGCAGAGCGAGCTCGGATTGGCCCGCCGATGAGGATGCGTTGAGCACCATGACCTGGCTCTCGAGCAGGGGGCCGGCCGGGCCAACGGGTCCGGCGGGCAACTGGGCGGTCCCGACAAGCTCTACACCGAGAGCCTCACGCAGATGCGGCAACTCCCGTGATGCCCCCACATAATAAGAGACCCGCCCGGTCTCAAAGAGCTGTCTGGCGGCCTGGGGATCCGCCGTCAAAAAGACCATCTCGTTCTCCTGGGCGATTCTGAGCCAGCCCAGCCAGTTGGCAAAGCCCCCCTGATCCAGGATGATCCGACCTTCCTCATCGATCAATTCGCCACCAAAGGCCTTGATGCCCCAGAAACTGTGTTGGAAATCGACCGGCATCGCCAACCCGTGACCTGCGCTGGCCTCGGTCAAGAGCTCATCCAGTGTGCGGGCAGGTGTTTCGACTTGGTCACGATCATAGTAAAGCACCATAGTGTCCAGCGCCAAAGGCAGCCCATAGAGTCGGTCTTCATAGTGTGTGCGTACCACGGCCTTGGCGTAGAGGGCGGACGTGTCAGGCGCATAGGGGGTCAGGTCCTGTATGAGCTGCTCCTCAGCCAGCGGTCCTATTTGGCCGCTCGGCAAAATCAGCAGATCGGGTCCCAGCCCCATGGCGGCGCGCATGCGATAACGATCCACCAGTTGATCGGCAGGCACGGCAAAGCGCAGGATGGTCGTATCGGGGTAGATCTCGACAAACCGATCGATGAGGGCATGGAGGGTTTCTGCCCGAGAGTCTTCCCAAGCGTGCCATACAATGATCTGGCCGCGAACCTCTGGCGATGCGGTAGGGCGTGCGCATGCCACCAACAATAGGGCCACTACGAATACGATGTATCGGCTGAATCTGTGCATAGTCTCCCCATGGGCAGGTCAGGGGTCACCGAGTATCTGACAAGGGCGCGGTCTCTACTCCGTCTGCCGTCGAACTGGTGTGGCAAGTATACCATGCGGGCGCCGATGGCTCTATTTTCGTCGAATTGTCATCAGCGGCAGGGGAGGAAGCGCTGTGAGGAACGCAAAACGGCACAGGGAATCCCTGTGCCGTTTGGACTGCGCTGGATGTTACCAGCGGTTAGACGATTGGCCGCGGCTGCCGCGATCGTTCGAGTCACGCCGGGGGCGAGCCTCGGCCACGGTGACGTTACGGCCGTCAATCGACTTGTCGTTCAACTGCTCAATGGCCGTCTGTGCATCGGCGTCATTCGCCATCTGCACAAAGCCAAAGCCACGTGAGCGACCGGTGTCACGGTCGGTGATGACGTCTGCAGTAGCCACTGGGCCGATTGCCGCAAAGGCGTTGCGCAGGCTGTCATCATTGGTATCATAGCTCAGATTACCAACATACAACTTCATTGTCTCGGTCTCCTTCTTTTCTGCGGTGCAAAGCGCACCTAATACTAGATAGATCAGGTCGCGCCCAAAAAGAAAGCCCCCCCAGGAAGAGAACCTGGCGGGGTAAACCGATCAAGTGCGTCCGAATCCTGCGTATAGTATGGCATACTTGAGCCCACACTCCAAATCGGCCTCAAGCGCGTGCGCCATGTCAGCGCTGACTTGGCACACGCGCTTTGCATCTTCAGACACTCCTTTTCCCATGTGGGGCGATAAGGATGCCTCCATTATGCAGGTCGTGCCTGCTGGCTTGGTCTACCGCGCAAGTGGCAGATACACCGTCTTGACCCTGCTCGCTACATGCAATGTTACCATAAGCGTCTGGCTTGCCGAACTAGCGTGCGAGCCATCGGCTACGAACCGAATCTCTGCTTGATAGGTACCAGGAGCAACACCCCCAGGCATAATGTCAAGAGATATCTGCTCGCCGCTCGTACCACTCAGCCGATCGAGATTCAGCCATTTGAGTCCAGAAGGTGAGACAGTGGCGGTCCAGTTGAAGGATTTTCCGTTGGCGCTATGTACGCCAATGCTGTATGAATTGGGTGGCTGCAAAGGGTCGGCTATATGGGTCACCGACTCTATCGTCAATTGGAGGACTGGACTCCCGAACAGATCCTGTAGGGTCTGATCGTGTCGCCCGACAAAGGCGTTATTGTACTCCCACCGGTTGTTCCAGTAATCCTTGCTCAGCCACAGGGACAACCCTGGGTGGCTGGGATGAGTGTGGCGTTCGACGGTGGAGGAATTAAAGTTCCAATAGGTCTCGTAGGCTTGCCCCAGCGGCGCCCCACCGAACAGGTAGCGCACGAACATCTGAAAGGCGTCACCAAGCCAGTTGGCATAGTACCCGGCAACTCCCTTGTCGAGAAACGGGCTCGAGTACTGGGCGACGCGACGGTGCGCCTCGGTGCTATCGATGGGCGGGTTATCTATACTGGAGGAGCCGGCCGAAAAGCAGGCATAGAGCATGACGATGGCGTTGGGGGCCAGGTCGAGCTCGGCCCGTATACGGTCCGCCGAGACTAGATCGTCCTTGAGGGCAAGGCCACCTACTGTGGGATGGGGCATGGAACTCCAGGCGATGCCATGGCCGCGATAGAGAAGGAAATGCGCTCCTCTGGCTGCCGCCACGATCTGGCTCCAGCTATTGTTGGGAGTGTAGAATCGATGCACGGTTACGCCATGGGCCTCCAGTTCTCGCGCTGCCAGCTCCATGTTGTCCTTTTCCCGGTTCGTCCAAGAGCCGTGATCGCCATCGATCGGACCTACAATCAGAACCGCTTTGAGACCGGGGATGTTTACCGCCTGGCTCTCGAGATCGGGCAATTCGGTTGCGGAGGAATCGATCTGCGAGGGAGCGGAGGCGAGTTCGGGGGGTGCAAAGGGGGAAGCGGACTCGGCGCGTATACCGGCAACCATCACGAGCGACAAGATCAGTACAATCAGGATACTACGTAACAATCTCACTTTGGGTTCTCCCGTTCCAGGCGGCATAACCACGATGATAGCGGCATGCCACTGGATCTTGTGTTTCGAGCACAACACAGTCAATCCGCCCAGGCTTGCGTACCGATTCTGCCTGGGCCACAGACAGACTTTTTCGAACGTCACAATCTCAGGAGGTAATCCGATCCATTGAAATCTGCATCCTGCTTTTGCTACTGCGGGTCCACAAAGCCCCTTGGGAGGGAGCTCGTTCTATTCCACAGGGTTGGCATCATGTCGTATCTGGCTCAAAGAGCTCGCCGACCAGGTCATAAGGCTGGGCGCTGACGATTTGTGCATCGACAAAGCCAGCCTGCTGATGCTCCCCTTGGATCAAGACCATACCGTCTATCTCGGGCGCATCGCGATAGCTACGGGCCACCGTCAGGCCCTCGCCCACTCCCTCGATCAGCACAGGCAATACGCGTCCGATTTGCTCTCGATTGCACTGATGCGAGATGGCTTGCTGGGTGAGCATGGCTTCTTCATGTCGCTCGGCGATGACGCGCTGTGGCACACGATCGGGCATTTCTGCCGCCAGAGTGCCGCGCTCTCGCGAGTAACTGAATACGCCCACGTGATCAAAGGCGATCTCGTGCATAAAGGCCAATAGAGCCTCAAACTCTTGCTTGGTCTCCCCAGGAAAGCCGACGATAAACGTAGAACGGAGCGCGATGTCAGGCATAGCCTCGCGCAGCGCCGTGATGCGATCATGGACCATGGCCAGATCGTGGGGACGACGCATGCGACGTAGCATTTCGGGGTGCCCGTGTTGCAACGGGAGATCTAGATAGTGGCATACTTGGGGCAGCACAGCCATGGTTGTGATGAGGCTATCACTGATGTGCTGCGGGTAGGCATACAGGATGCGGATCCAACTAGGCTCCGGAGCGATCTCTGCCAGGCGACGTAGCAGGATGGGCAGTCCGTCAGGGATGCCCAGGTCCCGGCCATATGCTGTGGTGTCCTGTGCAATCAGAACCAGCTCGCGTGCGCCCTGCTCGATCAACTCGTGAGCTTCACGTAGGATGGTGTCAAGGGGCTTGCTGGCCTGGGGGCCCTTGATCAGCGGGATGGCGCAAAAGGCGCAGCCAGCATCGCATCCATCCGCGATCTTGATATAGGCGGTTTGGCCCCGGGGGGTGCGTCGTCGTACCGACGCGATGAGATCGCCCTGCTCTCGTATGGCGCGATAGGCACTCTGGCGCTGCGGCGCAAGCCCCTCGACGACAGAGACGATCTCGGACCAGTTACGCGTCCCGATCACCGCATCTACCTCGGGCACTCGGCGACATACAGCGTCGCAATCACGCTGTGTGAGGCAGCCTGCGGCCAGTAGTGACTGATGGGGACGCTTGAGATTGGCCAGCTCTTGTAGTACGTCATAGGATTCCTGGCGCGCATCGCCAATGAACCCACATGTGTTGGTAATCAGAAGGTCGGCCTCATCCGGGTGTTCTACGGGATGATGGCCTGCCTCGATCAACAACTCGGCCATCATCTCCGAGTCCACCTCGTTCTTTGGGCAGCCCAAGGTGACCAGGTAAAAGTTCATGACATACTCCTGATCGACATAAAAGGCCCGCGCCGAGAGGCACGGGCCCCGGAATTTGTTAGAATACGGAAATCGCTAAGGAAGATCGTCGACTCGATATTCGACGTTGATAACCTGTCCGCTGGCTCCGAGGGACCCCACATCGCGGCCATTGACCAGGAGTTGGAGACCTCCGGCGTTGCCAATGCGCAGCTGAATCAGCTCATCCGCCTGCCACTCTGACTCTTCGGTTGCTCTGAGAATGCCGATCCAGAGCAACTCGCCATCTGCCCGGACCTCAAGATAGGTATCGGCCTGGGCATACGCCTGTATCTGCAGGCCCACAATGGGCGTCGCCGTGGGCAAAGGCGTCGCGGTTGGCAGCGGCGTAGGCGTTGCGGTAGGCGTGGATGTTGCCGTGGGAGTAGGCTCTATCTCCCCAACGGCTGGTATGGGGGTAACCTCGGCCGCGGGCGTCGGGGTTTGTCCGGTTATTGGGGGGGTATCGTTCGGGTCAGGGGCGGCCATAAGGGGTGCGGTCGGCGTGCTGATCGCTGGCGGCCAGAAACTATGCATACGCCAACCCTGTCGCACCCAGCCATAGTTGTACAGATACCAGACGCCACCGCCCACAAGGCCCACCAGGAAAAGAGCCAGCACCCAACGAAACATCCGGTGGCCCAGAGGGGTAAGGGGTTCGTCCAATATCTGGGGCACATGCACCGACTCGTAGCTGGCGATCTTGTGCTCTTGGAGCAAGGTATCAGGATCCAGCCCCAAGTATCGAGCATAGTTGCGGATAAAGCCGCGCGCATATACTTCGCCCGGAAGATCATCCGGGCGTCCCTCTTCGATGGCCTCTAAAAAGGCGCGGCGAATGCGGGTTGCTTGCTCAGCTTCGGGAAGCGAGATGCCCCGCTCCTCACGAACTGTGCGCAGTCGCGCTCCAAGTTCTTCCACTGGTTGCCCTGCTTTCTCACGGGCTGTGTACTG
>SLPC01000141.1 GCA_007132185.1 Anaerolineae bacterium | reverse complement strand
CGGGCGATGAACGCCGCAATGCGGTCAGTCTCTTGCTTCAAATCAAAATGCAGTGCTTCAAGCATGTGAGCTCCCTTGCGTCTAGTAAGCGTACAATCGTCCGTAGGGGCGTGCCGTCTTGGGATAGATCTTGACAAAGGGCCGCGCCAGCAGAGGCTCCAGATCCATCCCCATGGCCTGCGCGTACGCGGCCACATGCCCCTCCACAGTCTCCCGATCCACGTCGCTCAGGGCCGTAACAGCGACCTCTTTGCCCAAGAAGGTCTCGTTGACTTTGCCAGCCATATAGATGACGCCGCCATGCATCCCAGCGCCAATATACCGCGAGGGATGCATGGCTCCAGGCGGGAGACGCCGCCCCAGGACGATTAGCACGCCGCCGGCCATATACTCGCCCAGAAAGTGCTGCGCCGTGCCGCCGATGACGATCACCGGCAGGGTATCGCCATACTCTTTCATGTGGATGCCCACCCGGTAGCCCACATCATCGCGGACATAGATGGCGCCGCCGCGCATCGAGTGTCCTAGGATGTCGCCGGCCGAGCCGTGGATGACCAGCACGCCGCTGTTCATCGTGTTACCGCAGCCATCCTGGGCATCATCAAGCACCCGGATACGCGGTCCGTCCATGAATGCGCCCAGATCGTTGCCGGGCACGCCCTCGATGGTGATCTGCACAGGGCGCTGCAGGTTGGTGCCCAGGTAGCGCTGGCCTGCGACATGGGTCAGACGCAGGCGATGGGCTCCATCGTCGACCAACCGGCGCAGCTCCTGGTTGACCTCGCGATAGTGGCGGCCTAGGCAGTCCACCACCGTCTCTGTGATGGCGGCCTGCGGTCGCGTGACCTGATCCAAGATTCTATCCATAGCTCAACTCGCTTTCCAGAACGGGCTCCCGCCGCTGGACATGGGCAGGGGGCTGCGGACGCTGGCCCAGCCGCCCGACGATGGCCTGGCCTCCCTCGGGCGTCCAGGTGTACTGGATGTCGGGTTGCACCAGATGAATGGCCGAGAGCTCGGAAGATATGTACAAAAGGTCATCCTTGATGCCCACGGCCAACGGCCGTAGCCGGATGCGATCGCCCAGGCCGAGCATCTCGCCCTCGCGCGCGATAATGACGGTAAACGGGCCATTCAACAGCAGCGGGCCATAGGTCTGGCGTACGGCCCGGCAGAGTTGCTGCTGGTCGGGCGACAGGTGCGCGATCTCATCCCAAAGGGGACTGGCAAACACCAGCGCTGCCACTCGTGGCGAGAGCCGATGGCGCCGCATCACCAGATCCGCGGCATAGGCGATCACTTCGGTGTCGGTCTGCATGGTGCATTGATAGCCGTGGGCCTCCATGTAGCGGCGGTTCGTCCCGTAGGACGAGATCTCGCCATTGTGCACCACCGTCCAGTCGAGCAAACCAAAGGGATGCGCCCCGCCCCACCAGCCCGGCGTGTTGGTCGGGAACCGGTTGTGGGCCGTCCAGAGATAGCCCCGATACTCGTCGACGCGATAGTACTCGGCAATCTGGTCCGGATGGCCCACGCCCTTGAAAATGCCCATGTTCTTGCCGCTAGAGTAGATAAAGGCATCGTCACGCTCGGTGTTGATCGCCATCACCTGGCGTACGACGTGGTCCTCCTCCGAGAGGCCCGGCTCGCGCTCGCCTCTGGGCGTGGCGAAATAGCGGCGCAGGATCGGCGCGTCCAGCACGCCCGCGACCTCGCGATGCGGGATGGGCTCATCATGGGCGATGGTCCAGCCTTGGCGCAGCCGCAGCTCGAGGTCCCGACGGGCGGCCTCGCTGCGGCACATGACGTGCAGGGCGTACAGGTCGGCGAAATCGGGATAGATACCATAGGCGGCATACCCCGATCCCAGGCCGTTGCCGCGTTCCTTCATGGTGGACATTCCCCTGACGATCGCCTCGCCATCGTGCAGGGCGCCTGACGTATCCATAAAGCCGAACAGTCCACAGGCATCAAAGACCTTGTCGTCGCCGTAGCGGTTTTCTGTGCTGGCCCAACTCATGGCGTCTCCTTCCTAGACCTCGATGCCTTCGCCGGTGACCACGTGTTTGCGGTAGCGATCGGGGAGCGACAGCAGCCCAAACTGCTCGCTCATCAGCGCCGAGCGGCTGGCTCCCACATCGATCTTGTGCCGGATCAGTCCGGTATAGATACCGGCCCGGTTGATATGACCCACCAGGGTGACCCCCACGAGCCGGTTGTCCTTGAGCACCAGCCGTTTGTAACGGTGGTTGCGCTCGTCCAGATCGGTGAGAAACTCGTGGCCCGGCTCGTCCTCCAGATTCGAGTTGCCTACCGAGATGGCGGGCACGCCATGTACCTCGATGGCGTTCATCGCCACGCCGCCGGCGTCGGGCGTCTCGATCCCTACCATGTGCGCTCCCGCGATAGCCCCCTGCCGATAGGCGTTGGGCCAGATGGCAACCGTGCGGTTCATGTCCACCACCAGGTCATAGGCCTCGGCCACGTCGCCCGCCGCGTATACATCCGGGGCGCTGGTCCGCATATACTCGTCCACGACAATGCCGCGATTGACCCGGATGTCAGAGTCCTCGACGAGCTCGGTGTTGGGGCGCACGCCGATGCCCAGGATCATCAGATCGCACCGGATCGTTCCCCCCTCGCGCAGGGTGACGCTGTGCACGCGCCCATCGCGGCTGTGGATCTCGGTCACGGTGTTGCCCGTGAGCACCCGCACGCCTGCCTCCTCCAGGAGGCGGGTCATGAGCCGCGAGGCCGTGCTATCCAGGGCGACGCCCAGTATACGCGGGGCCAACTCGATCATGGTGACCCGAATGCCGCGCTTGATCAGGGCATCCGTGGCCTTGATGCCGATCATCCCACCCCCTACCACCACCGCTTCCTTTCCGCCGTGGGCCTCGAGATAGGTCAGAATACTCTCTACATCGCTGCGCCGCGTGAACGAGAACACGCCCTGTGTGTCGATCCCTGGCATGGGCGGCAGAATGGGCGTGCCACCGGTGGCGATCAGGAGCTTGTCATAGGCGATAGAGTTGCCATCCTGCGTCAGCAGCCGGCGGCCGGCCGTATCAATGCCTGTGGCCCTGGTCTCCAGGATGGGTGTCACCTCGTGCCGGGTGTAGAAATCGCTGGGCCGGTAGGCTAGCCGCACCTGGTCGATCTCGCCACCCAGATAATGCGAGAGCAGGGGCCGCGAGTAGATCAGATGCGACTCTTCCGAGACGACCAGCACTTTGGCGCTTTGGTTCACGGCACGCAGCGCCTCAATAGCGCCTACGGCGGTGGCCGAGTTTCCGACGATGACCGCTCTCATGACCCGGCTCCTTTCTCTGCCACATCGTCAAAGGTTAGCGCCTCGTTGGGGCAGTGGGCCACACAGGCGGGTAGCTCGGCCCCATAGCAGAGGTCGCACTTGCTGGCGATCTTTGTTCCCAACAGGTTCTGCTGGATCGCGCCCGCCGGACAGACCATGATGCACATCCAGCAGCCGACGCATCGCTCCTCATCACACATAATCATGCCGGTCAGTGGGTCGCGATGCATGGCTCCCGAAACACAGGCCTCCACGCAACTGGGCTCCTCACACTGCCGACACTGTAGCGCAAAGGAGAGGGGGCCATCCTCCTCCACCGTGAGGCGCGGCATCAAATGCGAGTGCTCGCCGCCATAGGCCTTGATGATATCTTTGGAGGAAGAGTGCTGCACCAGGCAATGGACCTCGCACAGCCGACAGCCGATGCAGTGCTCTTCGTGAATGACAATCCTCTTGCTCATATACTTCTCCCGTCCTACATGCCCGCTGCCTTGATGCCCAGGGCATCCAGTTCAACCTGATTCAGCCCCAGCCCCCGCAGGTGATCGCGGTTGCCGCGCAGGCTCTCGATCGAGTTGACCCCCATGCCGCCCATCATCTCTTTGATCTCCAGCGACCAGGCCCGCAGCAGGTTCGCCAGCCGCTGGGCCCCGATGTTGGGGTTGAGTCGCTTGGTCAGATAGGGGTCCTGGGTCGCGATGCCCCAATTGCACTTGCCGGTGTAGCAGTGCTGGCAGAGATGGCATCCCATGGCCACCAGGGCCGAGGTCGCGATATACACAGCGTCGGCGCCCAGGGCGATGGCCTTGACCACGTCGGCGCTGCAGCGCATGCTCCCGGCGGCCACCAGCGAGGCCCGGTGGCGGATGCCCTCGGATCTTAGCCGCGCATCCACGGCGGCGATGGCCAGCTCGATGGGGATGCCCACATTGTTGCGCACCATGGTGGGGGCGGCCCCCGTCCCGCCACGCAGTCCGTCAATGGCGACGATATCGGCGCCGGCCCGCACGATGCCGCTGGCGATGGGGGCGATGTTGTGCACCGCCGCCACCTTGACGCTCACCGGCTTGGTATAGTGGGTGGCCTCTTTGATGGCATAGATGAGCTGCCGCAGGTCTTCGATCGAGTAGATGTCATGATGCGGCGCCGGCGAGAGGGCATCGGTGCCCTGGGGGATCATGCGGGTGCGCGAGATGTCCAGCGTCACTTTTTCGCCCGGCAGGTGGCCGCCGATGCCCGGCTTGGCGCCCTGGCCGATCTTGATCTCGAGCGCGGCGGCTGCATTCAGATAATCCAGGTGGACGCCAAAGCGGCCTGACGCCACCTGAGCGATGGTTCGTTCGCCATACTGATACAGGGCCGGGTGCAGGCCGCCCTCGCCCGTGTTATAGTAAGTGCCCGCCTCGGTCGCGGCCCGCGCCAGCGACTCGCAGGCGTTGAAACTGATCGAGCCATAGGACATGGCCGAGAACATGATGGGGATGTCCAGCTCGAGCTGTGGCGTCAGCTCGGTGCGGAGCGTGAGGCCATCGCCATGGTCGTCGATCTCCAGGCGCTCGGGCTTGGCCCCCAGATAGGTCTTGAGCTCCATCGGCTCGCGCACAGGATCGATGGAGGGGTTGGTCACCTGGGAGGCATTGAGCACCATGTGGTCCCAGTAGATGCGCTGGGGCTGGTCATCGCCCATCCCCGTCAGGAGCATACCCCCCGTCTCGGCCTGCTTGTAGATATTGCGCAGAATGTCCGGTCCCCAGTTGGCATGGGGCCGGTACTCGAGGGGATTCAGACGCACCGACAGGGCCTGGGTGGGGCACAGGGTGACGCAGCGGTGGCACCCGACGCAGCTCTGATCGTGGGCGCGTACGGTGTCATCGTCCGCATCGTAGAAATGCACATCATTGGCGCACTGACGCACGCAAACCTGGCAAGCGATGCAGCGGGCCGGATCACGCTCGATTACGAAACTGGCCGTCGCCAGTGATAGTGCCATCTCCTACCTCTTCCAACAAATAGCGCCGCCCCAAAAGGAGCGGCGACAGCGCCAAGTCTGACACATCCCTGTATCTGTATCTCTTGTGTCATCATAGGGCTTTTGGAGGCGCAGGGGAATCCTCCATCGGAAGGATATGTGCCCTTCCAGATGGAGGATTCGAAGGCGAAATAGCGAACGGGGCCGGGCGCCATGCCCGACCCCGTGTGCAAAGGGGAAAGATATTAGCTAGATGCCATAGTACAGAGCAAACTCGTGGGGATGCGGCCGGATGCGCACCTGATCGTACTCCATATGGCGCTTGTATTGGATATAGCCCTCGATCAGATCCTCGGTAAAGACGTCACCCTTGAGCAAGAACTCGTTGTCCTCGGCCAGGGCGTCCAGCACCTCGCCCAATGAGCCGGGCACCTGCTTGACCTCGGCCGCCTCTTCCGGCGGGAGGTCGTACAGGTCCTTGTCCAGCGGCTCGCCGGGATCGATCCGGTTCTGGATGCCGTCCAGCCCGGCCATCAGCAGCGCTGCAAAGGTCAGATAGGGATTGGCGCTGGGATCCGGCGGGCGGAACTCGATCCGCTTGGCCTTGATGCTTTTGGAATAGACCGGGATGCGGCAGCAGGCCGAGCGGTTGCGTTGCGAGTAGGCCAGGTTCACGGGCGCCTCGAACCCGGGCACCAGCCGGCGGTACGAGTTGGTGGTCGGTGCGGCGATAGCAAGCAGCGCCGGAGCATGCTTGAGCAGACCGCCGATATAGTAGCGCGCATTGTCCGACAGTTGGGCATAGCCCGCCTCGTCATAGAACACGTTCGTATCGCCCTTCCAGAGGCTGGTATGCACGTGCATCCCCGATCCGTTGTCCTCAAAGAGGGGCTTGGGCATAAAGGTCGCCGAGAGCCCGTTCTGCATGGCAATGTTCTTGCAGATATACTTGTAGGTCTGTACCACGTCACCCATGCGGCGCAGGGGACCATAACGCAGGTCGATCTCGGTCTGCCCCGCGGTGGCCACCTCGTGGTGATGGATCTCGACGGGCACGCCGCAGCTCATCAGCGCCAGCACGATGCGGCTGCGCACGTCCTGCAGCGTATCGGTGGGCGGCACAGGAAAGTAGCCACGCTTGGCCGCGATCTGGTTGCCCATGTTGTGGCCGTCGCCGTTGCCACTGTTCCACCAGCCCTCGGCGCTGTCCACATAGTAGAATTGGGAGTTGGCCCCGCCGCCATAACGCACATCGCTGAACATAAAGAACTCGAGCTCCGGGCCCCAAAAGCTCTCATCGGCGATACCGGTCTCTTTGAGGTACTGTTCGGCCTTTTTAGCCACATAGCGCACGTCGCGGCTGTAGGGCTGACGCGTGATCGGGTCATAGATATCGCAGATCACGTCCATCGTCGGCACTTCGAGGATGGGGTCCTTGAAAGCCGTGGTAGCATCAGGGATCAGGATCATGTCCGATTCGTGGATCTCTTGAAAGCCGCGAATGGAAGAGCCATCAAAGCCGATGCCCTCCTCGAGCAGCTCCGATGTGAACAGACTGGCGGGCATGGTAAAGTGGTGCCACATTCCCAACAGATCGGTGAAACGCAGGTCCACCATCTGGACCTCTTTGGCCATGGCCAGGGCGCTCTCTACCGTTGCCGTTATCATCGTGGTCATCATAGCCTCCTTACAGGACACATGCTGGCAGGGATACCGACTCCAGGCAGACCTTCCGTCCTGCACACCCCCTCTTTGCTTGCTGCTCGTCTGTTGGGCTTGCCTCCCTGCCGATCACATGGCCTCGCCGCCATGTCTGAGCCTCCCCTTTGCACGATCATTGTAACGGAGCGCTGCCAGGGGCGCATCATGCACTCTGCCCGATCCTGAGAGGCATCCTTTTGTGCAACCTGCACAAAGGCGCACGCTGCATGAGATGGTACACTAAGCCAAAGCCGTAGACATCCGCCTGCGCCATGCGAAATGACCCGGTCTGCATGACGCGGCCGCCGGACGTATAATAAAGCCCACAAACATCGCACCCTTGTGAGTGCCCAACATGGAATCCCTCAAGCTACAACGTATGCTGGAGATGGTCCGCTTTCGCGATCCCGAGGCTGCCGCTCACTCCCTGGGGCAGATGGAGGCTCGCCCGGACGGGGCCTCGCTCCTAGAGCAACACGGCGATCTGCTGGCCTATGCCCTGCAGCAGAGCGCCAGCCCTGACCGCGCCCTGCTGGGCCTGGTGCGCCTGATGGTCCCTTCTGGCGAGCACGCCGACATCGTACACTCGTTGTTGACGCGGCCCGAGAGCCTGCGTCCTCTGCTCACCATCCTGGGCGCCAGCCAGCTCTTGGGCGAGCTGCTGATTCGCGAGCCTGGGCTGGTTCATCGCCTGGAGGATCTGCCCACGCTGGCCCGCGCCCGGAGCAGCAATGAGCTGGAAGCGGAGCTGGCTGCTCGCCTGCAGGGTCTGCCCGCTGCCGAGCAACCCGACGCCATGCGGCGCTGGCAGCAGCAGGAGCTGTTCCGCATCGGCAGTTGCGATCTGCTCGGGATGCTGGACCATGTCACCGTCACCATGCAGCTTTCGCGACTGGCCGACACCCTGATCCGGCACGCCCTGCTTTACGCCAGCGAGGGGACGGCCGGCGATCCCGGCGATCTGACGGTGCTGGCCCTGGGCAAGTTGGGGGGCGCCGAGCTCAACTATAGCTCGGACATCGACCTGCTCTTTTTGGCGCGCGACGACGCGGCCAGCGCCATGGCCATGGGTGAGGCTCTGATCGAGGCGCTGGCCGCCCGCACAGCCAGGGGCTTTCTCTATCGCGTGGACATGCGTCTGCGCCCCTGGGGCCGATCGGGTCCCCTGGTGATGACCGCCGATGGGTATGAGGGCTATCTGAGGCGGCACGCCCGCCCCTGGGAGCGTCAGGCTCTGCTCAAGGCGCGCCCGGTGGCCGGCGCCCTGGCGCTGGGCCAAGAGTTGCTGGGCCGTGTAGCTGGTCTCGTCTACGCCACGCCCCAGGAGGAGGCCCGCGTCACAGCGCGCGACCTCAAGCAGCGCATCGAGCGCGGGCTGGAGCGTCGCGGACGCCAGTGGGGAGAGGTCAAGGCCGGCATCGGCTCGCTACGCGACATCGAGTTTGTGGCGCAGGTACTCCAGCTTGGGCATGGCCAGGATCATCCTGCGGTGCGCACGCCCAACACGCTAGAGGCCCTGAGTCGGCTCTGTGCGGCGGGGCTGCTCGCCAGCGAGGACTATCGCACTCTGTCAGAGGGGTACCGTTTTTTGCGGCCGGTGGAGCACTATATCCAGCTCATGCATGGGCGCCAGTCCCATTCGCTGCCCACCGATCCCGACGAGCTGGCCTATCTGGGCCGACGCCTGGGCTTTTCCGAGGACCGCCCGGGCGATCAACTGGTAGCGCGCTACGAAGCGCACGCCGCCGCCGTGCGCGCCGTCTACGAGCGTCACGTCGACCAGGACCCACCCGCATCGCTCTCAACCCCGCCAGGCAATGGCGCGGCCAGCGTAGAGCGCCACGTCCAGCGCATGGCCCCTTCCTACGCAGACACCTTTGCGCCCGACGAGATCCAGCGCCACGTCGTGTTGGCCGACCGGCTGGGGCCAGAGAACCTGGTCGAGGTAGACGCAGCCCCCCTGGGCAACGATACCTGGCGAGTGACGGTCGTGGCCTATGAATATCGGGGTGAGTTGGCGGCCATCTGCGGCCTCTTGACAGCCCACGGCTGCGACATCCGCGAGGGCAGCGTGTTCCGATACGACCGCGAGATCGGCGCCGCCGAATCGGCCCGCCGCAAGATTGTGGATGTGTTTGTCGTGCACCGACCCGTGCCACAAGGCGCGGAAGCCCCCTGGGTGGCGTATCGCAACGACCTGGCGGGGCTGCTGGGCTATCTGGAGGCCCACGAGCCCCGCACCGCCCAGGCAGAGTTGATGCGCATGGTGGCCCCTACGGTGAGCGAGGGAGCCGATCTGCAGAGCCTGCAGCCCATCTTTATCGACATTGACAACGAGGCCTCGGATCGCTACACGGTGCTGCACATCGACGCGCCTGACACGCCGGGGTTCCTGTACGAGTTCGCCAGCGCCCTGGCTGTGCTGGGCTATGATATCGGCCGCATGACGGTGACCTCCAGGGGGACGCGGGTCGTTGATATCCTGTACCTGACCGACCGCCAGGGGCGCAAGATCATACCCCCCGAGCGTCAGCGAGAGCTCCGGGCCGCCACGGTGTTGGTCAAGCATTTCACGCACCTTCTCCCTCATGCTCCCGACCCCGGCCGGGCCATCACCCATTTCCGTGACCTGGTCGGGCAGTTGCTGAGTCGCCCTGACTGGCCAACGGAGCTTGCCTCTCTTACCAGTCCCCCCGTGCTGGAGGGTTTGGCCCGCCTCTTGGGAGTAAGCGACTTTTTGTGGAACGATCTGCTGCGCGTCCAGCATGAGAACCTGTTCCCCCTCATCCGTGATGTGGAGGCGCTGTCCGACCGCAAGACCATCGAGCAACTCCAGGCCGAACTGGCGGCTGAGCTGGCGCGACAAGGTGACGATTTCGACGCCCGGGCCAAGGTTCTGAACGCGTTCAAAGATCGCGAGATCTTTCGCACCGATCTGCGTCATATCCAGGGGCATCTGCCGAGCTTTGCCGCCTTTGCCGAGGAGCTGAGCGATGTAGCAGAGGTGGTGGTGCGGGGAGCGTTCGAGCTGTGCCACGAGAGGGTACATGCCCGCCACGGAGCGCCGCTCCTCGATGATACAGCTCCCGCACCCATGGCCGTGCTGGCCCTGGGCAAGCTGGGGGGCCGCGAGATCGGCTATGCCTCGGATATCGAGCTGCTGTTCCTCTATGCGGGCAAGGGCCAGACAGAGGGTCCAGAGACGGTAGACAACGCCACCTTTTATGAGGAGCTGGTGCGCTGCTTTCTGCGGGTCATCCGGACGCGCCGAGAGGGCATCTTTGAGCTGGACCTGCGCCTGCGCCCCTACGGCGAGGCGGGCAGCCTGGCGGTCTCGCAAGAGGCCTTTCAGCGCTACTTTGGGCCTGGCGGGGTAGCCTGGCCCTATGAGCGCCAGGCGCTGGTGCGGTTGCGGCCCATCGCCGGCGACCCTGACCTGGGCCAACAGGCGCTGGCTCTGCGGGATGCGTATGTGTACAGGGGCGATCCACCCAATGTGGCAGCCATCAGGGCCATGCGCGAGCGCCAACTGCGACATCTCGTAGCAGGGGGGGCACGCAACGCCAAATTCAGCCGCGGCGGCCTGGTGGACGTCGAATACCTGGTGCAGGCGCTGCAGATGCGCCACGGCAGCCAGCACGCCAGCGTGCGGTCGCCCAACACCCAACAGACCATGCAGGCCCTCGCCGAGATCGGCATCCTGAGCGCCGAGGACCATGCGCGCCTGCGAGAGGCGCACCTCTTTTTGCGCCACCTGATCGACGCCCTGCGCATGGTGCGAGGCAATGCCCGCGACTTGACCGTCCCCCCGCAAGAGAGCGACGAGTTCACCTTCCTGGCGCGGCGCTGCGGCTATGGCGATGATGCGGAACTCCTCCAGCAAGACCTGGACCGCCACATGGCCGCAGTGGAGGATCTGGTGGCGCGTTTGTTGACCTAGCGGCCATGGCCAGCCAGCCGCGTCGCAACGTGGTGAGGATCGCTCTCCCCCGGGTTGTACGCTGTATACCAGCCTGTTACACTGGGTATAGAGGTGGGACGCTGGGCCCTGTCTCTACCGATAGCCCCCCTGCCTGACTGGATGGGGGATCGGTCAGCCAGCGTTTCGCTCGCAAGGAGTCCTCACGATGCGACAGATCAGGCCGGCGCCAGGACTGCATGCCAAGTACATACTCTGGATATGGATCGGGTTTCTGTTTACGCTTCCCGGGCTGCTGCTGGTGCTGGCGCCCGAGATAGGCTGGCTCTTTGTAGTCATCTATCTGGGGGCCAACCTGCTGTGGGCCGTACCCACTAGCCTGCTCATGGGACCATACTATCGCAGCATTTCCTACGAGCTCATGAATGACGAGATCATTGTGCGCAAGGGGATCCTGACCAGGACCGAAAAGCGCGTGCCCTATCATCAGATCACCAACGTCGAGGTCAAGCGCGGCCTCCTGGACCGTCTCTTGGGCATCGGAACCGTCGATGCGCAGACCGCGGGCTACAGTCAGCAAGGGGGCGCCGAGGCGCCGCTCCCAGGTCTGAGTGATTGGGAGACGGTTCAGCGCGAGGTGATGGCGCGCGTTCACAGGAGCCGGGCCGCGCTGGGCGAGCCCTCCCTGCCGACGCCCGAACGTGCATCTGGCACGCTGGATGCTTCCACGCCTGCCCTGTTGGGCGAGATTCTGGCCGAGCTGCGAGCCCTGCGCGAGACCATCGAGGCGCAACGGCGATAGATCGCGGCACCACCCCGACAACGTGGTTGATCTGGTCGTCGAGACAGATCGATGGTTACCCGGGTCGCCTACTTGGACGGGGCGTGGTTCCCTTGTACCATTCCAAGTGAACAATACCTCCTGCGGCAACACTCTGGTCGCCACGTTGACCCAGAGGATCTGGAGCTGAGGGGTTTGACCAAAGAATAGGAGACAGGTATGTGCGTTCTGTGCACCGCTATCCCAGCTTCGTTCAGCCTGGGCGCCGTGGCCGAGGCCAAACAGAATCAGGCTCGGCTCGAGGCGCTGGCCAATGGCGAGACGCCGCCCCGGCGCAGGCCCTACTGGGCCGTATCGCTGGGGGCCGTGGTCGTCGTGGTGACCGTGTCGGCCCTGTACCACGCCCAGGGCGGCGGATAAGAGTCAAGGCACCCTAGCTATGGGGCGCCGATGTGCATCATTCCCGACTGTCCAGGGCGTCGGCCAGCGTGGCTATGGTCTCTTCCAGGTCCGGTAGGGGCCGGGGGTCCTCCGGCGTGCGCTTGCCCAACTCGGTGCGGGCCACCAGCCGATATACCTCGGCTGCGCCCTGGAGCATGTCCGGCGTGAGCCCCAATGCGCCAAAGGTACGGGAGATCTCTTCCATCTCGCCGATCCAGCGATGGGCCTTGGGGAGCATGGACAGGATGCCCCTCTCCATGCGCGCATACAGGGCGGCCTGGCTCGCCCCGAGCTCCTCAGCCAGCGGCCCGGCGATGCCCAGGGCCTGGCCAGCGGTCAGCAGCTCGGTACACAGGGCGGTGAGCCCCTTGGTAAGGGCCGCATAGCACATCTTGAGCCCCGAGGCCTGGCCGGCGTCGCCCCCCAGATCCACCACGTCCAGACCCCGCTCGTTGAGGGCCAGCATGGCCTCGGTATGGTGACCCGAGACATAGAACCGGGTGCGCGCGCCCTCTCGGGGCGGCGCCCCGATGATGCAGGCGTCGGCAAAGCGGGCGCCAGCCTCGACGATGATCCTCTCGACCTGGCGGGCCGTCTGGGGCGCAATGGCGTTGCAGTCGGCATAGATGACATCCTGGGCATCGCCCTCTCTCAGGGCCACTGCCACCTCCGCGGCCAGGGCTATGGCCTGAGCCGGCACGACGATGGACAGGATCAGTTGCGCCTGGGCCACAAGCTCCTGATACGTTTCGACCTCCTCGATGCCGGCCTCGGTGGCCAGCCCGCG
>SLPC01000026.1 GCA_007132185.1 Anaerolineae bacterium | reverse complement strand
CGAGGAGCATCCGCTGGGAATCCGCGCGCCCGTAGGCGATCAGGTCCGCCAGCCCCCCGAAGTAATCCAGCAGCGCGACCCGCTGCCGGCTGCGCCGCTCCACGAGCGCGCGCCCGCGCGCCTGCCCCAGCCGTGCCGCGAGCAGCGACGCCGCCAAGGTCAGGATGGCGGTCGCCAGGATCAGGGCGACCACCACAGTACCTGCCAGCACCGGCCAGAGGCCTGCGAGGGAGAGCCGCCCATTCTGGCGCGAACGACCGTCCATACCTGCAGCGAGTGCATACCCGCATTGCCTGCAAACCTTCTCATCTGTGACCATCTCGTGCCCACAACGGGGGCAACGTGCCATCAAGACCTCCCGTGAGCGTTCCCCGACGTCAACTGACCAGATATCTGCGCGGTGCACATCATCGCTATTATGGCGTTTCGGCCGTTGTGGTCAAAAGCGGCTCAGATCATCTCATCAGCTTTGACGATGCTCATGATTGCCAACGTGGACAGGCCACGAATGCGAAACTCCAGGCACGGTTCGCATCTTGATCAACATCTGCGCGGCGCTTGACGCAGCCCGACCTCGTGGTTACATTTGCTCCTAGTTCTTCCATAGGAGGTTGGATGAAGATCAACGAGATTCGAACGGCAGAGGTCAGAGGACATGGCTACTCGTGCTTTGTCCGGATCGGCACGGACGCGGGGCTGGTAGGCATGGGCGAGTGCATTCATGGAGGCGCGGGTATTCAGCAGATCATTGCCGAGCTGGGCAGCCTGATCCTGGGCGAGGACCCGATGAATGTGGAGCGGCTATACGAAAAGATGCGCCGTGCCCACGTGTTCAATGGCGCCATGGCAGGCAATCTGGTGACGGCGCTCACTGGCATCGAGATTGCCTTGTGGGATCTGGTGGGGCGCGCGGTGGGTTTGCCGGTGTATGCGCTCCTGGGTGGCAAGTTCCGCGACAAGGTACGTCTGTATGCCGATTGCCACGCCGGGGGCGACGACTCGCCCGGGGCCAACGCAGAAAAGGCCGTCGAGGTAGTAGAGATGGGGTTTGACGCCATCAAGTTCGACCTGGACGATATGCGTAGCCCTGACAAAAAGGATGCATTCAACCATACAGTGAGCCGCCGCGAGCTGGATCGCATGGTGGCCAAGGTGGCAGCGATTCGGGATGCGGTGGGCCCCTATGTGGATGTGGCCATGGACTTGCACGGGCGCTATGATGCCTCATCGGGCGCGCGTATCGCCCAGGCGCTCGAGCCCTTTGACCTGATGTGGCTAGAGGAGCCGGTGCCGCCCGAGAACATAGATGCGATGCGCGAGGTCAAGACCTCGACACGTACGCCCATCTGCGCCGGCGAGAGTCTCTACCTGCGTTGGGGATTCAGGGACCTCTTGGAGAAACAGGCCGTCGATATCATCATGCCCGATCTGCCCAAGTGCTGTGGTCTCGCAGAGGGCAAAAAGATCGCCAATATGGCCGAGATCTACTATATTCCTTTTGCGCCCCACAATGTGTGTGGGCCGCTGGGGACCGTGGCTTCGGCCCACTGCTGCGCCGCCGTGCCCAACTTTCTCGTGCTCGAGTGGCACTGGCTGGAGCGCCCCCACTGGCATGACCTCGTGGTGGCTGATCCGCCACTCATCCAGAATGGCGCGATCACTCTGACCGACAAGCCGGGCCTGGGGGTCGAGCTGAACCTAGAGGCGGCGGAAAAGTATCTCAGGCCGGGCACGCGCCTGTTTGCGTAGGCGCCGCAGCCTTATGGCGATCATCGGAGCGGTGCTCTGGTCTAGCGGGGATTGATCGAGACCAATCTCGTAGTGTGCAGATATCTTGGCTATTCGCTATAGTTATATATAGTTTGGCAGAGGCTTTGGAGTATAGATCATGGAGTGTCGGCGTGTAGATCTCGATCGCGACTTTGACATACTGGCCGAGTTGCAGGCGCAAAGCTGGGAGATCAACTTTCCTGGTGAGCTCTTTGTAGAGCCGTTGTTTCGCGACGCCGTGCAGCATGGCCTGCGCAACAATGATGACCTGTGGGCCTATACCCACGAGGGCGAGCTAGTGGGTTGGATCTGGCTGCAATGGCTGATGGGCGGGCGCCGCGTGCATATACGCCACATCCAGGTGGTCGAGGCGCACTGGGGCCAGGGGTACGGGAAGCACATGATCTGCGACGCCATCCAGTGGGCGCTTGAGCATCGCTGCACAACCATGTCTCTCAATGTGACACGGTCGAACGAGCGCGCTATGCGTCTGTATGCATCGCTGGGCTTTCAAGCGTCGCGGGCCATGGGGTCCCGCCAGGAGATGCGGCTCGATCTCAGAGATACCAAGCCCCAAAGCGGTCAGGTTGCCTAGTCGGCGTCATCCATCTCAACGGTGATCTCATAGTCGCCCAGGGTGACGACATCACCCACGCGCAGCTTTTTGCTGCGGCGCGTCTCGACCTCACCATTGAGAAGTACCTCACCATTCTGGATCAGGTACTTGGCCTCTCCGCCTGATTTGACGAGGCCGGTCAGCTTGAGGAACTGATCAAGGCGGATCGTCGTTGTCTCGTCCATAGTACTCCTTTTGGGGATCAAACAGCGCGCCGATGGATGCCACAGGGCCACCCATCGGCGTGTATGCTACCGTGTCAAGCGAGCCAAAGAGGGCTCTTGCTAGCCCAGACGCTTCTGCATCGCATCGAGCTCCTTGCGGATGCCGTCGGGCAGCCGGTCGCCAAAGCGCTCCATGTACTCGACGATGCCGGGCATCTCGGCTTTCCAGCCCTCGACGTCGACATGTAGCAGCTCTTCCATCGTCTCACGCGAGATGTCCAGACCGTTCAGGTCCAGGTCGTCGATCTCGGGCAGCAGGCCGATAGGCGTCTCGCGGGCCCCGACTCTGCCATCCAGGCGGTCGCACATCCACTTGAGGGCGCGCACGTTCTCGCCAAAGCCGGGCCAGATGAATCGGCCGTTCTCGTCGCGGCGGAACCAGTTGACATAAAAGATGCGAGGAGCCTTGTCGCCCAGGCTCTCGCCCATGTCCAGCCAGTGTTGGAAATAGTCACCCATGTTGTAACCACAGAAGGGCGTCATGGCAAACGGATCACGGCGCACCGTGCCGACGGCGCCGATGTTCGCGGCCGTCGTCTCAGAGCTGGCCGTGGCGCCAACCAACACGCCATGTTCCCAATCAAAGCCCTCGAACAGTAGGGGCACGAGCTGGGTCCGGCGCCCGCCGAACACAAAGATGTCGATGGGGATTCCCGCCGGGTCTTCCCAGTCGGGGGCAATGATGGGGCACTGGGCGGCTGGCGCTGTAAAGCGCGCGTTTGGGTGGGCCGCTGGTGTGTCAGACTCGGGCGTCCAATCCTTGCCCGTCCAGTCGATCAGGTGGTCGGGCGGGGGGTTATCGTCGATCTCTTCCCACCATACATCGCCATCGTCGGTCAGGGCGCAGTTGGTAAAGATCGAGTTCTCTTTGACGGTCTCCATCGCCATTGGATTCGAGTCATAGGAGGTGCCGGGGGCCACACCGAAAAAGCCCGACTCGGGATTGATGGCGTAGAGGCGGCCGTCGGGGCCGATCTTCATCCACGCGATATCGTCGCCGATGGTCTCGGCCTCCCAGCCGGGGATGGTGGGCTGCACCATGGCCAGGTTGGTCTTGCCGCTGGCTGACGGGAAGGCGGCCGCGATATGGTACTGCTTGCCCTCGGGGCTCTTGAGGCGGAGGATCAGCATGTGCTCGGCCATCCAGCCCTCACGCTTGGCCTGTACAGAGGCAATGCGCAGCGCAAAGCACTTTTTGCCCAAGAGGGCGTTGCCGCCATAGCCCGAGCCGTATGACCAGATCAGGTTCTCTTCGGGGAAATGCGCGATGTACTTTTGCTCGATGGGTGCGCAGGGCCACGTCACGTCCTCCTCGCCCTCGGCCAGCGGGGCGCCCAGGGAGTGGAGGCAGGGCGTAAACTCGCCGTCAGTGCCCAGGGTCTCGATGACCTTGGTGCCCACGCGGGTCATGATGTGCATGTTGCACACAACATAGGGGCTATCGGTGATCTCGATGCCGATCTTGGAGATGGGCGAGCCGATGGGGCCCATGGAGAAGGGGATCACGTACATGGTACGGCCCTTCATGCAGCCCTTGTAGAGCTCTCTCATGATGGGTTTCAGCTCATCAGGCGAGATCCAGTTATTCGTGGGGCCTGCATCTTCCTGGCGCGTGGTGCTGATGTAGGTGCGATTCTCGACGCGTGCCACGTCACTGGGATCCGAGCGAAAGAGATAGCTATTGGGCCGCTTGGTAAGAGGGGTAGCAGCGCCTGAGGCCACCATCTCTTCCATATACCGGTCATACTCCTCCTGGGTCCCATCACACCAGTAGATGTCGTCGGGCTGGCACATCTCGGCCACCTCGCGGACCCACTGGTTCAGGCCCTCGTGCTTTACCTCGTAAGACATGGACACTCCCTTCTGATATCTGCAATCCCTGTATCGAACACGCCAATCCTAGAAAAAAAGCCGGCGCTCTCCTGGCTGCAAGCCAGACTGAGAACACCGGTGTTTCTCAATACAGGGGCCTTACCATCATGGCCACCTGCAATTCGCCTGCGAACAGTGCAGGCTGAACAAGAGACGGCAAGACGCAGCCTCTACTGCATTCCGAGTTCAACGTCAACGCCCATTCTCACCTCATAGGCTGAATGGGATAATACTAGAAATTGCCAACGCGTCAACTGGCAGAAGCGTTACGGGCAATTGGCTATTGCGCTGCCAAGCGCCTCGAGAGGCTTCCGATGCAACGTTGACGCCCAGTTGAGCAGGGCCCTACGGTTGCCTATCGCGGGGGTTTGAGCTGCAAAGCCCATTCGCCGCTGCCTTTGTGGGCCCTATTTGACGTATCGAGCCATACTCTCTATACTTATCTTTTGGATACATCAGGTAAATATCTAACCTGAATGGCTAGGGTGAATCGAGGATCTTCCATCCACAGGGTGGGAGGCGCGGGCGAGGGGTGGCAATGTCTGGACAACCCGCCGCCATGGCGAAGGGTGCCAGTACGTGGCCGCCTTTTCTTGTACCCGAGAGCTGCGAGGTTGGGTTCACTATCGAAAGTGCATCGTTTCTGTCTGGAGCAATAGGATGAAGAAGCTAGATCTAACCAAGCTACGAAATATAGGCATCATCGCGCATATTGATGCTGGCAAGACAACGACAACCGAGCGGATCCTGTTCCATACGGGCACGATTCACCGCTCGGGCAACGTCGATGAGGGGACTACGGTAACCGATTTCATGCCCCAGGAGCGCGAGAGGGGCATTACAATCCAGTCGGCGGCCATCAGCGCCGAGTGGAGAGGCTATCAGGTCAACATCATCGACACGCCGGGCCACATCGACTTTACCTCCGAGGTGCAACGCGCGTTGCGCGTCCTGGATGGTGGCGTAGTGGCATTTGATGGCGTTGCGGGCGTCGAGCCCCAGTCAGAGACGGTATGGCGGCAGGCGGATCGTTACCGTGTGCCGCGGATCGCCTTTGTCAACAAGATGGATCGCACCGGCGCCGATATGGATCGCACGGTAGAGATGATCCGCGAGCGCCTGGGTGCGCACCCTGTGGTGACACAGATGCCCATCGGGCGCGAGGATCAGTTTCGGGGCATGGTCGACCTGATCACCATGCGCGCGCTCCTTTTTGACAAAGAAGGCACGGTGACGGTCGAGTCGATCCCAGCCGAGCTCCGTGAAGAGGCCGAGGTGCGACGCGAGCGCATGATCGAGTCACTGGCCGATGTGCATGACGAAATCACCATCCTTTACCTGGACGGTGAAGAGATCGACGCGGATACATTGCAGGGCGCACTGCGTGAGGCCACTTGTGCTGGTGACGCCGTGCCTGTGCTATGTGGCTCGTCGCTGCGTCACGTGGGCGTGGTGGCGTTGCTGGATGCCATCGTGGACTATTTGCCATCGCCTCCGGATGTAGAGCCGATGCGAGGGCGTTCTCCGCTGGATGGCGAAGAGATCATCTGCCAGCCCGATGAGGCCGAGCCAGTGGCTGCTCTGGTGTTCAAGGTAATGACCGATCCCTATGTGGGCAAGCTCTCCTTCTTCCGCGTCTATTCGGGCGTGATGGCCCGGGGTGAGACGGTGATGAATGCCAACACCGGCGAAACGGCCCGTATCGGGCGTCTGGTGCGTATGCATGCCGATCGGCGTGAGGAGGTAGACGAGATCGTCGCCGGTGATATCGGTGCCGTGCTGGGGTTCAAGCCCGCCAAGACCGGTGAGACACTGGCCTCGCAGGAGCGACCTGTGATGCTGGAGGAGATCGCATTTCCGACGCCGGTGATCGAAGTCTCGGTGCAAGCTGCCAACAAGGCCGCCGATGAAAAGTTCGGCCTCGCCCTGCAGCGCCTGCTGGAGGAGGATCCCTCGCTAACCACGCGCTATGATGAGCAGACTAGCGAGACCGTGTTGGCCGGCATGGGGGAGCTGCACCTCGAGGTGATTGTGGATCGGCTACGCCGTGAGTTTGGCGTGGATGTGATCGTTGGGGCGCCCAAGGTGGCCTACTGCGAGACCATCACGCGGCCCGCCAACGCGATAGGACGTCTGGTCAAGCAGTCGGGTGGTCGCGGCCAGTATGCTGTGGTCGAAATCGAGATCGAGCCCCTAGAGTCGGGCGCTGGTTTCACATTCGAGAACGCTATCGTAGGTGGGTCCATCCCACGCGAGTATATCTCGTCGGTGGAAAAGGGCATCCGCGATGCTCTGCGCGAGGGTCCCTATGCCAAGCAGCCCGTGGTCGACTTGGGTGTCCGCCTGGTTGATGGCAAATACCATGAGGTAGACTCGTCGGATCGGGCCTTTTACGCAGCAGGCTCCCTTGCCTTGCGTGAGGCCATGATGCGTGGGCGCCCTGTGCTCAAAGAGCCGATGATGAAGGTCGAGGTGACCGCGCCGCAGGATTATACCGGAGATGTGATCGCGGACCTGAGCGCGCGAGCCGCCCTGATTGGCGGCATCGAGCCGCGCAGCGCCGGCGCTCAAGCGATTCTCGCCCAGGTGCCTCTGGCCAACATGTTTGGCTATGCCACCAGCCTGCGTTCGGCCACCCAGGGACGAGGCAACTTTACCATGGAGTTCTCGCATTATCAGCGCGTTAGCGAAGAGGTAGCCAAAGAGGTCATCTCGCGGGTCGCCTAGTTGCCACAATCGAGACCGTATCTTGCGGGGGAGCGTCAGAAATGGCGCTCCCCTTTTGCGTCCTCGATCTCGCCAGGCCAGTTCTGGCGCTCGATAAGTGGGACGTCGGCCTCGCCGCATAGCTCTCTGTGCTATAATGCGTAGGATACTATGCGACAGCGCCATCGCGCACAGGGGGTCGGCAACTGTGGTGCCTGCCGTTCGCCAGATCGTACATGTCGATCTCGACGCATTCTATGCTTCCGTCGAGGTGCTCCTGGACCCATCGCTGCGGGGCAAGCCCGTGATTGTGGGGGGCTCGCCCGAGGGGCGGGGTGTGGTGTCGTCCGCTTCCTATCAGGCGCGGGCTTGTGGGGTGCGCTCCGCCATGCCCGTGGCCCAGGCGCTGCGGCTCTGTCCGCAGGCCATCCGCGTATCCCCAAGCCATGGCGTATACGGAAAGCACTCGCGTGCTGTCATGGAGGTGCTGGAAGGGTACACACCTGTGGTAGAGCAGCTCTCTATCGATGAGGCCTTTCTCGATCTCACAGGCTGCGAGGCGCTCTGGGGCCCGGCCCCAGAGGTGGCTCGTCAGATTCAGGAGCGCGTCCGCGACGAGTGCGGCCTCCCCTGTTCGTTGGGTGTGGCCACCAACAAGCTGGTTGCCAAGATCGCCTGCGGCCAGGGCAAGCCTCAGGGGCTGGTGATTGTGCCCCCCGGGCAGGAGGCCGCGTTCCTGGCGCCGCTAGCCATCGAGACGCTTTGGGGCGTGGGCGAGGCCATGGGCCGACGGCTGCGCGAGCTGGGTGTGACGACGATTGGGCAACTGGCGGAACGTTCAGAAGCAGAGCTGGTGCGTCTGTTTGGCGAGGGAGGCGGGCGGCTCCATGGCGCGGCGCAGGGCCTGGACGACTCGCCGGTGCACACCGAGCGCGAGCGACGCTCGATCAGCCAGGAGCACACCTTTGGCGCCAATGTCGCCGATCGCCAAACGCTGCAGCGGCGGCTGCTCTCCATGGCCGACCATCTGGCGGCCGGTCTGCGCCGCGAGGGGCTAGTGGCTCAGACCGTGCGGCTCAAACTGCGCTATGACGATTTCGAGACCGTCACGCGCCAGGTGACGCTGGACCAGCCCACCGATCAGGCCGACGTGCTCTATGGCCAGGCCCTCGGGCTGTTGGATGCGCACTGGAACCGGCAGCGCCTTGTGCGCCTGATCGGGTTGGGGGCCAGCGGCCTCTTGAGAGAGGGGGGCTATCAGCTCGAGCTGTTCGACCATAGCGATCAGCGCAACGCCCGCCTGAGCCATACGCTGGACGAGATCCGCGCACGTTTCGGGCGCCATGCCATTACGCGAGCGTCACTCCTGCGGGATCAATTCACCGGCCCGGAGCCGTCCGACGAGTGATGAGGCGTACAGGCGACGGGAGGCACCTATCAGCGCATACCGGCAGACGGCAAACAGGGGGCGAACCAGGCCTCCACGAGGCACATGTTCTCGGCCAGTGTGGTCTCTCCGTCTACCCATAGTACTCGCAGGCCCAACTCCTCGGCCTGTGCGGCGACATGCCGGGCAAAGGCGACATCTCGATCCATCCAGTTCGCAAAGGCCTGTTCCGGGTCAGAGCACTGGTCGAGGATCTTTTGCACCCAGGCGCCACGCTTTGGGTAGATGCGCCGCTGAAAGGCCTCTGTGGGAACCATCCAGAGCGCCTGGCGCTCGTCGGTGAGATGCGGCGCCACGCACTCGGGCAGCAGGGCCGTGCCCTCGGCCAGCAGCTTTCCGGTAGATGGTCGCCGTATAGCCAGATCGTTCAGGATCATGGGAAACTGCTGCCGATAGATGGTTAGCTCGTCTGCCAGGAGCGTGGCGGCGGGACGCATCCAGATCTCGTCCCAGGTCATGTAGGCTATGCGGGCGAGCTGGGGCTGATGTTTGCTGCTGGCTTGCGCCACATGGGTCTCCCAGAGCTCGTCACAGTGGTAGGTCGTGAGAGGGTGATGTTGCGCCAAGGCGCGGGCGATGGATGATTTGCCCGAGCAGGGCGAGCCGCCCAGCCAGAGTATCGGCTGGACTGTCCGGTTCCTGTCGGTGTGTGTGCTCATGCGCTATCCCTCGGCGTCACGGGCCACTCCTGCGGGGGCAGCATAGCCCAGTCATTGAGGGCGACGCCCTCGAATTGGAGCAGCGCCACAAAGGCTTTGAGCAGGCGCTCGGCCAGCGCGGCTGCCTGGTCCAGATCTCTTGCCTGCCAGAGGGCGGGCGCCAGCTCCCGGTACCCGTGGGGCAGCCTGGCAAACCGGAACGAGTCGACGATGCCTCTGTAATAGTCATGGTGTACCCAGTCGGCATTGAGCAGGCAGAGTGCACACACCATTTCCAGCAGAGTCTCGATAGCAGAGACGTGCAAGTCGTGCGTATTTCGTCGGTCCCGGCAGGAGTAAATGCGCCCACACGACTCGAACACCAGACCCGGCAGGGCGCGCTCCAGTGCGTGTATATGCGTATCACGGGCTACCGCCCGCCCTAGCTCCAGCCACACGCCCGGTAGAGAGACATCGCCCTGCAGCACCGTCAGGTCCTCCATGATGGCCATCTGAAAGGGCCAGGCTGTGGTTGGATGCTGCAACGAGCGTATCAGCTCCCCTTTCTCATACACTGTCGCCTGGAGCGCTGTACCATCATACAGGCCCTGAAAGCCCTGCGCTGCCGAGCCATCTCGAACCACGAATAGCAGCTCCAGGTCGGACCACGGCGTATCGGTCTCGTGCGCCGTCGAGCCGTACACACCGCCGACAAGCACGGCTCCGGTCGCGTCGGCATAGCGATCGCAGAGCGTCTGGGCCAGGGCATGGCGTTCTTCATGCGACAACGGCATTGGCGTACCTCGAGCGGCGATCAGGGGTGAGGGCTTTGGCTCCGTCGGGTTCTCCATACCCTGCATGTTACCGTCAGCGCCACGCCTTGACAAGCCGTGGCGGGCGCGCTATCGTGCCGGAGCGGTGCACCAAGAGAATTCGTCACCGATATTGTGAGATGGGACGCCATGGATCTTGTATCCCGGTTACGCAACACGCCGCTATTCCGCTTTGTCTCCTTTGATGGCCTGTCCATCCTGGCGACTATCGCCCGCGAGCATAAAGTGGACGAGGGCGCGCTGCTCTGTCGCCAGGCCGACCTCGGCACGCATTTCTTTCTCATCGATGAGGGTGAGGCCATCATCCAGCGCGTGGACGAGAACGGCTTTCAGCGTCCCGTGGGCACGTTGCGGGAAGGCGATTCGTTCGGCGTCACCTCACTCTATATGCCCGAGCCGCGCGATGCCACCGTCATTGCGCGCACGCCCATGCGCATCTGGACCATCGAGCGTGGCGAGTATCAGGCGCTCCTAAAGAGCTATCCCCGCTTGCGCCGTGAGGTCACGTTGCCCGATGAGCTCCAGGCTCGCCAACAGATGCCTCACTTTGACTGGTTCGGTCCCCTCGAGAACATCGTACATTTTTCGCACAGACATTGGCTCTCGCTGGCGCGCGCCCTCTGGGTGCCGACGCTGGTGATGATCGCCTTCCTGATGTTGTTCACAGCGTTGCTGGCTCTGGACCTGCTGGGCTTTGAGCCCACGTTGCTGCTGGTCATTGCGGGAGGGATCTACCTTGCGCTGGTGGTGTGGCACTGGTTCGACTGGGTCAACGATCACTTTGTGGTCACGACCCAGCGCATCAGCTATCGCCAGCGCTTGGCTTTTTTATACGAATCGCGCAGTGAGGTACCGATCGACCGCGTGCAGAACATCAATGTCATCCAGGACTTTGCGGGTAGCCGCCTGAGCTATGGTACGATGGTGATCGAGACCGCCTCTGAGACGGGTACGCTCTATCTGGCGTACGTCCCGAACCCTGAAGAGATGCGCCAGGCTATCTGGGGGCAGGCGGAGCGGGTATTGGCCACCCAGCGTGCCACAGAGCGTCGCCTGATGTCAGAGGCGCTCTCCAGCTATCTGGGCATCGAGATCCAAGAGTCGTTGCCCCACGAGTGGCAAGTGGGGGACGAAATCCCCCCTGAGGAGATCGAAGACCTCTTGCCTCCCGAGGAGGAGCCTACCCGACTGGACAAGGTGATGGATTGGCTCCATACGTTGCAGATCCTACCCCAGGCACGCATTGCAACACCGGAGCAGGTGACCTGGCGCAAGCATCCGATCTTTCTCCTGACCCGGATGCTCATCCCGCTCCTGATCGCGATGGTCGCGATGCCTCTGGCGGTTCTGGCCCATTTCGACTGGCCACTGGCACTGACCCAATGGGGTGCGTACTACCCCTTTGGGATGCTGGCGCTGGCTCTGTTCGCCTTTGGTTGGCTCGCCTGGGAGATCAATGACTGGGGCAACGATCTTTATATCGTCACCAACGACCGCATCATTGACATCGAGCGGCGACCCCTGTTCCTCCACTCGGAGCGACGCGAGGCCAGCCTGGGTGTGATCCAGAACGTTCGTTTCGAGATTCCCAACCCCTGGGCGAGCTTGTTCAATTATGGCTGCGTTCTGGTGCAGACAGCCGGACGAGGCGACTTTACCTTTGATCATGTGGGCAATCCGGCTGAGGTACAGGCCGAGATCTTTCGGCGGATCGAGGCATATCGCGAGCGCCACCGCCAACAGGAGGCCGAGCGCAGGCGCCGTGAGATGGCCGAGTGGTTCGCGGTATATGAGGAGCTGGAAGGGCGTCTCGGTGTGCATCCCGGCGCCGCCGCTCCGAACCAGGATCTGCCTCCCTATCCACCCGACATCGACGATGGCCACGGGAACGGCCCAGACGGCGCATCGAACGGCGGGCGCACCGTACTATAGCGGACCCTGGCCCTGGTTGGCCTCGATAAAGTCAGAGCGCGCAGGATGAAATGCGTCCAGGACCACCGAGTCCTCCAGCGCCAGCACGCCATGACTCTCGTTGGCCCCCAGCGCACAACTGTCGCCTGCCTCGAGAACGATCGGCCCCTCTGAGCTTGTCAGTGTGATCCGGCCACTTATCACATACACGATCTGTATGTGGGGGTGCGAGTGCGTTGGAAATACGCTGCCCTGGGTCAGCGACACCTCACACAGCATCATTTCCTCTGTATAGCTCAATACCGTATGCAGCACGCCAGGCTGCAGTTCCCGGGGACGCCTATCATCGCGGCGTACGATCATCGTCATGCTCCTTGTGGCGGGATGTGGGCGGTCGGGGTCTCTACAGGGTCAGGATCTCGGGCTCGCCATCGGTCACCAGGATAGTGTGCTCAAAGTGAGCGCACAGGGCGCCTGACACCGTCGCCACCGTCCAGCGGTCACGTTTGACATAAAGGTTGGCCTCGCCGACAGTGAGCATCGGCTCCAGGGCATAGGTCATACCGGCGCGCAGGGGGGCGCCGCGATCGGGCTTGCCCCAGTTGGGGATCTGGGGGTCCTCGTGCATGTTGCGGCCCACGCCGTGGCCGGTGTACTCGCGGACTACCTGATAGCCCTGTGATTCGGCCCATTGCTGAATGGCGCTGGAGACATCGCCCAGGCGATTGCCCACGCGAGAGGCCTCGATGCCGAGCCGCAGGGCCTCGCGGGTGACGTCGACTAACCGTTGCGCTTCGGCAGAGATACTCCCTACAGGTACAGTGACCGCGGAATCGCCCACATAGCCGTTCAGGATCGTGCCCACGTCGATGCTGAGGATCTGGCCCTCACGCAGGCTGCGCCTGCCAGGGATACCGTGGACCAGTTCGT
>SLPC01000052.1 GCA_007132185.1 Anaerolineae bacterium | reverse complement strand
GATGGCGCAGAATGGCGGCATAGCGCCGCAAGAAGCCCTCGGCCAGCAGTCGTCTGGCACCCGCCAAGAGAGCAGCCTCATCCAGGCCAGCATTCTGCGCCAGCACGGCATAGGGTTGCGTTTCCATAGGCAGATCCTCTTGCAGAGCACGCACCAGGGGAATGTCCCGTGGGTCAAAGCGAAGGTTATCGTTACCATGAGTCTGCCCAACGCCGGTTGGGGTGGTATGTACTCCCTGCGTAGGCTCGTTGGCCAGATCAAAGCGCACTCGCAGCTTGTAGACCCGCAAGCTGGGGAGCAGGAGACGATCCTCCACTCCTGCAAGATCGGTCAGGGCAAGGGCCTCTTGGGCGACATCCATGCCCGGGGGAACAGCCAGAGTGAACCATAGATTGTAAAGATGATCGCGCCCATAGTTGTGGCTCACGCCCGGGTGGCCGCTGATGGCCCGAGCCACGGCATCCAAGTGGTCGGGCGCTACCCGCGCGGCTACCAGGAGACTCGTATAGCCCAGGCGTTGGGTGTCAAAGATGCCGCCGATCTGGCGGATAATCCCGTCTTGCTTGAGGGCCATGACACGTCCCAACGCGTCCTCTTCCGACATGCCCACCTGGTCCGCGAGGCGAGCAAAAGGTCGCAGCTCTAGCGGAAAGCGATCCTGCAGTCTGTTGAGCAGCTCGCGCTCGAGTTGAGGGAGCTCATCGCGCATGGCATGGCCTCCCCGCCGCTTGCCCCGGTTCATAGGCACACAAGGGATCCTCTCCCAGGATGTTGCCGGTACTCGCAAAACTCCTGGCGCGACATCCACCGCAGACACCTCGGTACTCGCATGGCCCACACCTGCCCCCGAGACGGCTCAGATCGCGCAGGCTCTTGAACAAGGGGGATTCCTGATAGATCTCTTGCAGGGAGCGCTCGCGGACATTGCCCCCGGAGAGAGGCAGATAACCGCAGGGGTAGACCTCGCCGCTGCGAGAAATAAAGCAGTAGCCATCGGCGGCCATGCAACCGCGACTCAAGCCGCCCCTCGGGTGCCCGCTGCCGGGATGCCGGGCGCCGTGTTGCTGCGCAGCCGTGTTCCCATCGGCACCCTGGCGGTCACGATGCCGGCGCGCTCTCTCGATGCCAGCCGGAGGCGGTCCGCCTCGTTGCGCCACCAGTCGCATGAATTGGGGGCCACAGGTCACACGCATGGGGACCGACGACTGTTTCGCCTGGTCATAGATCCAACCGAGGAGCGCCTCGTATTCGGCGGCTGAGATCGCGTCGTCGGTGCTGCCTCGCCCCGTGGGCACCAGCATGAACAGGTGCCAGGCCGCGGCGCCCTGCTCGGCAACCCATTGCTGTATCGCATCGAGCTGCTCCCGATTGCGGCGGATGACAGTGGTGTTGATCTGAAAGGAGACGTCCTCTGCGCGACAGTGGGCGATGCCCTCCATCGCCGCATCAAACGCCCCGGACACCCCGCGAATGGCGTCGTGGCTGGCAGCCTCGGGCCCATCGATGCTGATAGAGATACGTGAGACCCCAGCCCGCTTGATCTCCCGGGCCATCGGTCGGTCGATAAGGGTCCCATTGGGGGACAACGCGGGGATGAGGCCTTGCTCACGCGCATAGCTGGCAATCTCCAGAACGTCGGGGCGCATGAGCGGCTCCCCACCGCTAATGATAAAGATGGGCGAGCCAAAGGAGGCCATGTTATCGATCACCGCCTTGACCTCGTCGGTGTTCAGCTCGTTTGGGTCGGGCTCTGTCTGGGCGTGCGCTCGACAGTGGATACAGGCCAGGTTGCAGGCCAACGTAGACTCCCAGGCCACCACACGTGGCCGAATCGCTCCAGATCGCATCTCAGCCCTCCTTGAGCCAACGCACAGCGTCTTTGGCCCAGTATGTGACGATAGCGTCAGCCCCCGCCCGCTTGATCGACGTCAGCAGCTCGAGAGCACATCGCCGCTCGTCGAGCCACTGGTTGGCAGCCGCCGCCTTGATCATGCTGTACTCGCCGCTTACACTATAGGCCACCAGGGGCCGGTTAAATGTGTCGCGAGCTCGCCGGATGATATCCAGATAGCTCAAGGCAGGCTTGACCATGATCATGTCCGCGCCCTCGTCAATGTCCAGCTGGATCTCGCGCAACGCCTCTCGGGCATTGTGGCTGTCCATCTGATAGCCGCTACGGTCGCCCGATTGGGGCGCCGAGTCGGCGGCCTCGCGAAAGGGGCCATAGAATCCGGACGCATACTTGGCGGCGTAAGAGAGGATGGCTACACACGCGTAGCTTTGGGCGTCCAGCGCCTCCCGAATGGCACCCACTCGGCCATCCATCATATCCGAGGGCGCCACGATATCGGCGCCAGCCTCTGCATGAGAGACGGCCACTCTGGCCAGGTACTCGAGGGTGGCGTCATTATCGAGGCACAGACCATCCATTCCTTTGCCCAAACAGTGAGAGGGCTGTTCGCGGAGTATGCCGCAGTGCCCGTGGTCCGTGTATTCGCACATGCAGACATCCGTGATCACCACCATCTCCGGGGCTCTCGCCTTGATGGCGCGCACACCCTGTTGGATGATCCCCTCTGCGGCATAGTCTTCACTGCCCACAGCGTCCTTGGTCGCAGGTAGGCCAAACAGCAGCACGCCAGGAATGCCCAACGACACAAGTTCGTCCATCTCCTCAGGCAACTGGTCGATAGATAGCTGGAACTGGCCGGGCATAGCCGAGATCTCCCGACGGATGCCCTGGCCGTGGGTCAGAAACAGAGGATAGATCAAGTCAGTACCGTCCAGGGTGGTCTCCCGCACCAGAGTGCGCAGACCCGGACCACAGCGCAGCCGGCGCGGGCGGTAGGCGGGAAACTGGCTCATAGACGGATCTCCTCGTCGGTAAGGTAGCAGGCGGGATCGGGGGCCCAGACGTCCCCATAGGCCGCCTCTGCACGCACGCGCAGGTTGCCATTGCAGATGTCCAGATAGCGACAGCTCGCGCAACGTCCCTTGAGCAGCGGCTTGCGATCCTTGAGGCCGGCCATGAGGCTGTCGCTAGTATCGGTCCAGATCTCGCCAAAGGGCCGCTCCTGAACGTTGCCAAAGGTATAGTGTTGCCAAAACTGGTCGGCATGTACGCCGCCGCTATGGTCGATATCGGCGATGGCGATGCCCGATGCGTTGCCGCCATTCCAGCGCAATAGCTCGAGCGCCGACGCTGCGCGCTCGTCATCGCGCTCCTCGAGACGCCGCAGCAGATGGGGGCCGTCGGTATGATTGTCGACCGTAAGGATCTCGACGTCGGGCCGCTCCTTGGCCAGGCCCTCGACCCGCAGGCAGATACGATCGATAGCAGAGCGGCTTTCGGCCAGGGTGAGGGTCTCATCCTGAATACGCCGTCCACGTCCCGCAGAGACCAGGTGATAGAAGCAGGCTCTGGGGATCTCCTCAT
>SLPC01000014.1 GCA_007132185.1 Anaerolineae bacterium | reverse complement strand
TCGACCTTGGCGATGTTGTGACACACATCATATACCATGCGCAGCTCGGCCCTGCGCAGCGGGCTGGGCAGCGCCTCCTCGAATGCCCGGCGCACGTTGTGGGCGATCATCTGGCGGTTGGCCCAAGCATAGTTGGCCGCCGCGGACATGGCCTGATAGTAGCGTTGCCCCTCGGGAGACCCAAAGGGGGCGCAGACCAGCTCGCGATCGGGGAGCTCGATGTCGTACTTTTTCACCGCGCTCTGCATCTCACGCACATAGTCGGTGCACACCTGGTGCCCCAGGCCGCGCGACCCGCAGTGGATCCACACGACCGCGTCGCCCTCACGCAGGCCAAATGCGTCGGCCACATCGGCATCGAATACGGTGCCCACTCGATCTACCTGCAAAAAGTGGTTGCCGCCTCCCAGCGTCCCGATCTGATCGAGGCCGCGCTCCATGGCGCGGGAACTGACCGCTGATGAGTCGGCATCGCGCATGCGGCCGCTCTCTTCGGTGCGCCGGGCGTCCTCTGCGGTGCCATAGCCACTCTGCACCGCCCATTCGGCCCCGCGCTCCAGCACCCGCGTCAGTTCATCTCGGTTGACGCGCAGGCCCCCCGAGGCGCCCACGCCGCTGGCCACCCTTGCCTCGAGGGCCGTCATCAGGTCCTCCATGTGGGGCGCCAGGGCCTCCGCCTCGATGCCCGTGCTCAGTAGGCGCACGCCACAGTTGATGTCGTATCCCACGCCCCCCGGCGAGATGACGCCGTCAGGCAGGGCCGTCGCCACCACGCCCCCGATGGGAAAGCCATAGCCCTGGTGCATGTCTGGCATGGCCAGGGCATACTTGACGATGCCCGGTAGTGTGGCGGTGTTGATCAGCTGTTCGAGGGAGCGGTCTTCCAGAGAGGCCTCCAGCAGCTCCTCATTCGCATAGACGCGCGCTGGCACGCGCATGTCGTCGCGGTACGACGAGGGAATCTCCCAGGCAAGTGGACTCGGCCGATTGAAATCTTCTTTGCCAGGCATAGCGATGCCTCCTATCTCCTATCCCAGCGCTCCGGCAAAAAAGGGATAGGCTCACACGTCAAAAGTCACAATGGTCTCATAGCCATCCTCAACCTGGCGTATGGCCAGGTCGGCATAGGTAACGGCCTTGATGTCGCGCTGGGGGTATTGGGGGCCAGATCCGTATGCAATAGCAGAAAGCGAGGTGCGATCAAATGACTCGATCTCAAAACGCTCCAGGCAGACATCGTGGCGTTGGGCCAGATAGAGCAACTCATCCAACCAGTCCACCAGCAATGTCTCCAAATCATCAGCGGATACAGAAACCATCTCGTCAAAAGCATCAAGCTCTCCCGCTGGCTCACAGCGCAGCAGATAAAAGAGCCCCTGGGCAGCGTGCTGAAAGAGCGAGGGTAGATCCTGTCCGCGCACCCGCAGCGCGACATCGGCGGTATGGTCAATCTCGACAAAAGGTTCGTCAGACATGCTGGTTACTCCGTAGGCACGTGTTCCGCCAGAATGCGCGTGGCGAGGCGTATATCCTCTTGCACCTGGGCTGTCAGGGCGGCGGCACTCTCAAAGCGCTGCTCGCCGCGCAAAAAGCGCACGAACTCGATCCGTAAGTAGCGATCGTACAGGTCGTCCTCGAAACCGATCAGATGCGTCTCTAGCAGGCGCTCGCCCGCATCAAAGCTAGGTCGGATGCCAATATTGGCCACGCCTGGGTACCGCTCATCATCTACGATGGCCCAGACGGCATAGACGCCATCGGCGGGGGACGCTCGCTCGATGGGCACCCGCAGGTTCGCCGTGCGGAACCCGAGTCGACGTCCGCGTTGCGCCCCATGCAGCACCATACCACTGAGGGCATAATAGCGGCCCAGCATCTCGGCGGCGCGATCTACCTGCCCATCGGCCAGCAGACTGCGTATGCGAGTGCTGCTGATCGGTTCGCCATTGTCATAAACGGGGGGCACAGACTTGAGCGTATAGCCCAGGGTTTCGCCCCACCGCAATAGGGCCGGAATCTTGCCCTCGCGCCCACGCCCCAGGGCAAACCCTGGCCCGACCCACAACTCGCGCATGCGCAGTTCTCTGACCAGCTGCCGCACAAAATCCCCTGCCGGGGTGGCGGCCAGCTCGCGGGTAAAGGCGATGAGCACCAGCAGATCGAGGCCCAGCGTCTCCAAAATACGAGCGCGTTCAGCATCGGTGGTGAGATAGATCGGCTGTACATCTGGTTGCAGCACAACACGAGGATGAGGATAAAATGTGACCGCCGCCGAGAGCATTCCCTCGGCCTTGGCGCGCGCGATCAGTTCGCGAAAGAGCCTCTGATGGCCACGATGTAACCCATCAAATGATCCAACCGTCAAGGCGGTGTCGGCCTCAATGTTCGCCTGTCCCAGATCCGAGATAACTTGCATAGTACGCTTATTATACCAGATGGTACGAGGTTTACAGGAAACGCCTCAATCGCTCTGAGGAACCCTGGACCGGAGAGCCTTGCTGCACAAAAAGATGTGCGCCCCAAGGCGAGCCCTCTAGTCCAGAAATAGTCCATTCGTTGGGTGTAGAATCAGCCAGATTGCCTTGACTTTTGCATCGGACGCATTGTAATATGTAAATATACAATGCCGTCACACCCCATGGTGCCGAGGCCAGGGTCATATATGGTTGCATGACCAGCCATGGTGGTGTTTTGCATGTAATGGATCCAGCAATGGGCCGATGCTCCCTGGCGGAGTTGGAATTCAACATCCTATCGCTTTGGCCGATTTCATTATCAATAGGATCGCTCGATGGTTAGCATACTCTTGATTGTCATCATAGCCGTCCTCGGCCCCGGTCTCTTGAGGCCTATTGTGCCCAATGAGACCGGGCCTTTTGCACGGATACCTGTCATAGACGGAGGACCTACCGCATCATATCATGCCCTGACCCCGTCCGAGTCAGGGGCGCAGGTCGCTACTAACAACATAACTGCACCACTCGCCTACAGGCTGGCCGTCTTTTTGAGTACCGACGAACCAACGATCGGCCAGTCTGTGCTCCATAGAGATGCAATATCTCTTGGCGAGAAGGGCTTCCACCCTGCGCCACAGGCAACGGAGCAGGGATTGAACAGACACAAGCAGGGTCTGTCGCTGCGGTCGGCAGCGATAGAGCGGACAGTGGTTGCAGTAGCCCTGTTAGCAGGCCTGGCCATGGTTAGAGAGAACCCCACGTCAGACGAACCAAAGCTCAAGCGCCGGGCCCGTCGGCGGCAGCGAAAGCTCGCCGGCATCCTACGGCCACCTCCGAAGAGTTCCTACAAAAAGCTCTTGGGCTTGTTGGGGCTGTTGCTGATCGTGTTCCTGCTGTTGACCACCCTGGCGATCTATAGCTACAACCAAGCCCTCGAGCAGACTCTTTTGGTTGAGGAGACTCTCTACACGCACCGCGGCCACTTTGACTATACCTTTAGCGTGGCCCCTTCGGAGCAATTTGTCAGGCAGAGCGGCGGCTTTTATGAGCTGGCGGCAATAGCCTCTACCGATGAGCAGGAATCAGCGGCCATGATCTCATTGGCGCGCACCCTGGAACTCGAGTTCAGGTATGCTCTAGAGGGGCTGGATGAGGAGCAGCTCTGGATCGAGATCAATGGAGAGCTCCTGGTGCGAGCGGGTAATGGCTGGCGTAGAGATCTGACATCACTGCCTGTGCGGAGTTTTGCGGGGCGGCGAGGTTTGGTCTCAACTCTGGTCGACATGAAACAGGTAAGGGAGCTGATCGACAATATAGAGGGACAAGTAGAGGAAATGCCAAGCCTGTACGAAATTGTCTTTGTGCCCCGCGTCGTCATCCAGGGAGAGGATGTGGATGATGTCTATCAACCTGAATATGTGATCGAGGTTGAGAACAACCAGATTCGGCCAAGCATGGAGCTTGAGCATGTTGAACACCGCACGGAACCCGTGATGACAGCTTTGTCGAATACGCTCCCGCCTGTCTTGGGCCTGACTCTGTCGGTAGAGAGAGCTCGTGCGCTGGGGCTATATGGGGCGTTGACAGCTGGCCTGGCAACCATTCTGCTTGGCAGCTGGATAGGCTGGAGCCTGTTCACAATTCCCACTGCCAGGATTGCAGCGCGCTATGGCAAGATGCTGTTGGAGGTGGACTCTCTGGAGGATTCGAGCGCGCGTCGCATCAGGGTTCAGAGCATCCGTGACGTGGCCCGGGCAGCCAAACGGAGCGGACAACCCATCCTGCATCATGAAAGCGAAACCCATCACATGTACTGTGTGGCCGACGGCGAGAATCTGTACACCTACAGCTTGCCCAAGGAACCAGAAGAGCAGTAGCGCGATGCATCCATCCTGGCGGCGCGCATGGTCTGTAGGCAGCCATGCCAGTATCAGGCCCTATGTCGCAACCAGGACTTTGCGAGGGCGCCACCACCCGGGGGCCTCATCAGGCACCAGTACCGCGATCAGCCGATGTGACGCGTCATAAGCGCAACAGATCTCTCCAGAGATCACCTCCGGCAACTCGATGCTGCGCCCGTGCCCCAGATCCCGTGCCTGTTCCTCGCTGACGGTTACAGAAGGCAGATGCTGCAGCGCCTCATGGGGCTCGATCAGCCAGCGTCGCCAGCCATCCGCGGCATCGGGATCGGCCAAGATCTCTAACTCGACGGCATTCTCCAGATCAAAGTGGCCTATAGCGGTGCGCACGAGGGCTGAGAGATGGGCGCCCGCATCCGCCACCTGCCCCAGGTCATGAGCCAGAGACCGGATGTAGGTGCCGGGGCTGCATTCGATCATCAGAGACAGGTGGGGAGGCTCCCACCCCAGGATGTCGAGGCGGTGGATGCGCACCGTACGCGGCTCACGCTCCACCGTCTGTCCGGCGCGTGCTAAACGGTAGAGGGGCTGGCCGCCGCGCTTGAGGGCCGAGTACATGGGCGGCACCTGCTCGATCTCTCCTCGAAATCGCTCCAGCAACTGCGAGAGCTGCTCCAGGACAAGGCCCGTCGCATCCCTCTCGGCTATCACGCGTCCTTCAGCGTCCCATGTATCTGTCTCAACGCCAAACGTGACCGTAGCACGATAAACCTTGGGTAACGCCGAGACATACTCGACCAGACGCGTGGCCCGGCCCACGCACACCAATAGCACGCCCGTGGCCATGGGGTCCAGCGTGCCCGCATGCCCCACCTGGCGCTCGCTGATGATCCGGCGCACCCGGGCCACCACATCATGCGAGGTCCAGCCCGCCGGCTTGTCGATGTTGAAAAAGCCCATCGGGGCAGTTTGCCGAGTCATTGGCACGGGACCTGCGACGCGCAAGAGGAACACCGAGACATGAGGCCGCTATACCGTCTCGCCAAGAGAGGCGTGCAGTGCCTCCAGGAGGTTCTCGCGCACCTCGACAAGGCGTCCCGCCACCTGACAGCCTGCAGCCTGCGGATGGCCGCCGCCGCCAAAGGCCCGGGCCACACCCGAGACATCCACCCCCGGTTTGGACCGCAGGCTTACATCGATGATACCGTCTTCCTGCTCGGTCAAGAGCATGGCGACCTGGGCCTCGCGTACGGTACTGAAAAAGTTGACGAGACCGCTGTTGGCGCTGTTGCCCACGCCTTGCTGCCTCTGTAGGTCCAGTGGCAACTCGGCCCACAACACGCCCTGATTCAACGTGGCGCCCGAAAGCGCGGCTCCCCACACAGGAAGAGTAGAGGCGGCCCGGCGATAGAACACCCACTGGGTGATCTGCGTCAAGCGGGCGCCCGCTATCATCAAGCGGTGGGCTACGGCAAAGGCCTCAGGGGTGGTGTTGCTAGTGCGAAACCCCTGGGTGTCGGTGATGATGCCGGTGAGCAGACAAGTGGCCATAGTAGGATCGAGTGGTATCTCCAGGTGATCAATGGCGGCAAGGACCAGCATCGCGGTAGCTGGCACATCGGCAAGCAGGTTGATATCACCATAACCCACGTTTGTCATATGATGGTCGATTACGACCAGAGGGCGATGCCCTAGATTGTGATCGACATAGTGCTGGCCCATGCGGCGCCGAGTGCTCGTATCAACGGCAATCACCAGCTCGTCCCGCTCTTGCGGGCCCCTGGTGGCAAAGGCCCCCACCCCAGGCAAAAAGGTCATGCTATCGGGTGGCGGATCCTGGCATGTGACGTGCGCTCGCAGACCTCTGGCCCGCAGGGCCCAGGCCAGGCCCAGCGCTGACCCGATCGCGTCACCATCAGGGTCCACATGGGCGACGATCAGGACGTGCTCGACCTGGTCCAGGGCCTTTGCAAACTCATTCAGACTCGTCGGATTCAGTGTCTTCTGCATCCCGTTCCTGTGCGATCTGATCAAAAAGCTGGTCCATATGCTCGCCATATTGCCACGATCTGTCGGGGCGGAACGTCAACTTGGGCGTAAAACGCCAGGAGAGGCGTTGTGATAGCTCACGTCGTAGCAGCCCCTTGGCACTCTCGAGGCCCTTTAGGCCTTCCTGCAGGACCTCTTCGTCCTCGAAAGAGGCCACATAGACCCGGGCGAAGCGGCGATCTTGGGTCAACTCCACCTCGGTAACCGTCAAGGCAGCGACTCGGGGGTCGCTCACTCGTTCACGCAGCAACAGGGTCAGTTGCTGCTGGATAAAGCTCTCTGCACGCTCTTTGCGATGTAGCATAATCTATTCCATATCGGTCGGCCGAGAGCTGGCTCTATCGAACCTGCTCTCGAGTGTAGAATTCGATGATATCATCTTCTTGGATGTCAGACGCCCCTTCGACTCCGATGCCGCACTCGAGCCCGATGTTGACCTCACGCACGTCCTCGGTGAAACGTTTGAGCGAAGAGATACGGCCCTTGTGGATCTCCTCTCCGTCTCGCACGATGCGCCCGGTGGCATTGCGCAGGCCCTTGCCCTCGATCATCTGCGCGCCGGCGATCACGCCCACACGCGAGATGCGGAACACCTGCCGCACGATGGCCTTGCCTTGCAATACATCTTCATACACCGGCTCTAGCATGCCAGTGAGGGCCTTTTCCACATCCTCGATTACACGATAGATGATGTTATAGCGACGGATGCTTACGCCTTCGCTCTCGGCCAGGCGCTCGGCCGCTGGGTCGATGCCAACGTTAAAGGCAATGATGATGGCATTCGATGCCACAGCCAGGTTGACATCCGATTCTCCCACATTACCTACGCCCTCGTGCACAAAGTGTACCGACAGGCCTTCGACCTCGATCTGCTCCAGGGAGCTCTTGATCGGCTCGATGCTCCCCTGCACGTCGGCCTTGAGCACCAGATTGAGTGTCTGTAGTTTGCCAGCCTGGGCCTGGTCATAGATCTCTTCCAGCGTCATGACAGGTGTCGTCTGAGGCCCCTGCTCCTGGCTTTCCTGCACTCGCTTTTCGGCGATGGTACGCGCAGCGCGCTCATTATCGACAACCTGGAACGTGTCACCCGCCGCGGGTATACCGCGCAAGCCGATCACTACGACGGGCGCAGATGGCCCGGCTTCTGAAATGGGCTCGTTCTTGTAGTTGAACATGGCACGAACCTTGCCATAGGTCTGGCCCACAGAGATCGCAGCCCCCGTCTCGAGGGTGCCTTCTTGCACAAGCAAGGTGGCGGTCGAACCGCGCGCACGATCCATGCGCCCTTCGACTACCGTTCCCTCAGCGGGTCGGCGTGGATTCGCCTTGAGATCGGCGATCTCGGCGACCAACAGAATGTTCTCCAGCAAGGCATCGATGTTCATCTTCTGCTTGGCCGACACCGGAACAACGATCGTCTCGCCGCCCCACTCCTCGGGGACAAGGCCCTGATCCGACAATTGCTGCTTGACGTGATCCGGGTTGGCAGAGGGAAGATCCATTTTGTTGAGGGCCACGATGATGGGCACCTGGGCGGCACGGGCGTGATCGATGGCCTCGCGCGTCTGGGGTTGCACGCCATCATCCGCAGCCACCACTAGCACAGCAATATCGGTCACGCTGGCGCCCCG
Organism: Anaerolineae bacterium; assembly: GCA_007132185.1. Lineage (GTDB taxonomy): Bacteria > Chloroflexota > Anaerolineae > UBA1429 > UBA1429 > UBA1429. The sequence continues at coordinate 5,095 of SLPC01000014.1, read as the reverse complement.
GGCACGCATGGCGGCAAAGGCTTCATGACCCGGCGTATCCACAAAGGTGATCTTGTCCCCTTCGAGATCCACCTGATAGGCGCCGATGTGCTGGGTAATGCCTCCAGCTTCGGTCGTTTGCACGCTGGCTTCCCGGATCACATCCAGCAGCGAGGTCTTGCCGTGGTCCACATGGCCTAGGATGGTCACCACAGGAGGTCGCGTCTTGAGGTATTTAAGCTCTTCGGGGGCGTATTCGCGCTGCTTTTTGGCAGCAGCAACAGGGGTAACGATCTCTTCTTGCTCTTCGATCTCGGGCTCTTCCGCCGTAGTCTCAACCACGGTATAGCCCATATCCTCGGCGATGATGGCCGCAGTATCATAGTCGATCTGCTGATTGATGTTCGCCATCACACCGGCGTTCATCAGCTCCTTGATCAGATCGATGGGACTACGCTCCATCAGATCGGCCAACTCGCGCACGGTAATGCTGGCCGGCAACTCGATTTCCTTGACCTGCGATCCTTGATCGTTGTTGGCGGCAACCTTTTCCTTGTCAGTCGCTGCAGGCTTCCCATTGCCGCGATTCGATCTATTGGTACGAGTTTGTCGTGTCATATGACTCCTCCTTAAATTCCGTCGGTCAGGACGCCGGCTGGCATACACCCACAAGGATACTGTCTATCGATCGGTTGTCCTGGAAGGGAGCAGACAGCAGCCGGCAGAGCGCCGTAGAGTGGCCAGTCAGGGGGGATAGAGAGGAGTCGAATGAGCCAGATCAGCAAGTGATCATGGTGATCCTCTCTCCCAGGGTTCTCTCAGCTATGCCTCTCTCAAGATGCTCGTACATCTCTCCGTTCATCCAACCATGCTCAAGCACAGATACCGGCTTCAAGTCCTCTATCCACACATGACCTTGCTTCACGTCTGCGAGGATTCCTTTGCCTGTTTCGCCTCAAGGGCCTCGGCGTATTCGCGCAACAAGACCAGGTCTTGCGGTGAGGGCGTAACCCGGAGGGCACGCCCAATAAGCCGCTCTTTCAGTGCAGTCCGCCAGCAAGCAGGATCCGCGCAGAGATAGGCTCCGCGCCCCGAGCGCTTGCCGGTCTCATCGACCAGGACTCGACCTTCCGGGGTACGCACGAGGCGGATCAACTGACGCTTTTCCCCCGTCTGGCGGCAGGCTATGCAGGTTCTCTGCGGCCTCTTTTTTGCCATGTGGCTATTGCCGCCCTACTCGTCGTAATCCTCGTCCCAGTCTCGGCTACCCGAACTCTTGTGGCGCTTGCGAGCAACCACGCGCCCCAGTCGCTCGTCATAGACGAATCGGCGATCTCTCCGGCGCTTGCCTCGGTCCGACTCGCGCTCCGATCGTTCGTCGTCATCGTCATCATAGTCCGGCAGATCTTCCTCTAGCTCAAAGCTCGACTCTTGAGCCTCGTCCTCTGGCAACTCGCTCTTGTCGTGATCCACTTTGCTGGCCATCTCTGTCGCCAAAATCTCCTGTTCTGATTCAGGCTCTTGATCCAACTCGTCAGCATCGGACTCTACTTCGGCCACATCCTCGGACTCTACCTCGGCCACATCCTCAGCCTCTTCCTCAACGACCTCAGCCTCTGACGCCTCTACCTCAGAGGGCTCGGCGTCCGGCGCTACAAGCTCCTCCGCCTGCACGGCATCAAGCTCAGATTCGGTCTCTGGGGCCTGTTCTGTCTCAGGCTCTGGCTGCTCAGCAAGCGCGTGCTCATCAACGATCTCGGGCATCTCGTCTTGGGCGTCGGCAGCGAGCTCCTCCTCAAGCAGCTCCTCGTCGTCTTCGTCCTCCAGCATGGCCGCTTCGGCCTCAGCCAACAGGGCAGCCGCAGCAAGACGCGCCTCTTCACGCTCTCGATCTCGCTCAGCGGCGGCCTCCCTCTCGGCAGCCAGCTGCTCGGCCTCTTCGCTCGCCTCGGATTCGCTCTTGATATCGATCCGCCAACCGGTCAGCTTGGCTGCCAGGCGTGCATTCTGCCCCTCTTTGCCAATGGCCAGAGAGAGCGCCCGATCGGGCACGATCACCTTGGCGGCCTTTTCGTTACGATTGAGATACACCTCAGTCACCTTGGCGGGACTCAGGGCGTTGGCGATAAAGACCTGCTCGTCACGCGACCATTCGACCACGTCGATCTTTTCGCCGGCCAACTCGTTCACGATATTCTGAATCCGCACGCCGCGCATGCCGACGCACGAGCCCACCGGGTCCACGCCAGACTGCAATGCCGCAACGGCCACCTTGGAGCGGTAGCCCGGCTCGCGGGCAATCGCCTTGACCTCTACCGTGCCGTTATAGATCTCGGGCACCTCGAGCTCGAGCAAGCGTCGCAACAGATCGGGATGGGTGCGCGATACGGTGATTTGCGGGCCACGTGCGGTACGCTCGACCGAGATGATATAGACGCGAATTCTCTGGCCCACACGATAGTGCTCGCGAACAATCTGCTCACTGCGGGGCAACACCGCTTCGGCTTTGCCCAGGCTCACGCCCACCGTGCGACTGCGCACATCTACCTCACGCACAATACCGTTGACGAGCTCTTCCGCGCGCTCTGCATACTCGGCATAGACCGAGTCGCGTTCTGCCTCGCGTATGCGCTGGGTAATCACCTGCTTGGCCGTCTGCGCAGCAATACGCCCGAAATCGCGGGGCATGACCTCTACATCGACGAAATCACCCGGCGCAGCTGCCGGATCAATCAGCTTGGCCTCCGCCGGTGTGATCTCGTTGCGCTCGTCCTCGACCTGTTCGACCACCTGCTTTTTCACATAGACACGGGCCTTGCCCGTACGACGATCGAGCTCAACATTGACGTTCTGGCTGGGGCCATAGTTGCGCTTGTACGCCGAAACGAGCGCCATCTCGATTGCCTCGATGATAACATCAGGCGCGAGATTTCGGTCTGCACTGAGTTGCGTGATAGCGATCTCGAACTCGCTCTTCATTCTACTCCTGACCTCCCATAGCCCCCAAACCCCGTCAACAACAGAAAAAGTGGGATGAGAACGCCCACTTTGCCCATGCGCATCTTTGACAATAGTATAGCATCAAGTGGTGTCTGGAGCAAATGTTTACCGTTTCCAGCAAATGGCTGCCTTCAGGATCAACACCGTACAGAGAACGAAAGACGCCCCCGGGGCGGGCGCCTGTTTCTTGCCAAGATGCTTTGGGGTCAGAGATAGCTCTGGAGCTTTTCCTCCAACACCGCTAGAGGCATATACCCCGGAAACAGCTCCTGCAACTCGCCGCCACGGAACACTGCCATGGTGGGCAGGTTCATGACGTCATATCGCATGGCCAGGTCGGGATAGGCCTCCACGTCCACCTTGATCACGTCCAACTGCTCGGCGTACTGCTGATCGATACGCACCAAGATGGGCTCCATCATCTTGCAGGGCCCACACCACTCGGCCCAAAAATCTACCAAGACAGGCCGCTCAGCCTGTAGGACGTCTTCTGCCCACTGTTCCTCTGTCGTTGCCCGCACGCGATTCCTCCTGCTGGCTATCTATGGTCAAGCCTCTGGCCGGCCCATCAGCGCTCGATGGGGTCCGCGTCCGTGTCGACTGTTGTGTCGGATTCGGCAAAGCGCAAAAAGAACCCGATCACTCGCTCCAGGCGATCTCGCTCCGCCTGACCTGAATCCCCTCGCAAGCACTGCTCGATATGCTGCGTCATGATGTGCAGGCTCACCTTGTCCAGAGCAGCGCGCACAGCCAGGAGCTGTGCGGCGATCGCCTCACAGTCACGCTCCTCTTCGATCATGCGCTGAATGCCACGAACCTGGCCCTCGATCCGCCGCAGGCGCGTAAGGCTCTGTTGGCGCTCGCTTTCGGTCGCTCTATCTGTCATGCCTGCCCTCGGGTTTGTCCGATCTACCATCCACCCATTGGTTAGCGCGGCCAGTATAGAGCAGCCCTGAGACAGCGTCAAACCGCTGCCGACGGAGGCACGCTCGTGCTTCGCCTCATTGTATGTTGAACGACTGTATTACTGTACAAGATGTTTGAACAGCGGGGGAAAAGCCCGAGTCTCTTTATGTCAATTCATCTCGATACCGGAGTGAAAGTATCCTTTTATAGCCATACAGTACTAAGCAGACGAGTTTCGACGAATTCACACAGTTTAGTCGTAAATGCCTTGACTTTATGCCTGCCTTACGGTATGCTTCACGTAGTGTTAACGTTCGCTTCATGGATGGTTTATCTGGCACATTGGGTCTACAGGGGGTAGCGATGAAACAGTTATCGAGTCCACATAAGCTATTCGTGCGAGGAATACGCCTCACAATTGCGCTCGTCATAGTCTTATCCGGGCTTTTGGCTGGCGCTGCCACGCCCGTGTTAGCCCTCGATCCAGTCCAGACTGTGGAGCTGGATGGCGGCCATACCGTCTCTTTTTACGGTGAGCACTATGATGCGGTAGCCGGAGAGTCGACCTACTTTTATTCGATCACATCCGGTGAAGCACCGTCCGTCAGCCATATCGTGCTGAGGTTAGAATGCCCGCCGTACGACGAAGGCTCCTCGGCTAACCTGGATGCAGACCCTGTCATCCAGGATACAAGCCCCTTTGTCATCTTGGATGCAGGCACCTGGGACTATCCTGACAGGGAGGCTCTCAATTCGGGTGAGGGACATCCGGAGCCATCCGAGTTTCCTTCACTGCCCTCCCAAGATGGAAGCACGGGCACTTGGGGGATCAAGTTCAATCAGGGCCTCAGCGCCGGTGAGACATTGTTCTTTTACTTTACCCTTGAAGGGGGCTTTCCCCCAGGGCCGGTACGGTTCATCGTCAAAGCTGGTCAGACCGAGCCGGAAGCCTACATTCTGGGTCCAGGCTGTGTCGTGCCCGGCGCCGTGACCGTGTCGTCCTTTGAGGTCCAGCGCGAAGATGATACCCTGCGCTTCAAGTGGACCACAGAGACCGAGATCAATAACAGGGGCTTTGACCTGTTCGCGGTCGAGCCCAACGGTGACGACTGGCTTCGGATCAACGAATCGCTCATCGCACCGCAGGGGTTGGGCATCGAACCACAAGAGTACTACTATCAGGTGGAGCGGTCCGGTCTTGCGATAGGGT
>SLPC01000127.1 GCA_007132185.1 Anaerolineae bacterium | reverse complement strand
CCTACCAGATAGCTCGCCTGTTCGGCGGTATTGCGCCACTGCAGATAGGGCAGGGCAAAGCCGCGCCAGCCAACTTCTTGCAGGCCACTGATAACCAGTTGGAGCAGGAAGAACACGGGGATCAGGCCCACTGCCAGCGGCAGGGCGGGCTGATCGTTCGCGATGCCAGTCGCATAGGCCACGATCACGGCTGGCAGGAGGTTGGCGATGGGCAGGCCCACCACGGCCAGGTACCATTCGCGCCGCACTCGCCAATGGATCACCTTGCTCCAGAGAGCCTTTAGCCCTTTGGCGCCTCCCATCCGATAGGTGATACCGATGGCGCTGATCAGGGGGCCAAGAAAGGCGAACCAGAATAGGATCACGACCACGATGTGGAGGGTGTCGACAAACTCGCCGCGAAACATGCGAAAGAAATGCGGCCCGACGAACAACTCATAGTCGCGCCGGGGGGCCAGCACCAATCCGGGCAGCCAGGCGAACCAGCTGATAAAGCAGGCCTGGAGATAAAAAGGCCAGATGGCCGAGATCCGCCGGCTCATCGAACGCAGCTGCATGAGCCCTCCTAATCTCGCATGGCTACTAGGCTTGCTCCCACTGCACGCAACCTACGGGGCGCTCGGCGCGCAGATCGGCAAAGCATTGATCGCACTTGATGCATGTAACAATGTCCTCGAGCCGGTTCTCGCGCACCTTGTTGGGCCACTCGGGATCGGCGATCAGGCCTCGGCCCACGGCGATCAGATCGGCGCGATCCTCGCGGAGCACCGTCAGGGCTCGTTCGACCACGTCCAGATCGTTCACCGTGATCAACGGCACATCCAGGGCCCGAAACGGTGCGGCGCGATCGCCCGGCTCCTCGATGGAAGAAGGCGACAGATCCAAGATATCCACACCGGCGTCCACCAACTCGCTGCCCAACTCGATGCTCTCCTCGAGCCTGTAGCCCTGGCCCAAGGGAGTGTGTCGGTAGAGGAGCAGGGTCTCGTCCGGTAGCGCGTCCCGTACGGCCCGCGTGATCTGCACGGCCAGCAACATGCGTCCGGCGAGAGTGCTGCCATAGGCGTCCTGCCGGCGGTTCTGCTCCAGCGAAAAGAACTGGTTGAGCAAAAAGCCGTGGGCACCATGGATTTCTACGCCATCAAAGCCTGCCTCGGCGCAGATCGAGGCGGTGGCAGCGTATGCTTCTATGAGATCGTCAATCGTCCTCCGATCCAGATCGGTGGGGGTTGTTGTCTGCCCCCGTGCGCCGGGAAAGAGCTGAATCGCGGAGAGCGCACCGCCCTCATGAATGGCACCAGCCAGGGGCGCCAGATCCTCGGCACCATAGCGTCCCACAAAGCCGGTGACACCGGTGGCCTCGACGATGACCAGCCCCGCGCCACCTTGGGCGCGCTCGCCATACCATTCACGGGCTGCTCTGGTGTTGATCCCGCGATTGACGACCATGGGCGGCATGACGATGCGGTTAGGCAACGTCTTGTTGCGGACAGCAAAAGGCTCAAATAGCGGGCTTGTGTCTGGCATCGATGCGATCCTTTCCTATACAATTATAGCAGCAAACGAGAATGGAGGGTGTGATGAATGCTGATCTGGCAGCAAACAGAATCGGTGAGCCACAGCTATAGCTGGCGCAACAGCACCCGCGCCGCCGTCTGCACCGGGTCCCATACGGGCGAAAAGGGCGGCGCATAGGACAGATCCATATCCACCAGGTCCTGCACGGTGAGGCCTGCGGTAAGAGAGGCCGCTATCGAGTCGATGCGCTTGCCGGAACCGGGCCCGCCCACGATCTGGCCACCCAGGAGCCGACCTGTGCCTGGCTCGGCCAGGAGCCTGACATGGATATTGGAGGCACCCGGATAAAAGCCCGCCGGGGTCGTGGCCGTGATCTGCGTCACGACGTAATCCAGCCCGAGCTCCTCACATTCCTGCGAGTTGAGGCCCGTGCGGGCGACCTCGGTCTCGCCCACCTTGGTGATAGCCGTGCCCAGCACCCCTGGGAACGCCGTTGGCACGCCCGTCAGGTTCAATCCGGCGATGCGCCCCGTCTTGTTGGCCACGGTGCCCAGGGCCACAAAGACCGGTTGCCCGCTCACCCTGTGGATGCTCTCGGTGCAGTCGCCGGCGGCCCACACGTGGGGCGTCTCGGTCTGCATCTGAGGGTTTACCCGGATGGCGTTATGCACGCCCAGAGGGATGCCGGCAGCGAGTGCCAGATCGCTGTTGGGGCGTATGCCTACCCCCAGGATCACCAGATCGGCCGGCAGCGTGCGTTGATCGGTCACCACCGCCCGCACCCGGCCCCCTTGCGTTTCGAACCCGACGAGCCCCTCGTTTAGGTAGAGCTGCACGCCCATCTTGGTCAGGGCATCGGCTACTAACGAGGCCATTTCCTCGTCCAAGGTGAGCATCACCTGTCGGGCCAGGTCGATGAGTGTGGTCTCGATCTCGCGCAGGCGCAGCGCCTCGGCCATCTCCAGCCCGATGTAGCCGCCCCCGACGATGACGGCCTGTTGGGGCTGGGTCACCTCCACAAAGGTAGCCAGGGCAACGCCGCTGGCCAGGCTCTTGAGGGTAAAGATCCCCTCCGCGGTAACGCCTTCGATCTCGGGAATGATCGGCACCGCGCCGGTGGCGATGAGCAGTTCGTCATAGCTCTGCCAAAATGCATGCCCATCAGCCAGACGCTCGACCCGCACGCGCTTTTCTGACGGATCGATCTCGACAACCTCGTGGCGCGTGTGCACCTGGATCTCATACCGCTCGCGGAATACGTGTGGCGGGACAACGACCAGATCATCGGGGCTCGCCACCAGCCCCGCCACCAGGTAGGGCATCCCACAGGCGATGTAGGAGGTGTGCTCGCCCCGCTCATAGGCGATGATCTCGAGCTCGGGGTCGTTGCGCCGAGCCTGCGCCGCTGCGCCCATCCCGGCCGCGTCGCCTCCGATCACAACCAGGGTGCGCTTGGTCATAGCATGGTCGCCTTTCAGAAGACTAGTGGATGTATCCCAGGTGATCAGCCTGGAGCCGCAGCATCGTGTCCAGCATCTGCTCGGCGGGCCGCACCCGATCCACGATGGGATCCACCAGGAGCGCCTGCAGCACAGCCTGCCTCGATCCGGTGAGGATCGCCTCGGCTGTCAGCTCGTGCACCGCCACCTGGTTCTGCAAGAGGCCCAGGAACCCCTTGGGGTAGTCAGCCAGCCGGATGCCACGCACGCCAGTCCCATCTACGATGCCGGGCACCTCGACGACGATGTCATTTGGCAGGCCGTCGATCAGGTTGTCATTGGGCAGGTTGACGGCCATCTCCTGTAGGGGGCGATCGGCGACGATGGCCTCGATGATGGGGATGACGTGCTCCCCCTCCTGATAGCTCGCCAGATCATAGACTGCCTGGGGCGCACGGGCCATGCAGTACTCTTGATACCAGGCGTAAAAGGCCAGGATGCCCTCGTGATCCACCACGTCGTGGGCCCACTGTACATATTCGCCCATGTGGCTGTCGGTGGTGATGGGCAGATAGCCGAAACGCTGGAGCAGTTCCATGAACAGGCCGCGTTCTCGCCCGTCAAAGAATGTGGGCGCCTTGGCGCGAATGTCCGGGTAAGCATCGTCGCCGGTTGCCTTGTAGCGGGCCTCCAGCAGGATCGCAAAGTGGTTCAGCCCTCCAGCCACCAGCTCCAGATCGTCGAAATCGCACTCGAGCATCCCGGGTAGGTGCCTTGCCAGCGAGTTGATCTCGTGGCACAGGCCCACCAGGCGCAGGTCGGGCAGGGCCTGAGAGACCGTGGTGCAGATGCGGCTCATGGGGTTGGAAAAGTTGAGCACCCAGGCATCGGGGCAGAGCTCCATCACGTCGCGGCAGATGGCTAGGATGGGCGGCGTGATGCGCAGAGCATGAAAGAGGCCGCCGGGGCCGCCATTCTCGCCATAAACCTGGCGAAAGCCAAACTGAAGGGGGACCTTCCAGTCCTGATCCCACAGCTTGAAGCGGTCGCCCACCTCGATCGAGATGATGCAGTAATCGGCGCCCTGCAACGCCTCGCGCCGATCAGTAGTCGCCTCCAGCGCAAAGGGTAGCTTGTGGGTATCCAGATGCGTCTGTCCGATCTCTTGCACGCGGGCCAGGGTGGTGGGATTGATGTCGTGCAGGACGATGGTGCTGTCACGCAGCACCTCACTGCGGAACACGTCAGCCAGGGTTCCCAGGCCAAATTGGGCGCTCCCGGCGCCGATCAATACGGTGCGGGTCATGGCGAACCTCCTCTGATCATCGATTCAGTGCTTGGACAGGCGGCGCATGTATGCGCGGCGCATGATTGCGCAGTCTACCATTCCCTGTGGCTACCCTTCTCATAACGCGACGATCAGGCGAAATAGTCGTCAGGGGCTGCGTCCATGACCTGGAGCACTCGTCGCTGACTCTCGAGGCGCTTTTGCACCGCCTGATGCAGGCCGTCGGCTGTCTCATCCATGTCCAGCTTGCTATTGGTGTAAGGGTCAGCCTTGGTGGCCGCATTCACCTGCTCGATCCATGCGGCATCCAAGTCGCCAGCGCCAGAGAGCGCACCGGCCAGCCCGCCGGCGACCGCCGCCAGACAGTCAGTGTCGCGGCCATAGTTGACGGCGGCCAACATCGCGGTGCGCACATTGCCCTGAGCCGCCGCAAAGATCGCCAGGCCCTTGGCTACGATCTCGTTGGCCTGCGACTGGCCATAGACCATATAGTGGCCGCCCGCATAGAGCTCGTAGAACTCGTCGCGCATCGTCATGGGATCGTTGTGGCGCGAGCCGATCTCCAGGGCGCGGTCTACCTCTTCCTGGATGCGATCATAGCCGCCATAGGGCGTACCCTTTTGGCTGCGGTAGGCGGCAAAAGCGGTGGCGGTCTGCAGCACCGAGTCCACTGTGGCGCCCGGGCGCAGGGCCTCGGCCAGGGCTGCGTCGTATAGGGCGGCCCAGCGCAGGGCAAAGGTGGTCTCGGCCGAATAGACCAGCCCCACGTCATACACGTCTGAGGCGGCGGCGGCAGGATCGCCCGCATTGATGATGCCCAGGGTATGGCTGGCGCGCGCCATAGAGACAACGTTGTTGAACGGCCAGAGGCGCCCCAGCTCGCGAGGCGGCACCCCGGCCACGGCCATCTCCAGCAGGCTCTTGTCGAACGGCTCCTGCTTGTAGACCATCTTGGCCGGGTCCAGCACGTCCACCCACACCTGCACGAGATCGTCCGCTGTGATGCGGTCCTGCTTAAGGATGACGGCCGTGTTCATCAGCTTTTGGCGTTCGATGCCGTCCTCGGTGGTGCCGGGCGGGCGCTGCCAGTCGGTGTAGCGAGTATAGTGCTTGTAGCTCTTGAGCTCGGTGAGGAACCCGTAGGTCTCCTCAATACGCTGGGGCAGCCAGCCCTCGACGGCGGCTCCCATAGCTGAACCTACCCACGAGCCTGCGATGCATCCGCGGATCTTTTCCCTGAGCGTGATCATGGCGCCTCTTTTCTCTGGCGGTTGCCTTTCTCGTGCAGAGTATAGCGCAAAACGGCCGGGGTGGCATTCCGAGCAGACGACAGATGCGGTAAGAGCAAGATATCGGTCTACGCACAGAGGGCGGCTAGCCGGCCCTCTGTGCGTAGGCAGGCGAGCAGTTGCTAGCGCAGGGCAAACGGCAAGTAACGATGATAGACGGCTTGACCGAATACCGCGAACTCTGAAAAGTGATCGATCTGGGCGACGAGTCGCTGCTGGACGGGGTCATCATCCGAGAGCAACGGGGTCCAGCCACTGCCTGTATCGCGCCAAAGGGCCAGCGACCCCGGCCAGGCCTCTTCATAGGGAGTGTCGGCATATTCGATGGTCACTGTGATCGGCACCTGGGGCTGCACGGGGATGCCCGAGTTATTCAGGACCATTGTCGCCGTAAAGGCGCGTCCGATGTCGATCTGGCCTGCGGGCAGCGAGGTGGGGCCGGGTTGCGACAGATGTACCAGGCGTACGGTGTCTGTGAACGCGCCCGCTGGCACCGTATAGTGCACCAGGTTGTCGTCGGAGGTCAGGGTGCCCCCCTCGGGGGGAAATACGCCCACAGTGGTCTGGTCGTTCAGCGTGAACAGCCCCACCAGATCGCGATTCTCCGTGGCGACAAAGGTGTAGCTGGCGTCGGTAGACACCTCCAGGTCATCTTCGGTCCAGTGCGCAAAGGTATACCCCAGCAGGGCCGTCGCCGTAACCGTCACCTGCTCGCCAAGTTCAAAGGCTCCCCCGCCCAGCACAGTCCCCCCTATTTCGGGGCTGGCCGATACACTGATGATGATGGACCCGGCCTGCTGCACATGCACCGTATAGTTCCTGCGTCCGCCGCTGATCTGGATGGTCCCGGTGCGAGCGATGTTGCTGAGGTTGGTCTCCAGGCTATATACGACACTGCCATCCCCGGTCCCCGTGACGTCAGACGTGATAGTGATCCAGTTGGCGTCAGAATCCGTTGTCCAGTCTACGTTAGAGCTCACGTCGATGCTGTGCCCTGTCGATGCCTTGGGGCCATGCTCCATGTCGAGCGCGGTCACATAGAGATAGGGCAGGGCGCCCGCCTGACTCACCTGGAATACCCGTTCAATGCCGCCGCCCCGCATGGTGATGGTGCCAGACCGTGGCGTGAGCGCTGCGTTGCCGTCGACGCGATAGGTCACTGAGCCCGCATCCGAACCATCGGCGCCGTGCGTCACCGTGATCCAGGCATCGTCTGCTGTTGCGGTCCAGGACACATTGCCTGACACGGCGACCGTATGCCCGCTCGATGGCGGAGCAGGATGCTGCAGGGCGGGCGGTGCAATGCCGAGCTGCGCGCTCTGGTGGACCGTTACCGTGCGGGTGACGGCGGTGCCATCGCCCACCGAGATCGTGCCCACGCGCAGTTCGGGCACCGGATTGGCCCCCAAGGTATACGTGATAACGCCGTTGCCGCGCCCCGAGACAGCGCCCTCGAGGGTGATCCAGTCGTCGACGGTGACGGCGGTCCAGGCCAGATTGGAGACGATGGCGATCTCGCGCGGCACCGCAGCATCGTTGCGATGGGTTTGCAGGGCGGGAGCCAGCGCCAGGGCCCGCTCCGTAGCCTGATGCCAGGGATAGGTGACGCCCTCCTGGATCGCCCAGATATCGACGAAATCCCAGTTGACAAAGGTCTCTTGCTGCCGCATCTGGGCCGTGGTCTTGCCGACCACGCCAGTCCCACCCGCGCTGGTGGCCTGCCCCGAGCTCTCTGTGTCCCAGTAGTTGTCGGCTACGGTACTGTAGCCGCCCTGAACGCCCAAAAACCCGCCCACGGACGACTCGGTGCCTTGCACAGAGCCGCTGCTATAGGAACGATAGAGCTCGCCGGCAGAGGACCACGAGCTGCCTCCCAGATGGCCGACCAGCCCCCCGACATAGTTGCTGCCGCTGACCGCGGCATGACTGTAACTGTCTTCCAAGAGGCTTCTGTAGTTCCTACCCAACAGTCCGCCGACATAATCGGTGCCGGTGACGGTGCCCAGGGCATAGGACTGCGCGATGGTGCCGTATTCCGATTCGCCTACCAGGCCGCCCGTGTAGCTTGCGCCGACCACGGTGGCTGTGCTGGCCCCCTGCACCAGGCTGCTACTATGCAGACGGGCCACCTGCCCGCCCACATAAGAACCCGTGCCGGTCACCTCGCCGCTGACCGACAGGCGCTCGAGCAGCGTGCCGCTCTGGGCCCAGCCGATCAGGCCACCCGCATTGTTCTGGCCATAGACGCTGACGTTCTCCAGGATCAGGTCATGGATGTGGGCGCCCTGGGTATAGGCGAACAAGCCGATCTCACTTTGCGCGGGGCGGCTGATATACAGGTTGCGGATCGTGAACCCGGCGCCATCCAGGCTGCCCTTGAAAGGCGCCGAGCTGGGGCCGATGGGGGTCCAGCCGCGTCCGCCATCCCATACCACCGTGGCGGACAGGTCGATGTCATTTGCCAGGCGATAGTGAGCGTTGGGCGCGAGACGCATGGCATGCAGCTCGTTGGCATCGTGGAGCAGGTAGGGGTCTCCTGCGGTGCCAGAGCCCTCCATCTCAGCCAGATCGACCGGCTGCGGGCCGCCATAGCTATGGATCGGCTGAAAGGCGGGATAGGCGTGGCCCTCGTCCATCTGCCACAACGTGTAAAAGTTCCACTGCGCATAGGTCGAACGCCGCTGCATTTGCTCGGTGGTTTCGCCGACCACGCCAGCCCCGCCGGCGCTGGTGGTCTGGTCGGAACTCTCCACATCCCAGTAGCTTGCGCCCACGATGCCATAGTTGCTGTGCGTGCCCAAAAGCCCACCGACGTTGGATCCGGTGCCCTGCACAGAGCCGCTGCTGTAGGAGCGATAGATCTGGCCGGGAAAAGTCCATGAGCTGCCTCCGAGGATTCCGGCGAGACCTCCGACATCGTTGTTGCCGCTGACCGCGGCATAACTGTAGCTGTCGGCCAGGAGGCTTCGGTAGATCCTGCCCACCAACCCGCCGACATAGCTGGTGCCCGTGATGGTGCCCAGGGCGTAGGACTGGGTGATGTTGCCATATTCGGCGTCACCCACCAGACCGCCGGTATAGCTCTTGCCGACCACTGTTGCCGTACTGGCGCCCTGGACCAAAATGCTGCTCTGCAGATAGCCCGCCAAGCCTCCGGTGCGCGACCCCAGCCCGGTCACCTGGCCGCTGACGGATACGCGCTCAAGGAGCGTGTCAGTCTGTGGCCAGCCGACCAGGCTGCCCACATTGTTCTGGCCATAGACGCTGACGTTCTCCAGGGTCAGGTCATGGATGTGAGCGCCCTGGGTATAGGCGAACAGGCCCACCTCATTCTGGGTGGGGCGGCTGACATGCAGGTTGCGGATCGAGAACCCGGCGCCATCCAGGCTGCCCTTGAAAGGCGCCGAGCTGGGGCCGATGGGGGTCCAGCCGCGTCCGCCATCCCACGCGACCGTGGCGGACAGGTCGATGTCGTCCGCCAGGCGATAGTGGGCGGTCGGCGCGAGGCGCATGGCGTGTAGCTCGTCGGCATCGTGGAGCAGGTAGGGATCTTCCACGGTGCCGGTTCCCTCTAGCTCAGCCAGATCGATGGGCTGCGGGCCGCCATAGCTATGGATCGGCTGAAAGGCGGGATAGGCGTGGCCCTCGTCCATCTGCCACAGCGTGTAAAAGTTCCACTGTGCAAAGGGCGCGCGCTGCTGCATCTGCTCGGTGGTCCTGCCAACCACGCCGACGCCCCCGGCGCTGGTGGGCTGGCCGGAGCTCTCGACGTCCCAGTAGCTATCGGCTACCGTGGCATAGTTGCCCTGAACGCCCAGGAACCCGCCAACGTCTGTGCCTGTCCCGATCACGGCCCCGGTGCTGTAGGAGCGGTAGATCTCGCCAGGAAAAGACCAAGAGCCGCTGCCTCCGACCCACCCGGCCAGGCCCCCGACATAGTTGCTGCCGCTGACCGTGGCATGGCTGTAGCTGTCGGCCAGGATGCTCACGTTGTTTCTGCCCACCAGCCCGCCTACATAGTCGGTGCCCGTGGCGCTGCCCACGGCGTAGGACTGTCCTATGCTGCCATAGTGGGATTCACCCACCAGGCCGCCGGTATAAGTTGCCCCGACCACGGTGGCCGTGCTGGCGCCCTGCACCAGGCTGCCGCTATGCAGACGGGCTACCAGCCCGCCTACGTAGGACCCCGTGCCGGTCACCTCGCCGCTGACCGACAGGCGCTCGAGCAGCGTGCCGCTCTGGGCCCAGCCGACCAGGCCACCCGCATTGTTCTGTCCATAGACGCTGACGTTCTCCAGGGCCAGACCTTTGATGTGCGCCCCTTGCGTAACGCCGAATAGCCCCTGGTTTGCCTCGGCGCGCACGATTGTGAGACGACGGACGACGTATCCATCGCCATCATAGACGCCTGTAAAGGCCGTGACGGTGGTTCCGATAGGAACCCAGCCCGCTCCGTCGCTCCAGGGGGCAATACCCAGGTCAATGTCCGCCACCTGGCGGAAATGAGCACCCAGATTATGGCGTACGGCGTCCAGATGCTCTGCCGTGGCCACCAGATAGGGGGCTTCTACAGTCCCCGAGCCCCCCGCAAAGTTTTGCGCCGTGACCCCCGCCCTTGCCACAAACCTTGCAGTGGGTATCAGTAGCAGAGTCAGCGCCAGGGCCATAGTGACGATCACAATGACAACACTGGATAGGTCACGCCTGCGAGTTGCTCCCATGTTCCTTCTCCAAGTCTGGCGCCTGGTGCCGCCATTGTGGGGCAGGCTTTCAGATCCTCGTGTGGCCTGCTATTCTGAGCCGTCAGCGAGTGGCGCATCTGGGCCACGGGAGCCTTGCCCCCGCAGTCTTGTGTGCTCGAGGTTTCGCGTAATATACATGAAAGAATGGGGCTCTGTCGACTGCGGGGAAGAGATACGGAAAAGACTTGAACCTATGCATGCAGGGAGCGAAGGAAAGGCTGCTCCCTGCATGCGCTGTGTACTAACTGGTGCGAATGCCCAGCGAGAGGTCTAGCTCGTTGCGCAGGGGCTGGCCCTGGATGTAGCGCTCCAGATTGTCTATAAAGATGCCCAGGGCGCGCTCGGCATACGCCGGGGTGCTGCCCGAATAGTGGCCGGTGATGAGGACGTTGGGGGCGTCCCACAGGCGCGAGTCGGCGGGCAGCGGCTCGGGATCGGTAACATCCAGCCCGGCGCCGCCGATCTGGCCGCTCTCCAGCGCCTCGATCAGGGCATCCTGATCGATTGTGCCTCCACGCCCGATATTATAGATCGTGGCGTTGGGTTTCATCAGCCCCAATTGACGGCGGCCGATCATATGCTGCGTCTCGCTCGTCAATGGCACCGTTAGCACCACGAAATCGGCCTCGGGTAGCACCGCATCGAGCTGCTCGGGGCCGACCATGCGGGCCACGCCCTCGGCGGGCTTGTCAGGGTCGCGGCGCACGCCAATGACATGCATGTCCATGGCGGCGGCGATGCTTGCGGTGCGCTCGCCAATGGCGCCCACGCCGATCAGGAGCAGGGTCTTGCCTGCCAGCTCGGACACCGGCGGCAGGCCGCCGCCGCGCGTCCAGGCATGGCGCCCCTGGGCCTTGACCGCCTCGGGAATGCGCCGCGCCAGAGCCAGCATCAGGGCAAAGATGTGCTCGCTGATGGGGATGGCGTGCACGCCCGAGGCGTTGGTCACCACCCAGTCCTTGTCCTCAGCTTCGGGGTGCTCCATGACCCAGTCGGCGCCGGCGCCCCACTGCTGGTACCAGCGCAGGTTGGGCATCTCTAGCAGGCGCTCGATGCCTACATCCGCTGCGGCGATCTCGATCTCGTCCCATGCCTCACGTATGATGGCCTCGTCCTTGGTCACCAGGAGGCAATAGTCAGGCGCCAGGGACTCGATGCGTCTTTTGTCCTCCTCGGACAGGTTGTCAAGCGCCAGTAATATAGTCTTCATATCGATATCCTTAATATAGTCCGCGCCCCAAAAAGCAGACCTCACGGGGCGGGAATGGGGGATGTGTGCAGGCGCCATGCGACAAAAGCCCCAAAGGCGCGCCGCATGGCAGGCTCAGCCGTTGACAAACGAGGCCTATGCCAGATAGGGGCCCTGCTTGCTCTCGGGCGTATACTGGTGCAACTCGATCCGGTTGCCGTCCGGGTCTGTGAGCCAGGCCTGGTACGATCGGTCTCCGCCCAGCTTGATGTCGTCGACCTCGACGTCGCGCTCGCGAAAGGCGGCCACGGCTCGCTCGATATCGGGCACCTCCAGGCAGAGATGGCGGTAGGCTTGGCCCTGTGCGGGCTCGGACAGCTCGCCGGTGAATAGCTCGAGAAAGCTGCGTCCACCGATATGGATGTACTGTCCATACAGCGTGCCATCGGGACGCCGAAACTCGAACCCCGGCGTCATGCCCAACTGGCCGCAGTAAAAGTCCAGAGAGCGCTCCAGGTCGGACACGGTGAAACACACGTGGGCCAGCCCAGAGACGACTGGCTCGTTCGGTGCGGTTTGATCGGACATTGGCTTGTTCCTTCTGCACGAATCCCGTGCGATAGATTGATGCGATGCATTATAGCATATAACGATCTCATACAGGCCGCCCAATCGAGGGGAACACACAATGGCATAGAGCTAGCCCGCCGCCAGCAGACGTTCGATCTCGGGGATGCGCCGGTCTACGAGGGCCAGCAGGCGCTCATAGAGGCGTCGAATAGGGGCCAAGTTGCGTGCGATGTGAGGCGCCAGGTCGGGACGCAACCCCAGCGTGGCCGCCTGGCCGTGCATGACCAGTGCAAAGACCGCCAGCCGCTTGAGGTATCCCAACACCTCAAAGTATTCGATCTGCTCTACAGGCTCCCCGGCGAGCTCCTCGTAGCGGGACAGGATGCGGTCACGCCAGGCTATGCCTCTCTCCGAGCCGATCAGGATCAGAGTCCATCCCAGGTCCACCCGGGGATCAGAGACGTCGGCCTGGGCCCAGTCCAGCACCACCGCCGAGCCATCGGGGCGCAGGAGAACGTTGTTGGGGTGGAAATCCCAATGGATAACCCCCGGATACAGGCAGGGCACCTCATGGCGCCGGGCCAGGAGCCACTCCAGCAAGGGACTGAATCCCAGCGGCTCCAGAAGCGTGAACCGGCTCGTCAACCGCTCCAGCTCCCGGCTGATCCACCGATAGGGGTCGCCATCGGCATAGCGCTGCGGGTCATCGACATGGGGGCGCCAGTCCAGTTGATGCAGCCCCAGCATGAGCTGGCAGAACTGGGTGAGGAGGCGCTCCTGCTCGGCGGCTTCGGAGCTATCGAATAGGGGCCTCGACATCGTTGTGCCGTGCACCCGCTCCATGACGAGGAACGGCTTGCCCAGAGGCGAGCCGTCGACGGCCAGAGCATGGACCGTGGGCACCGGATAGCCCGCCGCCCGCAAGCGTTGCAGTACATCGTACTCGCGTCGCGCCTTGGGGATGGCGTTCTCGCCCGGGTACACCCGCAGGACGTGGCTGCAGCGCTGGCGAGCCTCGGTCGGGCCAAATGCCAGTTCGACGATGTGGATCTCGGTCTCCCACCCTTGGCGGAGCTCCTCGATCCCGATGATCTCGGGATCCAGTAGCTCGGGAAGCGCCCGATAATAGTACGCTTGGAGCAACTTGCACATGGGAACCCCCCGTACAGCGTAGCCGCGGCCGATCCTGTACGCAATCATAGTTGGTAGGGTGATCCAAAGCAAAGGAGCGGCGCGCCCATGGGGTGGCGGACGCTGGCGCTCGCCTGGTTTGGTGCTAGGTGGAAAGAGACACCCTTCTCGGGGGAGACATGCAGTCCTCTAGCTCAATGGGCGGCTGCGCACGAATCTGGCTGATATGCGCGAACCCGTGAGACACCATGAAAACGGCCCGGGCTATCACTACCACGGATCGGGCTCGTAGGCGATGAACAAGAGCCCCCCGGAATGCCGTGGGAATTCGCGCAGGTGTCCCATGGGGTAAAGCGCCCTGACCCATTCCAGTTCATCGATCCGCTCGGGCAATAAGATGAACACGGGCCGCCGATCGGTCTCAACGAACGGCAGCGGACCACTCAGGGGTTCGATGATGTCCTCGCCGGGTACGTCTGGAGCGAGATAGCGGGTGTTGGGAAAGTCGGCAAACATGCGCGGCGCCCCGAAAAAGTAAAGGCGCACATCCGGCCCCATGTCTTGCAGGTAGAGCCCCATCTCGTGCCCCACCTCGGTATTGAGGCCGGGGTATATTTTGGCTTCGGTATAGGGACCAAAGTAGAAATAGAGGCTATAGGCGCCCAGCGCCACAGCCACCAGCCCCATCACCAGATGCGCCCACACCGGCTTGATCCGCAGCCGCACTTGCGCCGTATCCGCAGCTCGGCAGAGGGTCCACGCCATAAAGATGCACGCCGGCAGCATACCCAGCACTAACCTGGCAGCGTAGGGTGGCCCGGTGAGCAGCATCCCGCCAAAGATCACGACGCCCCAATAGAGAATAATCAGCAGGATGCTGCGCTTGCGCGGGCGCCCCATATGCACCAGGAACCCCACGGCAAAGGCTGCCCCGCTGACGGTGCCTAACAGCGGCACGCCCGGCTCGTAGAACGGGCTGGTATCGGGATAATGGTTAAAGGCCAGGGCAGCCCGCAGAAACTGCTGGCCCAAAAGACTCAACGGACTGCGCCCCAGTTTGACGGCCTCACTCGCCAGCCAGCCCGTCTGCAAGATGCCGGTCACGTTCACACGGGCCATAAACCGCTCCTGATTGTGCAGCCAAAAGAGCAGTAAAGGAAAAGCCGTCACCAAAAAGCCGCCGGCCATGATCAGGAGATGGCCCCGGTACGTCGGCCAGAAGCGGCGCTCTGTGATCAGCCGTCCCAGCAAATAGACCCCCAGCACGATGGGGATCAGCCGTGCGCCCATGTAGGCGTACTGACTTAGGCCGATCAATACGCCCACCGCGCCAAAGAGCGCCACCCGCCGCGTGCGGAATCCCACCAGGAGCAGGGTAAAGGCCAGGGTGGCGAGAAGGGGGTCCAAGATGTTGTTCAGGCCCAGACGCGAGAAATGGATGGCGTAATGATAGCAGGCCAGGTAAAAGGCGGCGACCAGGGCCACCCGCCGATCAAACAGCTCTCGGGTGAAAAGATATAGAGCAGGTACCGTCAGGGTGCCTGCCAGAGCCGGCACCACCCTCAATCCCACAGTCTGGTCGGGTTGCAAGCGTAACGCCAGGGCCTGCAGGTAAAAGAACAGGGTGGGATGCGAGAGCCAGCCGGTCACAAAGGGATTGGTCAGGCGACCCTCCAGAATCGCCACCGCCTCGCGCCCCATAGAGGCCTCGTCGCCCCCCAGGATGTGGGGGATCCGATCGAGATGGATGAATCGGGCCACGCCGGCCAGCAAGGTGATGGCCAGTACCAGCGCCAGCTCCTGCTGGTGGTCACGAACCAGAGCTCTGAGCGATCCAACCCCACGCCCAAGCTCGTGTATGTCAATGAGCGCCAGCATATAATAGAGAATAGCCAGCCCCCAGGCGGCCAGCAGGGTATACCCCTGCGCCGGGGAGAGCCACGCCGTTGCCCGCTGCCCAACGCCAAAGGAAACCCCGAGCGCCGCCGCGGCCAGTAGCCAGCGCCATCCTCCCATGCGTATCCAGTACCAAAGCCCCGGCCCTCGCCGAGCGTGTGTCATCCTCTGCAACTTCTCCCGTGTGGACAGCCAATCGTCCGACCGGCATTGAGTATACCATAGCCGCTGCACCGTACGATCTGCTCCAAGATGTGTTGGCCGGCTCGCCAGGGCTCGAGCAGCTTGTGCAGGAGAACCCGCTGTGCGGCGAAACCGTGTGCGCCGCAACCCTGTGCGCTCCCATGCGTAGTGATACTCGTTGGGTGATTCCCAGTAAAGGAGCGGCGCACCAATGGATGACAATCGCCATGCAGGCTTGAGCGCAGGTGTCTTTCTCATCGGCCTCGGCCTGATCTATTTGCTGCCCGGCGTGGGCATCTGGCCCTGGATCCTGGTCGTGATCGGTCTTTCGGGTCTGCCCGCCGGTCTGGCGTCGCACCGTGGCTGGGTGGCGTGGCAGGGCGCCTTTTGGATGATCGGCCTGGCGTTACTGTTCTGGACCGGCTTTTTCTGGCCGGGGATTCTGATCATGGTCGGCCTCTCTGTGCTACTCGGAACTCTGTTACCGGGCGACAAGCGTCGCACCGCATCGCCTGAAAGAGCCCCCGACGATGAGCCGCCCTTTGTCGTGGACGAGCCTTTGTTCGAGGAGGATTCCGCGCAGGAACGAGAGCGGCGTGACGACAACGGCACGCGACGTCTGTAGCGAGAGCTCTACTTCACGACGGCGCAGGAGGGCCCCTGCAAGGGGAGGGATCCCCGGCGCCGCCGTTCTTCGTCCGAGTCACATTCGGTACCCGCCCAGGACGGGCATTACTAGGATCGCTGTGCCTCATTGTGCCCACGCTGCGCGGGGGTCGAACGGGGGCGGGCTAGTCCACGCGGCGATGTGCCGGCACCGCCCTGGCAATCACAGCCTCCAGGTCAGCGCGATGCTCAAGAGTCCACAGGATGCGGCGCCAGCGAGCGGCCGTGTCGCCCCAGATGATATAGCGCAGGGCGTAGAACAGAGCCGCGTCTACGATATGGGCCAGCTCAAGGTCGGTCAGCGCGATCTGGTGCAGGTAGCCCCGGTAAAAAGCAGCCATCAGATCCCAGTGGACCTGCAGATCCTCTGTGATGAACGACACCACCAGTGGATGTCCGATATCGAACAGGCGCGGTCCGACGCCGGCCTCGTCCCAATCGAGGACAATGAGCGTATCATCATCGCTCTGGAGGGTGTTGCCGACCACCTCGCCGTGGATGATGGACTGCGGGAAGGTGTCGAAATCGGGCCAGGCATCCACGATTGTCAGGTACTCGTCGGTAAAAGGCAGCTCTTGCGCGATCTCATAGAGTTCGGGCAACACCTCTTGATAGGTAAAGAGATAGGGGTGCGGATAGCATGTTACAGTGTGCAGGGCGGCCACCAGTTCGCCGATGCGCTCATAGACCACGGTCGTGGGATCGGGAGCGCGCCCCTCGATATACTCGAGTAGATAGACATGGTCATCGCCCAAGGGCTCAAACAGCCTTCCCGCGCGCGTGGGCAGCAGCCTTGGTGCATTGGCAAAACCGTGGGCGGCCAGGTACCCAGGAAGCGAGAGATGGTTCGTCGCATCCAGGTCGTTGCGCCACTGGTTGGTTGTCTTGAGAACATAGCGCCCTTCACACGATGTTATGACTTGGACGTGGCGATGATCGAACACGCGCAGGACGGTCCCCAGGCGGACGCCGGTAAGGGGCCAGTGCGCGGCGATATAGTGAGCATCAAGGGGCGCGTTGGACAACATATACTCACTCCTTGGCTAGCGGCACAGGCCGAGCAGTGCCTGGC
Source organism: Anaerolineae bacterium (assembly GCA_007132185.1). GTDB lineage: Bacteria > Chloroflexota > Anaerolineae > UBA1429 > UBA1429 > UBA1429. The sequence continues at coordinate 18,893 of SLPC01000127.1, read as the reverse complement.
CTTGTCTTGCGGTCCATCGGGACGGGGCATAGCCGCCGAGGGGGAGCGAACGTAGGAGACACTCCTCCTCGGCGGCACATGTTTGCTCATCCGTCAGTGTTGGTCGCCCAGCGGCCCCACGTACAGATCGCCCAATTGCTCCTCTGGCGACAGGGCCTCGATGCCGTGGCGTCGCCACAGGTTGGCGGCAATGATATTGGGATCGGTCGTGAGGCCACACCGCCCAAAGTACTCGCATATCCGCGTCACATCCCGATAGAGCAGCTCCCGGGCGTATGGGTTCGCGATGCTGTTCACCGCCTGGGGAAAGTCGATCAGGGCGATAGCTCCCTCCCAATAGAGAATGTTGTAGGCCGACAGGTCACCATGCACCATCTGCCGGGTCAGCATCAGCTCTACATTGTGCAGGATGCGTCGCAGCAGGGCAGGGGCCTCGTCGGCTCCCGGTCGCACGCTGTGCAACGTGGGTGCCGCCCGGGCGGCGTCCCCCACATACTCCATAAGCAAGGCGTTGTCGTGTGCTGCCAGGGGCACCGGCACATCGGCGCCGGCAGCGCTCAGATCGCGCAGCGCGACGTATTCGTGCATGAGCCACGAGGTGTGTTCCACCTGCACGCCAAAGTCGGTCTTTTTGCCAATGGCGCGCATGATGCGCTGATCGCGGGCATTGACGGGGCGGCCGCCCTCGGTGAGGATCTCACGGCCCTCACGATAGAGTTTGTCGTTGCGCAGGTTACGGAACTTGCGCGGACGATAGACTTTGGCCGCCAGCAGCTCGCGCCCCGTAGCCAGATGGGCGCGGCAGCAGTAGACGTTGGCCTCCTTGCCGCCCTGAGCCAGGCTCAGCACATCGGTGATGAGCGAGTCCTCGTAAAAGGGGCGCAGCGATTCCAGCAGCCAGCCCTTTTCATGGCGTGCGGCGTGATAGGTGGGCTCGAACCCGGCCTCCAGATCGAGAGGCTCGGCCAACTCGGACACAGTCTGCGTATCGGGGGGCGCTTGCTTGTCAAGGCGTTGTCTGGCCTGGCGCCTCTCGCGATTGCTGCGCCAGGCATCATATTCCAGTTCTTCAAACGCTTCCGGATCGAGATTGTCTAGCCGTTGAGACACTGTGTATCCTTTGCTTGGTTGCTTGTCGAATTCGGTACCTGCGACCAAGCAGATGCAAACGGCCGCAGGCTGTCAGCCCACGGCCGTCATCGATCGCATCTGTCGCGTGGACCCGGACAAGGGTCCTACCGCCAGAAACAGAAAAACCGTGGGCGGATGCACCCACGGCCACGCAGAGACAGTGTCCTTAGTGCGTGATAGGCAGGCGCATCCAGAGATGATATTCGCTGACGATTCTATTGCTTTTCATCATCGGAAAACGCCTCCTTTCGCAAGCCTCGCGTTCACGCAACAAGGCCAAGATAGCAGATATGCTGCCAATTGTCAATCCCCATGCGCCACCAATTCAGGGCTGGCGTATTCTCATTATTTCGAGGCCCGAGTGGCAGATGTAGCATATCAGTTCACTTACTCTGGAGATGGCGTGGGTCCACTGCCTGCCGAACGCGCCTTTTCTCACCAGCAGGTGGGAGAAGGCATTCAGAATGCGTTAGCCCTGGCCACCAATTGCTCAGACCGGTGCCAACAATGAGGCAACAAGAAGCCGTTGCGCTCAGATCTGCTCTGAGCGCAACGGTTCGGGTCGTCAATGAATGAGTTTCGACAGCCGTTTCGCTATTTCTCAAGCTCCACGTGCACCGGCACCGGATTGCGGATGATATCCATCACCGGCGAGGTGTCTTGTACATACTTGCATAGCTCCTCGATCTCTTCGCGCGGCGCATCGCTCTTGACGCGATACGAGACACGGATGCCCTCATAGCCTGGCCGTTCGCCATCGGTCTCGATGCCGAGGAACGGGCGCAGGTCCAGGTCGCCGTCCACGCGAAACTCGACATCCTCCAGCTTGATGCCCCGGGCGGCCGCATTATAGACCAGGCCCACCGTGAGACATGAGGTCAGGGCATGCAGTACCGTCTCTACCGCATTGGGCGCCTTGTTATCGCCCAGAAGCAGTTCCGGCTCGTCGCCCTCCAACTTGAGTTCGCGTCTCCGCCCGCCGGTCTCCTTGCCCGCCTGATGGATCTCCTTGATTCGCGTCTCGGCGCGCGCACCGTCGATCCATTCCGTCTCGGCATGGAACCGCAGGTGGGCCAGTTCCGGGTTTTCCTTGATGGCCTCTATCGTTTCGACGAGGCTGTCTACATCAACGCCATTTACCTTATGCGTGCTTTCCATTATCGCCATGACATACCTCCTACTGCCATCTGCGGCCTAGAGCCTGCGCCGGCATGGCCGGAGGAGGCTCCGGCAGATGATACACTACCATTCTGAAAACAAGAACAGCCATCGACGGGGGAAATCCACCATCATTTGACTGTTTAACTATTCTCATTATAACAAGTCGTAGCGCAATTGTCAAGGTAATTGATAGAAAATGTCAGGATAAACGCTTCTCCTGTAGGATTCGGCGGCGGGAATTCCTGGGTGATCAAGCCACAACGCGGATGCCCGGGGCGGCCATAGGTACAATGGGTGTTCGTGCGTCTTGGCGCTGGGAGGGCGTTGACCCCGCGGAAGCGACGCTATTTGATTGACAGCCGAGGCTGCTTGACGCTATATTAGAGGCAGGTCATCCCGCATGTGGGTTGAGCAGGGAGGTTACATGAGCTTACCCCGTGACGAGTATCCGCGGCCCCAACTGGTCCGACGGCAATGGCAGAATCTGAACGGGCCCTGGGGGTTTGCCTTTGACCCTGGCCGGAGCGGTATCCAGAGGGGCTTGCCAGGGGTCGACCGTTTGCCACACGAGATTCTTGTGCCTTTTTGCCCCGAGAGCAGCCTATCGGGACATGGCGATCCAGATTTTCATCCAGGGGTGTGGTACCGCCGAACCTTTTCGATCCCTGACGATTGGGGACATGGCAGGGTCCTCTTGCATATCGGCGCCTCTGACCATGACACGTGGATATGGATGAATGGCGCGTTGGCCGGCACCCATCGGGGCGGATACACCCCCATCGCTGTGGACGTTACATCCCAGCTGCAGCGCGGTGAGAATGTGCTGACGGTACATGCCCAGGATGACACCCGCTCTCCCTGGGTGTTGGCTGGCAAGCAGTGTCCCGACTTTTACTCGCGACGTTGTCACTATACGCGTACCACCGGTATCTGGCAGACTGTGTGGCTGGAGCCGGTTCCTGATACCTACATCGCCAACCTGCGCCTGACGCCTATGCCTGAGGCAGGCCAGTTGCTGATCGAGGCGACACTGGGTGGCAGCCCTGCCAGGGCGACCCTGTCCGCGACGGCGACCCTGGATGACAAGCCGATGGGCAGCGCCGAGTCCGGCCTGCAGGGGCATCAGGCAATGTTGGCGCTGCCGCTGGATGAGGTCGAGCTCTGGGGGCCAGGGCATCCCACCCTGTATGACCTGGACCTGACGCTGCAGACTGACGCAGGCGCCCGGGATAACATACAGAGCTACTTTGGCATGCGCTCGCTGGCCCTCTCTGAGCGCGCGATCCTGCTGAACGGGCGCCCCCTCTTTCAGCGGCTGGTGCTGGATCAGGGCTATTACCCGGATGGGATCTATACCGCGCCTAGCGACGAGGCCTTGCGCAACGATATCGTCATCTCGCAGGGGCTTGGGTTCAACGGCGCTCGCCTCCACCAAAAGCTATTCGAGCCGCGCTTTTTGTACTGGGCTGACCGTATGGGCTATCTGGTGTGGGACGAGTTTCCCAACTGGGGATTGGATGTGAGTCATCCGCGTGCGCTGGAGGTTTTCTTACCTCAATGGCTTGAGGCCGTGCAGCGTGACTATAACCATCCCTCGGTGATCGGCTGGTGCCCTTTTAACGAGACCCAGGTCGATCAGGACTCTGGGGTAATTCGGGGCGTCTACCGCGCGACCAAGGCAATCGATCGTACGCGCCCGGTCATTGACACTAGTGGGTACCAGCATGTCGAGACGGACATCTATGATGTCCACAACTATGAGCAGAACCCAGCTCGTTTCGCGGCGACCTTTAGGTCGTTCGCCAAAGGAGGCGAGCCATTCGTCAACCGGCCCAATCACGATGCCCCCTATGAGGGCCAGCCCTACTTTGTGAGCGAGTATGGCGGTATCTGGTGGAATCCGGGCCAGACTGATAGCACCGGGTGGGGCTACGGAGGAATATCGGGCCGGCCTCAGAGTGCCGAGGCCTTTGTCGAGCGTTACCGCGCACTGACAGAGACCCTCTTGCAACATCCACGTATGTGTGCCCTGTGCTACACGCAGCTCTATGACATCGAGCAGGAGGTCAACGGGCTGTATACCTATGATCGCGTGGCCAAGTTTGACCCCACGCTCTTTTACAAAGTCAACACGCAACCAGCGGCCGTTGAGCAAAACTAGGAGGTGCTCTCATGCCGATGCTAACAGATAAAGATCGCGAATTCCTGGTAGGATATTTTGAACAGAGCCTGACCGAACCAGTCACCATCAAGCTGTTTACCCAGTCCTCCCACTGCCAGTTCTGCCATGAGACCAGAAAGCTACTGGAAGAGGTCGCGGACCTGTCAGAGAAGATCGAGCTGCAGGTGCATGATCTGGTGGACGACAAGGAAATTGCTGAAGAATATGGTGTCCGTCGGATCCCGGCCACCGTTATCATGGGCAGGGTCGACTATGGCATCCGGTTCTATGGCATCCCGTCCGGTTACGAGTTCAACACCCTGGTCGAGGATATCGTGGCTGTATCCAACGAGGCTCCTGGCCTATCGGATGCCGTCATGCAGAAACTGGAACGCGTTCAGGAACCCGTGCATATGCAGGTTTTTGTGACGCCGACCTGCCCCTATTGCCCGGCGGCGGTGCGAACTGCCCACGCCTTTGCCATGGCCAGCGAAAAGATCACGGCAGATATGGTAGAGGCGGTCGAGTTTCCACAGATGACCCAGCGCTACAATGTCATGGGCGTTCCTAAGACGGTCATCAATGAGACGACCGAACTAGAGGGTGCGGCGCCGGAAGAACTGGTGGTCGCCAAAGTCCTGGAGGCGGTCGGGCTCATGAGCAGCCAAGAGGTGGCCGAGCTGTTCGCAGGCTTTGAGGGTGAGCTCGAAACGACCTGAGACGGCTGGCGCCTTGAGCAAACCATAGGCCGGGGAGCGAGGTCAGGTGTGCGCTCCCCGGCTTGTTGCTGCAGAGGCAGACGGACGGCATCGTAACAGAGAACTATGGTCTGAGGCGATTAGCTTCCGCCCTGGTTCACATCTATAATGCACGGAGTGTGAGACCTCACCTGCAGGGAGAAATATGCTACGAGCCTTTCGCACTCTTCATGTCGCTCCGTCACTGCCTGACCGCCTCAAGCCGCTCTATGAGATCGCCCATAATGTGTGGTGGTCGTGGAATCGTGACGCGGTGGACCTGTTTCGTCGTCTGGACGCAGACCTCTTTGACGCCACACATCATAACCCCGTCGAGACGCTGGGGAGGGTGTCGCAAGAGCGGTTAGACGATCTCGTGAATGATGAGGGCTTTCTCTCTCACATGGATCGTGTCTACGCAGAGCTACAAGGGTATATGGAGGGAGCCCCCTCCCTTACCGGCCCAGAGAAGCAGAACGTTATCGCCTACTTTTCCATGGAGTATGGCCTGACAGAGGCGATGCCCATCTACTCGGGCGGCCTGGGCGTCCTATCAGGCGATCATCTCAAGGCGGCCAGCGATATGGGCATGCCGCTGGTAGGGGTCGGGATGCTCTACCAGGAGGGCTATTTCCGCCAATACCTGAACGTTGATGGTTGGCAGCAAGAGACCTATCCCACCAATGATTTCCACAACATGCCGATCCAGCTCGAGCGAGATGGGAATGGCGAGCCCCTGACCATTGCCGTCAGCTATCCGGGGCGAGAGGTCCGGGCCCAGATCTGGCGCGTACAGGTGGGCCGGATTCCCCTGTACATGCTCGATTCGAACATTGAGGCGAACCAGCCCGATGACCGGCAGCTCACAAGCAAGCTCTACTCTGGCGATCGGGATATGCGCATTCGTCAAGAGATCCTGTTGGGGGTCGGCGGCATGCGGGCTCTGCAGGCCGTCGGGATCGAGCCGACCGTCTGCCATATGAACGAGGGCCATTCGGCGTTCTTGGGGTTGGAGCGCATTCGGCTTGCGATGCAGGGCCACGGCCTTTCCTTTGACGAGGCCCTCGTGTTGACGTCGGCGGGTAATGTTTTTACCACCCATACCTCGGTGCCCGCGGGCATCGACCTCTTTGCCCCCCACCTGATCGACCGCTATATGACTGACTGGATGCATACGCTGGGGATCGATCGGCATCGATTCCTCTCTTTGGGTCGCCCGCGTCATGCTCCTCCCGAGGAGCCCTTTTCCATGGCGGTGTTGGCCCTCTCGCTATCCTCCAAGGCAAATGGGGTGAGCGAGCTTCATGGGCAGGTTGCGCGCGAGATGTGGCAGGGGCTTTGGCCCGGAACTCCTGCGAACGAAGTGCCGATCGGTGCCATCACCAATGGGATTCATCATCGCACGTGGATCTCGCAGGACATGGCCAATCTCCTGTTCCGCTATCTAGGGCCGCGCTGGCACTCGGATCCGGCCGATACCGAGCTGTGGGGGAGGGTGGAGCGCATCCCCGATGAGGAGCTCTGGCACACCCACGAGCGTCGTCGAGAACGCCTGGTCAGTATGGCGCGGCGCGCGATGGTGAACCAGTTGGTCCGGCGTGGCGCCAGCCACAGTGATATTGGCAGGGCCTGGGATTTTCTTGATCCCAAGGCATTGACCATTGGGTTCGCGCGGCGCTTTGCCACCTACAAGCGCGCTCTCCTGCTCTTTCACGATTTGGAGCGCCTCTCTCGCATCCTCAACCAGACGGATCGGCCGGTACAGATCCTGTTTGCCGGCAAGGCGCATCCCGAAGACATTCCTGCCAAAGAGCTGATCCGGTCGCTGATACATGCCGTTCGTCGTGAGGACCTGCGCCATCGCATCGTATTCCTCGAAGACTATGACATGGCTCTGGCACGTTATCTGGTGCAGGGCGTTGATGTCTGGCTCAATACGCCCCGCCACGGCCAGGAAGCCAGCGGCACTAGCGGGATGAAGGCGTGTATGAACGGGGCGATTCACCTGAGTACATTGGACGGCTGGTGGCACGAAGGCTATTCGCCCGAGATCGGTTGGCGCATTGGACAAGGGGAGAGCTATGCGGATGACGCCTATGGCGACGAGGTAGAGGCCCACGTTCTGTACGACCTGCTGGAGAAGGACGTCGTGCCCTTGTTCTATGATCGCGGGCACAACAGCGTGCCCCATGGCTGGGTAGGTCTCATGAAGCGCTCGATGGCCAGTGTGGGGCAGCGTTTCAACACGCAGCGCATGCTTCAGGAGTATGCTGATCTACTCTATACGCCATCGGTCGAGCGCTACGTGCGGCTGGCGGACGAAGGGGGCAAGGCCGCCCGTGAGTTGTCCCAATGGCTGCAACAGGTGGGCGAGGGTTGGTCACAGATTCGCCTGGTGAACGTCGAATCCAGCGCAGAGGATGGCGTAACCGTGCGCGACGAGGTTGCGTTTACGGTTCACCTGGCCCTGGGGTCGCTCTCGCCCGGCGATGTGACGGTTCAGGTGTGTCTGGGCATCACGGACGCTCAGGGGCAGATCGTGGACTATGACACGATTCCTATGGAGCCCCAGGGCCAGACAGATGATGGCCTGGAGCGTTATACCGTTCTAGCTCGTTTCAACTGGAGCGGGTTGAGCGGCTACACCGTACGCGTGCTACCCAACCATCCCAATCTAGCCACCACCCATCTGCCAGGGCTGGTGCTCTGGGCCGAGTGAGGGCACATGTGGCAGAGAAAAGGTGGCCCTGGAAAAGTGATGCCGGAAGATGTTGCTCCCTGATTATGTGAGCAGACCTCTGCTGGCGTCAACGCCTGGTCTATCAGCCTTGGCGCCAGCGGGACCCTCCCCGGTACGATTATCATATGAAGGAACCTTACTCTCCACGTACGATTATAGGCGACTGAACGCGGCCCCTATCGATTACCTCGGTCGTCGAGTTCGTCTTTTGACAGCTCTCCTTCAGTCGTGATATAATTCACAAGGTCGCGATTTCAGACACCTTTGCTCTTGATTGGATGGTTTATCAACGTGACTCTTGCCGAGATCCTGGCCCTTCTCGACGGCGTACTTGTCTCAGAGGGCGCCGATCTGGACACAGAAGTCGAATTTGCCTGTGGTGCCGACCTGATGAGTGATGTGCTGGCATTCACGCATGCTGGCACACTTTTGCTGACGGGCCTCACGAACCCTCAGGTGGTGCGCACGGCCGAGATGACCGGCATCAAAGCGATTGTGTTCGTCCGCGGCAAAAAGCCGGCGTCCGAGACGATAGCGCTTGCCCAGGATAAAAAGATCCCTTTGCTCACGACGCGTTTCACGCTCTATGAGAGCTGTGGACGCCTGTATACGCGCGGGCTGCAGAGCTGTGGCCTGTTCGACCTGGGACACAAGGCCCAAGAACAGGGCCCTGATCATGCAACAAGAGGCCAAGCATGACTCTGGGGCAGCAGGAAACCGTTGAGGAGCGACACTCCAATCGGCTTCCCACGAACCTTACCAAAGTTCAGGAACTGGTATACGAGCTCAAAGTTGAGCAGGTCATGACGCGAGATGTGATCACCTGTTCGCCCGACGCCACCATGGCGGAGCTAAAAGAGGTGCTGCGCGTCAATCAGATCTCGGGTGTGCCCATCGTCGAGGACGGGCAGATGATCGGTATGATCAGCGTCGAGAATCTGCTCCGGGCGCTGGAAGAAGGCGACGCCCAAACCCGTGTGCGCGACAAGATGACCCAGCGCGTCCAGGCTGTCCGCGCCGATGATACCCTGGCCGGGGCCGTGGCCCTCTTTGCGCGCTACAGATATGGGCGCTTTCCCGTGCTTGATGCCGAGGGGCAATTGGTCGGCATCATTACCCAGGGCGACATTGTTCGCGGCCTGTTAAAGCAGTTCGAGACGCTCTGGCATTCGGAAGAGATTCGCCGATACCGCGCCAGTCATATCTTTGAGGACATCGAGTCTGAGCAAACAACGCTAATCCTCCGTTACCACGTCGAGGCGCGTGATTTCGTGCATGGCGGCGAGGCATCGAGCAAGGTCAAGCGAGCCCTGGATCGCCTGGGCGCCCATCCACAAACGATTCGACGCATCTCGGTGGCGACCTACGAGGCCGAGACCAACATCATGATTCATACTGAGGGGGGCGAGATCATCGTAGAGGCCCGTCCCGAAGAGATCAAGGTCACGGCGGTGGATGATGGGCCCGGCATCGAGGATGTGGCAAAGGCGTTAGAGCCCGGGTTTTCGACGGCGCCCGACTGGATTCGCGAGCTGGGCTTTGGAGCGGGGATGGGGCTGGTCAATATCAAGGCCAGCACCGATCGCATGACGTTGACCTCTACTATGGGCGTGGGCACGCGTCTGGAGATGATCTTTGATCTCGCGCAAGGGGGAGAATAGATGATCATCAGCGAGATCGTAGAGCCATTGGGGCTCACCGTGGCGGCTGGCGCCCAGGGGCTCGATCGCGAGATCACCGGAGGCTATGCCGCTGATTTGCTGAGTTGCGTGATGGCGGGGGCCGCTGCCGGCAATGTTTGGGTGACCTTGCAGGCCCACCCAAACGTCGTTGCCGTGGCCGATCTGCTTGGCCTGGCGGGAGTGATCATCACCGAGGGCACCTCGGTGGACGAGGCAACGCTGAGCCGAGGTGACGAGCGGGGCATCCCGATCCTGTTGGCCAAAGAAACAACCTATTCCGTGGTCGCACGGCTGGCAGAGCAGGGGATTGACGGGAACGACGCGGCGCGCGGCGCATGATGGCATACGTCACACGAGCATGATGGCTGCGCTGAGGATGCTGCGGCTCGATCTGCACATACATACGGTGCTCTCTCCCTGTGCCGAGGTCGAGATGATTCCGCCGCTGATCGTCCGGCGCGCCCAAGAGGTCGGGCTGGAACTGATCGCTATTACCGACCACCATGCGGCCGAGAATGTAGAGGCCGTGCAGCGAGCAGCCATCGGAAGCGGGCTGACGGTGTTGCCGGGCATGGAAGTGCAGACGCGGGAAGAGGCGCACATTCTGTGTCTCTTTGACACATTGGAGCAGGTGGGCCGCTGGCAAGAGATTGTCTACGAGAGCCTGCCCAGGGCCAAGAATCGCCCGGAGATGCTGGGGCCGCAGTTTGTGGTGGATGAGACGGGCGAGTTCGTGCGCGAAAATGAGCGGCTCCTGCTGGCTTCGACAGCCCTCACCACCGAGGCTGTTGTGGCGCAGGTGCGGGACTTGGGCGGGTTGGCGATTGCGTCGCACGTAGATCGGCCATCGTTCAGCCTCCTGGGCAATCTGGGCTTTGTGCCTCCCGGGCTGGCGCTGGCAGGGTTAGAGATCAGCGCCCGGGGCAATGTGGATCAGTTGTATGGCCAACATCCCGGGCTGGAGAGTTGGCCCCTGATTCGGTCGAGCGATGCCCATTGTTTGGCTGACATGCAAGCATGGACGACGGCGACATTGAAAGAGCCGACGCTGGCAGAGCTGGGCCTGGCGTTGAGAGGCTCCCAGGGGCGTTCGATCGCTCTGGTTGCCTGATTGCCGTGTAAATGGGACGATAATCCGGACATGGGAGGATCAAACGTGGTGCTGGAAGAGACCAAGATCATGAACGATGAAACGGTGGATCTGACGCCTCTGGACGAGGTTCTGGAGGCATTCCGTGATGAGCGGGGCGCCATCATCCCGATACTACAGCGAACCCAGGAGATATATGGCTACGTGCCGGCAGAGGCCATTCAGCACATCTCCAAGCATACGGGCAATTCGGTGGCGCAGCTCTATGGTGTGGCCACCTTTTATTCCCAGTTCTACCTGGAGCGTCGCGGACGCCATATTGTCAGCATCTGCGACGGCACCGCGTGCCATGTCAAGGGCGCGCCCCGTCTGGTGACCACGCTGGAAGAGCAGCTGGGCATCAAGGCCGGTGAGACCACGCCCGACTATCGCGTAACAGTCGAGGTGGTCTACTGCCTCGGGTCTTGTGCGTTGGCCCCCATGGCCGTGATCGATGGGCAGGTGGTTGGGCGTCTGGTGCCTGACAAGGTCTCGAAACTGGTGCGCGAGTTGGAATAGTGCGCGAGCTCTCCCACCATGTGCTGGATCTCTTGGAAAATTCGCTGGCCGCAGGCGCTACACTCGTGACCCTGCGGATCGACGAGGATACAGAAAAGGATCTCCTGGTGATCGAGGTGCAGGATGATGGGCGCGGGATGGATGCCGAGATGCAGAAACGGGCTTTGGATCCATTCTTTACCACCCGCACCACCCGGCATGTGGGGCTGGGGCTGCCTCTGCTCATGGCCGCCGCAGAGCGCTGTGATGGAGGGCTGGAGCTGGAATCGGATGTGGGCAAGGGGACGCGGGTCAAGGCCTGGTTTGTGTGGGAGCATATCGATCGGGCGCCATTGGGTGATATGATCGGCACATTGCTGGGGGCGCTGCTTGCCAGCCACTCGAATTGGGATCTCGTATTCGCTCATCGGGTGGATGGCGACACATTTGGGCTGGATACCCGCGAATTGCGCGAGACGCTGGGCGATGTCCCGCTGAGCCACCCGGCTGTGCGCCAATGGCTGGAAGAGTATCTGCAGCAGGGCTATGCCGAATTGTACGCCAAGCAGCGAGCCTGACGGCGATGGCCGGAGGGGCATCAAGCAAAAGGAGAATGCGATGGCACAGATCAAGTCGCTAGAGGAGTTGCGTCGCCTGCGCGAGCGTGTGGAACGGGATATAAGCACACGCAGAGACACCGGTACCACCATTATCGTGGGCATGGGGACGTGCGGGATCGCCTCGGGCGCCCGCGAGACCATGCGCGCCATCCTGGAAGAAGTGCGCCGGCGCGACATGGATGTCAACGTTACCACCGTGGGTTGCATCGGCATGTGCAACAAAGAGCCTTTGGTGGATATCGAGCAGGCAGGCAAGCCTCGGGTGAGCTATGGAAATATTACGCCTGACATGGCCCCGCGTCTCATCGAAGAGCATCTGGTCAATGGCCAGGTGGTTGAGGAGTGGGTTGTTGGGCGTTTGCAGGAAGACGAGTAGGAGCCCGTTATCAGCGATTCGGGCAAGATCATCATCTAGCGGAATAGGTCCAGGAGGACAAGATGTCGGAACCGATATACCGGGCCAATGTCCTGGTATGTACTGGAACGGGTTGTGATTCATCGGGCGCGGGCTCGGTGATCGATGCCTTGCGAGGCGAGGTCGAGCGTCGCGAGCTGCAGGGCGAGGTGCGGGTGATCGAGACCGGCTGCCGTGGCTTTTGCGCCATGGGCCCCATCGTCATCGTCTATCCCGAGGGTCTCTTTTACTGCCAGGTCCAGACCACAGACGTCGAGGAACTCGTTGAGGAGACGCTGGTCAAGGGCCGCATTCTACAGCGCCTCGTCTTTGAGGTGCCCCACAGCCAGCAGGCCGTACCCTTTTATGACGAGATCCCCTTTTACGAGAAGCAGCAGCGCATTACCCTGCGCAACTGTGGCGTGATCGATCCCGAGAGCATCGATGAGTACATCGCCCGTGGCGGCTATGAGGCGCTGGGCAAGGTGCTGAGCGAGATGAGCTCGGAGGATGTTATCGAAGAGGTCAAGGCCTCGGGGCTGCGCGGCCGTGGTGGCGCCGGATTCTTGACAGGATTAAAGTGGGAATTTACGGCGCGTGCGCCTGGCGATGTCAAGTACGTGGTCTGCAACGCCGACGAGGGCGACCCCGGCGCATTCATGGACCGCTCGATCCTGGAGGGAGACCCCCACTCGGTGATCGAGGGTATGGCCATCTGTGGCTACTCCGTGGGCTCCAGTGAGGGGTACGTCTACTGCCGGGCCGAGTACCCGCTGGCGATCAAGCGCCTGCGGCTCGCCATTGAGCAGGCCGAAGAGTATGGCCTGTTGGGTGACGACATTTTTGGATCAGGCTTTGGCTTTCATCTCAAGATCAAAGAGGGTGCCGGCGCATTCGTGTGCGGTGAGGAGACGGCTCTGATTGCCTCTATCGAGGGCAAGCGTGGCGAACCTCGCCCGCGGCCTCCCTTCCCGGCCGTCTCGGGTCTGTGGGGCAAGCCCACCAACAATAACAACGTCAAGAGCTATGCCAACGTCCCGCAGATCATTCGCAATGGCGCCGAGTGGTTTGCCGCCATCGGAACGCCACGTAGCCCAGGTACGGCCATCTTTGCGTTGACGGGCAAGGTGGAGAACACCGGCCTCATCGAGGTGCCCATGGGCATCACCCTGCGCGAGATCATCTATGACATCGGCGGTGGCATCCCCGACGGCAAAGAGTTCAAGGCCGTGCAGACCGGCGGTCCGTTAGGCGGCTGTCTGCCCGCGTCGGGCTTGGACCTGCAGGTGGACTTTGACTCGCTGCGCCAGGCTGGCGCCGTGATGGGCTCGGGCGGCATGATCGTCGTCGATGAAGAGACTTGCATGGTCGAGTTCAGCAAGTACTTTTTGACCTTTGCCAGCGCCGAGTCGTGCGGCAAGTGCGTGCCCTGCCGCGTGGGGGGCAGGCGCATGCTCGAGATCCTGACGCGCATCACCGAAGGCGAGGGCACCCCAGAAGATATCGATCAGATCAAAGAGATCGCCAAGGGGATGGACTCGGACTCGCTGTGTGCGCTGGGACAGCTTACGCCCGGCCCGATCATGAGCGCGCTGCGCTACTTTGAGGACGAGTTCCACGCCCATATCAATGAGGACCGCTGCCCCGCCAAGCAGTGTGTCAACATGATCTCGTACTATGTAAGCCCCGAGACCTGTGTCGGCTGTGGCATGTGCAAGCGCGAGTGCCCGGTGCAGGTCATCGATGGTGAGCGTCGCATGATACACATCATCAATCAGGATGGTTGCATCAAGTGCAACACCTGCTTTGAGGTGTGTCCGTTTGATGCGATCGTCAAGCTCTCAGGCGGAGAGATCGAGGTGCCTGAAGAGCCGATTCCGGTCGGCAGCTTTGGCAAGTAATGATCGATATGGCCCAGTCCGATCAGGTGTGTACTTTTACCGAGAAGCAGTCTGCCAGGCTGTTGCTGGTAGGCTATGGCAACAGTAGTCGGCGGGATGACGGCGTGGCCGAGCATATCCTGCGACGCCTGCTCGAGAGACTGGGCCTGGATCCCGAAGGCGTCATGACGGATGACGACATAGAGCAACGGGAAGGGTTCGGGGCCATCCTGGTACACCAGTTGGCCCCCGAGCTGGCCGAGTTGGCCTGTCGCTATGATGTCATAGTGTTCATCGATGCTCATGTGGCAGGGGTGGATTGGCAGCCCGTCGAGTGGCAGGCCATCGAGCCGTCCGTCCAGGGCGGCATGAGCGGGCATCACCTCAAACCAGGGGTGATTCTGAGTCTGAGCGAGACCCTCTATGGTCGGCGCCCCGAGGCCTATATGCTCTCGGTTCTGGGCCATAACTTTGATTTTGGAGAGACGTTGACTGCCGAGACCTCAGATCTGGCAGACCAGGCGGTTGATCGACTACTGGGATTGGTCGACGCGTGCGGCCTGGCATCTGGGAAAAAAGACGAGTAGCAAGAGCACTGCCGCGGCGTTCCTGGAAGGGTCGTCAGCGTAGGAGGACATGGATATGCCAAATGTACGCGTCACGATCAATGGCGTAGAAGCCGCCGTGCCGGCCAACATCACTGTGTTGGAGGCGGCCAAGTTTGCCGGGATTGAGATCCCGACCCTGTGCGATCACCCGGCTATCGAGCCGATCGGCGCCTGTCGCATCTGTCTGGTAGAGATCGAGAAACAGCGCACCTTGCAGCCGGCATGCACCTTTCCCGTATTCGAGGGCATGGTGGCCCACACTCGCTCTGAGAAGGTGGTCGAGGCGCGCCGGTTCGTCCTGGATCTGCTCTTTTCTGAGCGGAACCACTTTTGCATGTTCTGTCAGATGAGTGAGAGCTGCACCTTGCAGGATCTGGCGTACGAGTACGAGCTGGACCACTGGAAATTCAACCGGCCCATGCCCAAGTTCTCGGTGGATGCATCCCGCGAGTATTTCGTCATGGACCACAACCGCTGCATCTTGTGCCGGCGCTGCATCCGTGTGTGTGACGAGCTGGTGGGCAACGGCACGCTGGGCCTCAAGAATCGCGGCGCCGACTCGATGGTCACCGCCGATATGGATGTGCCCTTTGGCGAGTCGAGCTGCATTTCGTGCGGCACCTGCCTGCAGGTGTGCCCCACCGGATCTCTGGCCGATCGCGCCAGCGCCTATATGGGAGCCACCGCCCAGATCGACCGGGTCAAGACCCGCTGCATGGCCTGCCCCGTGGGCTGTGGCACCGAGTTGATCGTGCGCGAGAACCGCGTCATCCGCGTTGAGGGTGATTGGGACGCTGAACCCAACAAGGGCCTGCTCTGCGAGATTGGCCGCTTTGTGCCGCTGCATGAAAAGCGCAACCGCGTGCGCCAGCCTATGGTGCGCACCGACGGCGACTGGACCGAGGTCGAGATGGAAGAGGCGCTTGGACTGATGAACGAAAAGATGCGCGAAGCCGGCGACGATGTGGCAACCATCGTCTCGGGCTTTGTGACGGTCGAAGAAGGCAAGGCGCTGGCCCAGAGCCCGGGCGCCAAGTACCTGATGCATCCCATCGCTAGCGAGCAGTCGACGGCCAAGCAGGCCGATCTGGATGAGGCCGACCTGTTCGTGGTGGTCAACACCGACATGACCGAGGACTATCAGGTGGCGGGGTTTGCCATCAAGCGCGGCGTGCGGCAGCGGGGCGCGCGATTGTTGCTGATCAACGATGCCGCGGACGGCGAGGCCGCGGACGGTGAGGCCGCAGACGGCGAGGCTGCAGACGGCCTTGGCGACTGGGCTATGCGCCGTTTTGGTCCGGAAGACGCCAACCAGGCTGTCTCTATCGCCAGAGGTGCTCAGATGCCGGTGATCGTGGCTGGCCCCGACGGGGCCAAGCTAGCCACCGAGCTGGCAGACCAAATCCCCGACGCCAAGGTCCTGATCTATACGCCAGGCGGTAACAGCCGGGGCCTCTACGAGGTTGGCTTCCAGGAGGCGTTCGAGGGGCAGGAAGCGGCCGTATACCATGTGGTGGCCGGTGAGATCTCTCGCATCTCGCCCGAGCTGCTCGAGCAACTGCGACAGGGCGGAACGGTGATCGTCACGACCAGCTACCGCGAGCCCTGGGATGAGGTCGCCGATCTGATTGTGCCGATGCCCACCACCTTTGAGAAGAGTGGCACGACGGTCAACGCCGATGGCATGGTTGGCCAGGTAGTCGTGGGCGTCATCACACGTGCTGTCCCTACCAACGAAATCTTTAATTCACTGGCCGAACTGGCCCAGTAGACAAGTATAGCCACACGGGCCTGGGAGGAATTCATGGCCAAGGTTACGCTAAGCACGGATTGGCTGGACGTCTGCTCCGGCTGCCATATGTCGCTGCTCGACATGGACGAGCTGCTGGTCGAGATTCTGGAGCATGTGCAACTGCTCTCGTCCCCCATCACCGACCTCAAGCACCCGCCTGAAGAAGGTGCCGACGTCGGCATCCTGACGGGCGCCGTGTCCAACGATCACCAGGAGGCCGTGGCGCGCCGCATGCGCGAGCGCTGCAACATCCTGATCTCGATGGGCGACTGCGCCGTCTTTGGCGGCATCTGCACCATGCGCAACTTTTTCGACACCGAAGAGACCCTGCGCTATGCCTATGTCGAGACGGACAGCACCGCGCCCGATCAGGAGGTGCCCCGCTCACCAGAGATCGCCAAGCTCTATCCCGCGGTCAAGTCGGTGCGCGACATCGTCAAGGTAGACTATCACCTGCCTGGTTGTCCACCGCCGGCCCATGTGATCGCCTATGTGCTGACCGAGCTGGTAGCAGGGCGCGAGCCCAAGCTGACCGAAGACCTGCTCACCTACGACTAGACCTGGACCAATAGAAGGCATTCAGCCATAGGAGATAAGAAGAATGGGACAAAAGATAACGATTGATCCCGTAACCCGCATCGAGGGCCACGCCCGGGTGACCATCCATCTGGATGACAACAACCAGGTGGCCGAGAGCTTTTTGCATATCGACCAGTTTCGCGGCTTTGAAAAGTTTTCCGAGGGGCGCATGTTCTACGAGATGCCCGTCATCACGCCGCGCATCTGTGGCATTTGCCCCGTCAGCCATCACCTGGCGTCGGCCAAGGCGTGCGACGGCGTGGCCGGCGTCGAGCCGCCGCGCCCGGCGAGCCTGCTGCGGCAGATGCTGCACATGGCGCAGGTGGTCCAGTCGCACTCGCTGAGCTTTTTCCACCTGTCGTCGCCCGACCTGCTGCTGGGGTTCGATGCGGACCCGTTGGTGCGCAACCTGGCCGGCCTCATCGAGGTTGACCCGGAGCTGGCGCTCAAGGCCGTGCGCCTGCGCAAGTATGGCCAGGAAGTGATCCGGCTGCTAAGCGGCCGGCGCATCCATCAGCACTGGGCCGTGCCCGGCGGCGTCTCGGCGCCCCTGTCCGAAAAGAACCGCGATCTGATCCTGAGCGAGAACGAGGAGATGGCCGAGTTCCTGCAGGCCGGCATCGCCATCGCCAAGGACTGGCTCTCGTCGAACCAGGACGTGGTCCAGCGCTTTGCGAACTTTTCCAGCATGTATATGGGCATGACCAACGATGGCGCGCTGGAGCTGTGGGATGGTGATGTACGCATCATTGATGCCCAGGGCAACCATGTCGTCGATTTCGACGGCCGCGACTATTTGGATCACATTCAAGAGGTCAGCAGGGATTGGACCTACCTGAAATTCCCCTACTACAAGCCGATGGGCTTTCCCGAGGGGGTCTACCGGGTGGCGCCCATGGCCCGCCTGAATATCGCCGACCGCATCACGACCCCGCTGGCCAACGAGGAGCTCAAGAGCTTTAAAGCGCTGGCTGAGGGGCCGGTGGAGCCGTCGCTCTACTATCACTATGCCCGCCTGATCGAGGCGCTCTATGGTGTCGAGCAGATCCGGGTCCTGTGTGAGGATGAGGACATTCTCTCGGAGGATATCCTGAACACCCGCACCGAGATCACCGGCCACGGCGTGGGCGTGATCGAGGCCCCGCGCGGCACCCTCTGGCACGACTATCACACCGACGACCATGGCGTGATCACCCGCGTGAACCTGATCGTGGCCACGGGCGGCAACAACTGGGCCATGAGCAACTCGGTGGACATGGTGGCCAAAGAGTTTATCGATGGCAACGACCTGACCGAGGGGATGCTGAACCGCGTCGAGGCCGCCATCCGCGCCTATGACCCCTGCCTCTCCTGCTCTACCCACGCCCTGGGCCAGATGCCCCTGATCGTGGACGTGGTGGATGCCGAGGGCAACCCGATGCGTCGTTTCCAGCGCGACTAGTAGCCTGTAGCATGAGCACGAGGCGCAGAGCCCCATACGGGCCCTGCGCCTCGTTTTGCGTGTGTGGGCGGCGTGCAGCATGCGTCAGGCTCGGGGTTTTGCCCGTCAAGCTCGCACACTACAAGTGCTACGTATCGTCCTTCAGGGGGTCCCTCAGCCGGACAACACCCTTCTGGATAGCATAGAGGGTCGCCTGTACGCGGTTGGCCAACTGGAGTTTGCTCAGGATATTACTCACATGGCTCTTGACGGTTGCTTCGGTAATGGAGAGGTGTATGGAGATCTGGCTATTGCTCATCCCCGCAGCGACGCGGCGCAACACATCTACCTCGCGCTCCGT
>SLPC01000041.1 GCA_007132185.1 Anaerolineae bacterium | reverse complement strand
CTCGAGAATATCTACCGTGCCATCGGTCGAGCCGTCATTAACGACGATGAGCTCAAACGGCTCATAATCTTGCTCCAGCACGCTATCAAGAGCGCCGGGCAGATACTCGGCCTGGTTGTAGACGGGCAATATCACGGAAATCAATGCGCTCATCGTTCACTCCTGGCTGGCCCGGCAGGCATGGCAATGCTCAGCCCAATGGCCCAACAGCTTGCTGGCAGCAATCCTGGCCCCAGATGAACAACCTGCGCAAAGCGAAACGCGGGCCTAGGCATACTCTCTCTCCATGGCCTCCATGAATACATGCATCAATCGCTCCACATGGTCCTCTGCAGCGAGGGCCTCGGCAACCCAACGCTGCCCATTGCGTCCCATCTCTGCACCCAAGTCTCTATCCGCCACGATTCCGCCAATGGACTCTGCCAGCCCCTCGACATCGCAGGCCGCAACCAGACTGCCGGTCCAGCCCTCGATAAGCCAATCGGGTATGCCCCCTACCCTGAATGCAACGACGGGCCTGCCATAGGACAGGGCTTCTACGCCCACCTTGCCAAAGGGCTCGGGCCATGTGGAACAGAACGCCAAGAGCGAGCATCTCTTGTATAGAGTGGCCATCTCAGCCTCGTTCAACCAACCAACAAAGTCCACCCGCTTACGCACGCCGAGGGACGCTGCCAGATCCTCATAGGAAGCTCGTTGCGTTCCATCGCCAGCCACGATCAGACGGACCGAGTCAGGCAAGAGCTGGAGCGCTCGGAGAAGATAGGGCAAACCCTTTTCGATCTCCAGACGCCCAGCAAAGAGCACGGTATTCGGATCGGTCGGCGGTTCATAGGCCAGGAGATCGTCCGCCCAGACAAAGTGCGGCGCCAGCACCGAGATGCGATGCGAGACAAAGCCGTTCTGTATCAATAGCTCGCGCATATAATCAGAGCCAACGACGAGATGATCCAGGGATGCATAGGCATCGCGCAATTTACGCGTGTGCCGGATCAGACGATGCATCGTGGCGGGGTTGCGAGCCGACGAGCACTTTCGCAGATAGTTGGTGGTAAAGCATCGCCATCCGAACGCCTGCTCACAGACCTGGTCCCCTCGACGAAAGGACTTGGCCAGCCCGGGGCATACGATGGGAAACCCATGCACATAGGCCGCGGTGGGCAGCCACTCACCTACTGCTCGCACCAGTTCAGGCCGGGATAGGTGGTGCACCATGGCGACATCGGGACGTTGCTCCTCGATAAGGGCCCCAAGAGCCCCTATCTGGTCCTGGGGCGCCCCGGCCAACAGGTAGCTCTGGACAAGCTCCGTCGGGGGTGTTGTGGGATCGCGGTAGGCCACCACATTCTCGTGCCCATGCTTGGCAAGGAGGTCGGCAAGAGACACGACATACTGACCTATACCGCCCTGCAGTGCAAAGTGATCATCCAAATGCAGGATCCTCATAGCACTATTTCCTCCAGCCAGGCCTCTACGTCATCGGCCATACGCTCCAGGGTAAAACGCTCCATGACGGTCCGCCGGCCGGCCTCGGCCAGACTCGCCAAACGCTCCGGCGCATGCTGTATCTGGGTAATCTTCTCGGCAAGACCTTTGGCATCCTCAGGCGCAAAGACCAGGGCGTTGACGCCATCATCGAGCATCTCGCGCTGTCCGCCCACTGCGGTACCTATGACCACCAACCCGGCAGCCATAGCCTCCATCACGGTGCGCGCGATCGGTTCCTCCCAGATAGAGGTGAACAGGAATGCGTCAAAGCCGCCCAAGAAGGCCGGTATCTCGCTGCGAGGGATTCGCTCGTGGAACTCGACCCTGCTGACCAGACCAAGCTCGACCACAAGCCGGCGCAGGCGGGCCAGGTATGCGGGATGTCCACCACCAAGGATCGTGAGACGCATACCCTCATCGCGACCTTCGGCATGCAAGCGCCCCAGCGCCTCGACAGCGGTATGCACTCCTTTGTCGTACAAGATCCCGCCAAAGTAGAGCAACTTGAGTTCCCCATCGACGCGATCACGACGGGTGGTATTCAGGTAGGGCTGCGGATCGATGCCGTTGTAGATGACCCTGGCGCCCCTGGGCAGGGCTCCGGCGCTCGCCATCTTTTCCTGGACGTAGTGGCTCACACAGGCCACATGCTCCATTTGTAGCGGATGGGCCTGCTTCTCTCTCTCCAGCTTGCGCAGGGCGATGGGCCTGATCGCTCCCTTGAGCCGCTCCGAGAGCCAGCGCCGCGCCGGCAATTGCCAGTAGGCCTCATGGGCATCAGGGGGCAGGAACCAGTAGCCTGCCACAGTATAAGCCACCCGCCCTGACATTCTGCGCTCCGCCCAATAGGCCAACTGCCTGGACAGATTCCACATACCCCAGACATAGACCACATCAGGCTCAAAGTCATCGATGGCCCTCTCCAGGAGATCGCGATTCTCGCGCTGCTGCCGAGGCCGCTGCAGAAACAGGTCCATCGGCCGGTAATAGTCCACGGGCGTCTCAAGATGCAGAGTCCGGATCACGTCGCTCTCGGTAGGCATCTGGCTTGTGACGCCATGCCGACTGGTCAGCACCTGAATTTCATGGCCGCGCGCGGCCATGAGTTCGGCAATCTCGCTGCAGAGTTGCTCGCAGCCTCCCAGATCATGAGGTGGGTAATAGTTAGTCAAGAAGAGAATTTTCATGTTGCTATATCCCGATGCTTGGCAGAATATCCGCTCCGGGCGGGCCGTAGCGCCTGCACGATCCGATGTCCGAGCCCCAGCTTGAGCAAACGCCGCATGACCGATGCATCGAACAACAGACGCGGGTCCCGATACATCGCTCGTACGAGGTGCCTTCTGGCCAGCCCCCAAAGCCCCGCTTGGTCGGCCAGCATCGCAAACGCCAGATGCGCCTGGCCATAGGCCGCCCGTTGCACGGGCCGCAAGGCTGCCCCACCTTGCTCGAAAAGCTCGTCCAGCCCGGCAAACATCAATGCGACGTTGCGCTCCAGATCCAGCAGGTCGGCCTGGCCCCGATAGCCCCGGGCCTGATCCCAGCAGGCCAGCTCATAATGGATCTCGGGCTCGATCAGAATGTCGGGCCAGAGGTCCGCTGCACGCGCCAGCATCGTCCAGCCATGCTCCTCATCGCCCTGTGCGATAAACTCGCGGGCCGCAGCGACATGGGCATGCGCCAGCGCACACCGTTTCTCCGCGGGCCATGCCACGGGGTCGCCCTCCACCGAGCCATATATCTTGTCCAGAACGGACAGCCTGTTGCGATACATGCGCTCCGCATTGGTGGACATGCTGCCGAGATAGACGCGATAGCGTGCCAGCGGCTGGGGTAGGCCAGCCATATCGCCATCGCGGATGATGCGCAACCACAGATCCCAATCCTCCACGCTGGTCAATGTCTCATCAAAGAGCATCGCATCGACAACGGGGCCGATTCTGGCAACAACAGAACAGGGAGGGAAATACCCACCCTTTGGCAGACGCGCTCGTGTCTGCTT
>SLPC01000133.1 GCA_007132185.1 Anaerolineae bacterium | reverse complement strand
TGGATCGTCACCGTCGATGAGCTCTTTGCCGATCTGGAGTAGCCGCGTCGCGTCTGACCCTCGCTACAGCGATCTCCCGATGGCCGTCGCGATCATCTCCAGCTCGCCCATGAGCCGCGCGAAATCGGAGAACGTGAGGCTCTGGATCCCGTCGGAGAGGGCGTTGGGCGGGTCGGGGTGCACCTCGATCAGCAGGCCATCGGCCCCGGCGGCGATGGCCGCCCGCGCCAGAGCAGGCACCAGCTCGAAATGCCCCGCCGCATGGCTGGGGTCCACGATGACGGGCAGGTGCGAGTTGCGCTTGACCACCGGCACCGACGAGACGTCCAGGGTGAAACGGGTGCTATCTTCGAACGTGCGGATGCCGCGCTCGCACAGGATCACCTGGCTCGTGCCCGCGGCCAGCACGTAATCGGCGGCCTGCAGCCACTCGGTGATGGTGGCCGAGAGCCCGCGCTTGAGGATGCAGGGCTTGGTCGTCTGGCCGATGGCGCGCAGCAGCGTATAGTTCTGCATGTTGCGGGCGCCCACCTGCAGGATGTCCAGCTCTTGCGCCGCATGTTCCACCTGGTGGGCGTCGGTGACCTCGCTGACCACCGGCACACCCAGCTCGTCGCGCACCCGGCGCATCATCGCAACGCCCTCTTCGCCCAGGCCCTGAAAGCTGAACGGCGAGCTGCGCGGCTTGTAGGCGCCGCCCCTGACGATCCGCGCCCCGGCCGAGACCGCGTGCTGCGCCGTGCTCGAGAGCTGCTCCCACGACTCGATGGAGCAGGGGCCGGCCATGATCACGATGCGCGGTCCGCCCACGGTGACATCGCCGATCTGGATCTCGGTGGGCGTATCGCGAAACTCGCTGGAGGCCAGCTTGTACGGCCGCATGATGCGCGTGACCGTGAACACGCCGGGCAGAACCTCAAAGACGTCCGTGGGCACGCTGCCGGTGTCGCTGCCCAAGATCGCGATCACGATCTTGTCGGTGCCCCTGTTGAGCTGCACGTCAAAGCCATAGCTCCGCGCCCGCTCAATCACCGCATCGACCTGCTCCTGCGTGGCGCCGCGCCGCATCTCGACGATCATCTGAACCTCCCTGCGAATAATGCGTACGCCAGCAGTATAGGCCACATAGTGCTGTAGGCCAAAGCACACCTGTAACGTTCGCCAGCGTACAGTCGGGCGTTTTGACGTCCTGTCGGGGCTGGCCTAGAATCGCCGCGTGACTGATTACCAAAGGGGTGTGTACGTATGAAGGCTCTGATCACGGGCGGGTGTGGCTTTATCGGCAGCCACTTGGCCGAGGCGCTGTTGGCCCGGGGCGATCAGGTGACGGTGATCGACGATCTGTCCACCGGCCGCTTTGAGAACGTCGCCCATCTGGCCGGGCATCCGTCCTTTCATTTCGCCATCGAGTCGATTACCAACGAGACGGTGATGGATCGGCTGGTGTCCGAGTGCGACCGCATCTACCATCTGGCCGCCGCCGTTGGGGTGGACCTGGTGGTGCGCGACCCGGTGCATGTGCTCGAGACCAATGTCAAGGGCACAGAGGTAGTGCTGCGCATCGGCGCCCGCTATCGCAAAAAGTTGATACTGGCCTCGACGTCAGAGGTATACGGCAAGTCCACGGCCATTCCCTTTGCCGAGGACGATGACGGTATCCTGGGGGCCACCACCCGCAGCCGCTGGTCGTACGCCTGTAGCAAGGCGATGGACGAGTTCATGGCCCTGGCCTATCACAAGCAGATGGCGCTTCCGGTGATCATTATGCGCTTTTTCAACACCGTGGGCCCCCGGCAGACGGGGCGCTATGGGATGGTGATCCCGCGCTTTGTGAAACAGGCGCTCAGAGGTGAGCCGCTGACGGTGTACGGCGACGGCCAGCAGTCGCGCTGCTTTACCTATGTGGGGGACGTAGTAAAGGCGGTCGTGGCCCTATCCGAAGAGCCGGCGGCCGTGGGCCAGGTGTTCAATATCGGCAGCACCGAAGAGGTCACCATCGAGGAGCTGGCGCGGCGCACCATCACTCTGGCAGACAGCGCCTCGGAAGTGGTTTATATCCCCTACAAGGAAGCCTACGAGGCCGGTTTTGAGGACATGCGGCGCCGTGTGCCCGATATCACCAAGATCGGGAGCCTGATCGGCTGGGCGCCGACAGTGGACCTGGACGGCATCCTGACGCGGGTGATCGAGCATATGCGTTCGGACAATGGCAGCGCAGTAAAAGGCGCCGAGCCGCCTGGTCCGGCGATGGAGCGCTCTCATCGCCCGATTGAGGATCGCTGATGGTCAGGCCCAGAATCTTTTTAGCCATCCTGCTGCTGGCGGTGCTTGGGTCGGCCGTCATTGCGTGCGCGCCTACCAGCGACGAGCCACTGACGCCCACGCCCGACTATGCGCTCCTCGAGACCCGCACCGAGGAAAGGCTTGCGGCTCGACTGGCGGCTCACGCACCTCTGCCTACGGAGACGCCCACGCCTACCCCGACGGTGCCGACACCCACGCCTCTGTTTGTTGCGCCATCGCCTACTGCGACGCCCAGGTCCACGCCTACGCCTGTACCCCCTCTGGTGGTGTTGGTGCAAAAGATGCAGAATGAGACCACCCATATCATCGCGCCGGGCCTGAATGGCGGCGACAATGGTGTGCTGACCCACTTTCCAGAGCCGCTGAGCATCGATGCTCTGGTCTGGGGCAAAGAGGCCGATTGGCTGGCCTTTGCTGGCTCTCACGCATTCATTCGCAGCCGGGACAACGAGCGCAACCTGTTTGTCATGCGGCCCGATGGCTCCGAGATGCGCATGGTGACCGGAGAGTTTCTCGATCCCGGCGAGGCGCCCGGCCCCTATGTTGTGCTGGTGGGCACGATCGAGGGCGGTAAAGGTGTATGCCGTGTGATCGCACAAGGGGCCGCGAGCCCCATAGAGACCGATGCAGAGCAGGGGTTTGCTTTTGAGCTGACAGGCGTGCCTCAAGATGCGCTCTGGGCGCGCGCCATCTGCACCAATGGCGCAGACACCTTGCAGGGCAATGTGGATCTGGAGCTACAGCAAGAACAGGATCCGATTACCATCCCCGTGGCTGCCAGAGGGCGGGGTTGGCGGGATGTGTCCCTTGCTCCTGGCAGCACCAGGATGGTGGGGACCCATTATGAGTGGGAACTGGATGAAGAGGACCTGCGCCGTTACCAGGTGCGGGGCGCCATCTTTGATATCGAGTCAGGGGCCATCACCTGGCTCGAGATCCCCGAGGGGATGACCTTTCACGGGGCGGATTGGTCATTTGATGGAGAGCGGGTCGTCGGTGGACTGGCCAGTGAGGAGGCCGCTCATCTATGGGAGTGGCGGCCCACGGGCGAATCGGTTGGTTCGATATTTTCGCTTGACAATCTTGAGGATGAGATCCTCGCCGTCGTGCGCCCCCGGTGGTCGCCCCGCGAGACGGGCATTGTCTTTGAGCTACACCGATGGCACTGGTGGGGGGATCCCAAGTTTCGCACCGACCTGATGCTGCTGGACCCGGACCAGGAGGAGGCCAGAGCTCTGGTCATCTCAGAGTGGGGGCAGCATGCCACGCATGCCGCCTGGGCGGGCTCTGGCAGGACGGTATTCTACCAGAGCTATACGCTGGAGGCGGATACGAGCCCCGGCCTGCCGCCCTATGCCGACATCTGGTACATCTCTATCGAAGAGCCCGAACCAGGGCCCTGGACCGATGATGGCGTGAGTTTTCTGCCTGCGGTGCGACCCTATGCAGAGACCCCATAGTGTTGCTGTTTCGGATTGCGTTCACCGCGTCCGTTATGACAGATTAGCGTGGCGTGTTATAATCCGCTGGTTGTTTCGTAAAGGAGTGTAGGGCATGCCTTCGATCCCTGGCGATCTGACTGCCTATCTCTCGGCCATTCTGTTCGTCATCGGCGCGTACCTGATGGCCATCTATCTGGGAATGATCGTGTGGACCTTTCGCGACATCCGATCGCGTTCGCGCGATCTCCTGGCGCATGTACTGGCGCCTCTGTTGGTGGCTGTCTTTACGCTGCCCGGGTTGCTCGTGTACATGCTCGTGCGGCCCAAAGAGAGCCTGGCCGATGCCTATGAACGAGCATTGGCGGAAGAGGCTGTGCTGCAGGATCTGGAGCAGCGCCGTACCTGCCCCGGATGCCAGCGCAGGGCCGAGGCGGACTTTATCGTCTGTCCATACTGCCAGCACCAGCTGCGGTTACGCTGCGTCAGTTGCAGCCGCCTGGTAGATCCCGAGTGGGATGTGTGCCCTTATTGTGGCCACTATCATCCCGAGGGCGCTGAGCAGGCCGTCCCTGTTGCCGAGGGGGTTGAGGTCGACGAACCCGTGGTACTGACAGCCCAAGAAGCCCGCGCTGACAATCAGGATATGGCACCAAGCGAGGCCTGATTTCTGACGCCGATCCTTGACGGGGCCCAGCATCTGGGTCCCGTTCTGCACGCCACCATTCAGCGCATGATCCGGGGCCAGATATCGTGGCGCTTGAGTCCGGCGATCAGCTCGTCCAGATCCTGATCGCCGATCAGGCACATGGTGGGGCTGAGGCTGGCGCCCAGCAGCGGGCCCAACTCGGGCGCCTGCCGAATCTGCTGCATGGTTGCCTCGTCCACTGTCTCTAGCACGACGGCCCGTCGCACCGAGACGCGACCAAAGCGTTCTGTCCAGGCTGCCAGCGTATCTTCCACCGGGTCGGGCAGCGCGTCTCCTGTGATACGCCTGAGAAACGATCGGATCGCTCCCCCCTGAATGCCCGTGTTCTGACTCTGCCAGATCGAGTCCTCGGTCAGTAGATAGCGTGCGACATCCTCATTCTGGCCCTGCCATATGGCCAGTCGCTCGAGTTGATAGCGCTGGTAGCGCGTATTACGGGTGCTGATGCGAACGGCCATCTGTTCATCTATGTGAGCCAAAGGCTCGTCCGCTGCAGCCGACTCGGGGGGGCGCTCGCCTGACAGTAACTGCTCTCCTGCCGATGTCAGACGCAGGCTCGAGGGTGCCGCGCCTCGCTCCTCAAAGCCCAGATCCGCGATGCCCAGCCAATGCAGGGGACCGGTCAACCAGTGGCGTGCCAGGGCTTTTTCCACCGCGTCCCACGAATCCATGCCGCGCAAAGAGTCGCCCGTCTCGGCATCACGGATCAGCCAGGAATCCATATCGCCATCGGGGCGCAGATAATCGGGATGATGCTCCCGCAGGGCGTCCATCAGGCTCTCCAAATCATACCAGACGCCAGCCTCGTATGCCGCGAGGATGGTGCAAAAGCGACGTCGAGCCTGGGCGGGCCGGTTCTGCCAGCCATCGGGCTCACAGTCAATGGTGGGCAGATAAAGCAGCTCGTCATACGCCTCATCATCACGCCAGGCGCGGAATGTAGCCAGCCACTGCTCGGCATCGCTCTGGTTGAGCCACTGACGCGCCGCCAGGGCCGGGCGCCACTGGCGGCCATCATGCTCGATCAGGTCCTGGCAGACGAGGCTCCGCCAAAGAGTCTGTAGGCGGGAGCTTTCGGCGCCCCCGAGCAGGCGCTTTCCTAGAGCCAGGGGAGCCAGATCTTGGGGCATAGGAGTGCGATGCGCCGCCAGAACCAGGGGCTGCTGCCGTAGATGAACGATGGTAGCGAGCAGATCGTCCAAGAGGGCTTGCCCCGCGGCCAGCCTATGAGCGGGCTCATCCAGACGCTCTGTATCGCCTACCGCCGTGGCCACCTCCAGGGGAGGCAAGCAGGCCGCCAGATCAGCCGGTATCAGGACCAGGTCGCCATAGTAGTTGCCAACCTGACCATAGGCGCGGTATACTAGGCCCTTGTAGTAGAGCTCTTCCAGAGGACCTTGGGGAGCGAGCCAGGGCTTTTCACGGCGTAGCCGGGCGGGCCCGAAACGACGCAGGGCGCCATAGCGTAGTGCCGTGGGGCGAGCCGGAGTCGCACCTCCGCGCGCCATCAGGTAGGCGAGGGCTGCCTCTGCGGGCGGAGAGAGCGACGCCAGCACCGGCGCAATGGCATCAGGCGAGAGCATCTCGTCGCCGAGGCGCTTGACCATGCGGATCGGCTCGTCTTTGGGTAGCGCGATGCCCCAGGCCGTTGCGATGGCTACCAGCAGCTCTTCGGGGTACTCGTCAAGGGAACGATACAGATCCTTCATTTCTCCTGTTCTTCTCAGCGCTCTTGTGGGATGTCCTGTTGAGTGTCGATTCGCATTATGTCCGGTAGTATAGCGCAAGAGTTGCCCGTTTGCCCAATGACTGGTACAATAAGGTTATGTACCGGCATGATCTCCCTGTTCGTGACGAATGAGTTCGTGGCGGATAGAGTTCGTGACGAATCAAGTTGATCTTTCCTACTGAGGTATTCGAGTGATTCGACCGTTTGGTCTGCGCGATGCCTGGAAGATCAAATATCTGCAGCCTCGAGGCGTGGCATTTGATCTTCGGCGTCTTCTTCTGAGAGCTGCTTTGCCAACAAGCTCCGCGATCCTCGGTGTCCTGACACGTCAATCTATGGGCGCCATTACCTTTGTCAATTATGGCTCAAAGAGCTCTGACGTGCGAGGCTTTATCCAACTGGCGCCACGCAAGAGCGGGTTGGCCTGGGACTTGAGCTACCTTGCCCCCTCCCTTGATGATCGTCAAGGGCAGCCTTCTACATGGTGTGATCTGCTCAGGTATGCCATTCAGGTGGGTGCAGAGCGTCATGTTCTGCGGATATATGCTCGCCCGCCCGAGGATAGTGAGGTGGAGCATCTCCTTCGGCGTTCAGGATTTGCACTGGTTGGCCGCGAAGAGATCTTTGCCCTAACAGAGCCGCCGCCACCATCGGCACCGCCACGTGGCTTTCGTTTGGCGGATCGTCAGGATAGCTGGGAGTTGCGCGAACTGCACCGCAAGACGATACCTCCTCTGGTGTATCAAGCATGTGGAGCTTGGCAAGTGGATGAATGGCCCTCGGCGCTTTTAGGCTTGAGGCATGAGCAGACCAGATATGTATGGAGCGAAAAGGGCGAAATTGTGGCTCATCTAGGGCTTGCGTCCGGCCCAAAGGGGTACTGGATCGAATGCGTGGTCCGTCCCGAGTACCGGGGCGAGCTGCTACCACATATCCAGCACCTGATTAGTCTGACGGAGTGTTCGCCATCCAGGCCGGTCTATTTTGCCGTTCCTGATTATTCCGTTGGGTTGGGTTGGCTACTGCGTACATTGGGCTTTCGCTCGTATAGCCAGCAGCTCGTGATGGTGGCTCACACCGTTCAACGGGTGCCGATTTATCGGTCGGTCACGGCCTCGGCTATGGAAGGTTGCCCAGAATTGACTCCTCAATAAGCAGCCGAGCTAAAAATGTGGATCAGATACTTGATCTAGACCGCGACGTGCGATATCCTGTTTCTCGAAAGTACATGCTTTGAGGGCTAGTGATAGAGATGACATTACGAATTACTGACAATATAGATGCATTGATCGAGGTGTTCCCCCCTGAGATCGCCACGAGCTTGAGACAGACGGGGCGTTTCGAGGCCCTAGTGGAAGTAGTGTTGGACCTGGGGCGCCTTCCTGAGGCGCGCTATGTGAATGACGAGGTTGTCCTGAGCGAGAAAGAGATCTCGCAAGAGGTCATTGACTATGTCGTGGAGCGGCTCGGGGACTTTGGAGAAGACAACCGGGCTGGCATTGAGCGTACGCTGCACCGTATCTCTGCCCTGCGCAATCGGCGTGGCGAGATCATCGGGCTCACCTGCCGGGTGGGACGTGCCGTGTTTGGGACCATTGATGTCATCCTGGACATTGTCGAATCCGGCAAGAGCATTCTGCTTTTGGGGCGCCCGGGCGTGGGCAAGACTACGATGCTCCGCGAGGTGGCACGCATATTGGCCGAAAAGATGCGTGTCGTTATCGTGGATACTTCGAACGAGATAGGTGGTGATGGCGATATCCCCCATCCCGCTGTGGGGCGGGCGCGTCGCATGCAGGTGCCGACGCCTGCCATGCAGCACAATGTGATGATCGAGGCTGTCGAAAACCACATGCCCGAGGTCATCGTAATCGATGAGATCGGCAACGAGCTAGAGGCCTCGGCAGCGCGCACCATTGCCGAGCGAGGCGTCCAGTTGGTGGGTACCGCTCACGGCAACACGCTGGATAACCTCATGATGAACCCAACCCTGACCGATCTGGTGGGGGGCATCCAGACCGTGACCCTGGGCGATGATGAGGCCCGCCGCCGTGGTACGCAAAAGTCGGTCCTGGAGCGCAAGGCGCCACCGACCTTTAATGTGGTGATCGAGATTCAGGATCGCGATCGGGTGGCCGTACGCGACGATGTGGCCGCCTCGGTCGATGCGATTCTCCGCGGGCGAAGCCTGCCCGCCGAGATTCGTGTACGACACGATTCGGGCGAGATCGAAAAGATGCAGGAGGTGCCAGAGCGCATCCAGAATGTGCGCGAAGAGAGGGCGCCGCGGGCGCGCGCGTCAGAGCATCCGGCGGTAGATCGGAGACGTACCAAGACTCTGCGTATCTATCCCTATGGCGTCAACTCCAGCCGCATCCGGCTGGTGAGCCGTCGCCTCGGGCTGCCGGTGGTGCTGGTGAATGATCTAGCCCAGGCCGACGCGCTATTCACCCAGCGCACGCATTATCGCAAACGCCCCCAGCCCATCGAGGAGGCCGAGCGCCGGGGTATCCCGGTGTACGTGCTGCGCAATAACACCGAGATCCAGATCGAAAAGAGCCTCTCGGACATCTTTCATCTGGAAAAGGAGCAGGCACCCCCGCCAGGCCAGATAGAGATCGCGATGCAGGATGCGCGTCAGGCCATCGAAAAGGTGATCGCGGGGGAACGTACCTCGGTGCAGCTCTCCTCGCAGGATTCCTATGTGCGCAAGATGCAGCATCAGATGGCACGCGAGGCGAGCCTGTCGTCACGCAGTTCTGGTACCGAGCCGCGACGACATGTCACCATCTACTCGAATCGGTGAGGAGGGCGTGAGCCTGTTCATCTCCTTTGAGGGCCCCGAGGGCAGCGGCAAGAGCACGCAGATCCTGCTCTTGCAACGCGCGATCGAGAGGACCGGGTGCAAGGTGCTCTGCACCCGCGAGCCTGGCGGTACACCTATCGGCGAGCAGATCCGCGAGGTGCTGCACGCCATGGAAAATCGTGCCATGTTGCCTATTACCGAGGCTCTGCTATACTCTGCCGCAAGAGCCCAACATGTCGGCGAGGTCATCCGCCCCGCTCTGGAGCGTGGCGAGATTGTGGTATCGGATCGCTATGCCCATTCGACGCTGGCCTATCAGGGAGAAGGGCACGGCCTGGATCGACGGATGCTGCATCAGCTTGCCCAGTGGGCTACTGGCGGTTTGGAGCCTGATCTGGTAATATATCTCGACTTGGACGTCATTGAGGGGCTGCGCCGCAAGCGGCAAGACGCGAGCGGCGAGTGGAACCGGATGGACGAACAGGATGTGGCCTTTCACCAAGCGGTACGCGCTGGCTACCTACGAATGGTCGAAAGCGATCCCGAACGTTGGCTTGTAGTGGATGCGGCACAATCGATTGACGCGATTCATCAGCAGATCTGGGCTCGAATTCGCCGCTTGTACGACTGCTCTGGCCTGGGGAACAAGAGGGAGATGAAGGATGGCAACCAAGCTCATCGTGAGTATCGTTCATAGCGACGACTCGGATCCGCTCATGACTGCGTTACGGGATGCTGGCTTTTCGTCCACCAGGATCAGCACGACCGGTGGCTTTTTGCGCGAGGGCAACGCCACGATCCTTGTGGGTACTGATGAGTCAAATGTGGCCGAGGTGTTGGACATCATCAAGCGTAACTGCCACACGCGTACCCAGTATGTCAACCCACTGCCGCCCGTGATGGAGCCCGGCGAGCTGTATATGCCCAATCCTGTCGAAGTCCAGGTGGGTGGAGCCGTGATCTTTGTGGTGGACGTGGAGCGGCTGATCCGCTTCTAGCGGGATGGAGCGGTTGGGAGCTCCTGCCAGAGCCCATCTCCGCGCCTGCTGGTTGCCGCTGGCATAGTATGAGGCCACGCAACGCCTGATAGGATGGGCGATGCGTGGCTTGCTTTTCGCGATCTGCTTGACTCGACAGGAGATGCCTTTATCCGTGACATCCATGCAGCCCGACTCATTGGCCCCTTATCTTGATCCTCCTCCCGTTGTTGTCGTCATCACGGGTCCCTCGGGCGTGGGCAAGGATAGCATACTCCGCGAAATGCGCGCCCAAGGAGTAGCCTTTCATTTTGTGGTGACGGCCACCGACCGGGAAAAACGGCCCGGTGAGGTTGAGGGAGAGGACTATTTGTTCGTCTCTACCGCCGAGTTCGAGCGCATGATTCGCGAGGACGAGCTGCTCGAACATGCCTGCGTGTATGGCCAATACAAGGGCGTGCCCAAATCGCAGGTGCGCGAGGGGCTGGCCGCCGGCAAGGATGTGCTCTTGCGCGTTGATGTGCAGGGGGCCGAGACCCTGTGTCAACGGCTGCCCGGTCTTGTGAGCGTGTTTCTCGCGCCGCCCTCCATGGATGCGCTGGCGCAACGACTGCAGGGGCGCGGAACCGATACCCAAGAGCAGGTCGAGACACGCCTCGAGACCGCCCGTGAGGAGATCGCTCTGATCGAGGACTTTGACTATGTGGTTGTGAACCGTCAGGGCAAGCAGAGTCAGGCCGCCAGACAGATATTGTCCATCATCGAGGCGGCCAAGCTGCGCACGCATCGCTACCCGCTAGATCTGTAAGGAGCTGCCGTGGCCTACACGCCGGATCAAGAGCAGCAACCGTATCCATCCCCCACTCCGCCCGGCATGCCTCAGCGGATGCCTCTCCCCCTGCATCGCCCGCTATGGACCTATGTTTTTTTGGCGATCAATGTCCTGGTCTGGCTGGCCATGACCGCCGCTGGCGGGTCAGAGAATCCGCAGGTTCTTATTGCCTTTGGCGCCAAGTTCCATCCCTTTATCGCCGCCGGAGAGTACTGGCGGTTGGTGACGGCCAATTTTCTGCACATCGGCTTTATCCACCTCGGATTCAACTCCTATGCTCTCTTTCTCTTTGGACCCCAGGTCGAACGGTTCTTTGGGCGCACTCGCTTTTTCGTGCTCTACATGCTGGCAGGGGTCGGCGGCAGCGTCCTGAGCTATGTGGGCAGTCGCGCACTCTCGGCGGGCGCCTCGGGCGCCATCTTTGGGCTGGTGGGTGCCATGACAGTATTCTTTGCCATCTACCGGGATGCCTTTGGGCAGCAGGGACGTCGGCAACTTACCGGCCTGCTGATGATTACGGGTTTCAACCTGGTGTGGGGATTCACCACTCCAGGCATCGACAATCTGGGCCACATCGGGGGGCTGTTGGTGGGACTGGCGCTGGGATGGGCCCTTTGTCCCCGCTATCAGCTGGCGCGCAGCCGGGAATCGGGTATGGCGCTACAAGACCAGTACTCGAGCGGGCGTGCGGTGCTTGTCACGCTCATATTGGGCGTGGTGCTGCTCGCGTTAACCTATCTGGGGACCCTGATTCACACAACGCCCGGTGGTCTGATCTGATTCGTTGCATCCCATTCACACAAGCGTGTACGCATCTGTGCGTACGCAAGGGAGGCAAAATGAGCACTCGCAAACCTAGCGTCGCAGGGGCTTTTTATCCGGGCGATGCCCAGGAGGCTAGGCGCCAGATCGTCTCGTTTCTGAACCAGATCGAGGCGGCATCCTCGGGGCGCGTGGTGGGAGGGATTGCGCCTCATGCCGGATGGATGTTCTCTGGCCTGACGGCGGCCCATCTGTTTCGCGTGCTGCAAGAGCAGGCATCCCCCGATACCGTCATCCTCTTTGGGGCTGTGCATCGCTGGCCGCTGCATGCGCCGGCCCTGTACGGAACGGGCGCATGGCGGACGCCGCTGGGCGATGTCCAGATCGACGAGGAACTGAGCCGCGCGCTGTTGGACGCCGACGAGGGCCTGACCGACGATCCCCACGCTCACGATGAGGAGCACTCGATCGAGGTGATGGTCCCCTTTGTGCAGCATCTTTGGCCCGAGGCCCGCATTCTTCCCATCGCCATGCCGCCTGTGCAGAGGGCGTCACAGTGGGGGCGCGTCGTGGCCCGCACCGCCCAAGCGCTGGATAGACAGAGCGTGGCCGTGGGCAGTACCGATCTGACCCACTATGGTCCGCGCTATGGCATGGCGCCGGCGGGTACAGGCCAGCAGGGCCTCGATTGGGCCAAGAAGAATGACCGGCGCCTGCTGGATCGGGTCGTGCAGATGGATGCCGAGGGCGTACTGGAGGAGGCCGAGCTCCATCAGAATGCGTGCGGCTCCGGCGCCGTGGCGGCCACTATCGGCTATGCACGGGAGCTAGGCGCCACACAGGGCTCACTCTTGCACTATACCACCAGCCATGATGCCTATCCCATGGGCAGGCCCAGCGACCTGGTCGGGTACGGCGCCGTGGCCTTTGCCAGCGCATGACGGCATCCGGACCACCCTATGCAGCCGTCGTCGTCAAAACAAGCCTACAACGGCGAGCGGCCAAGGCATCCCGAGGCGCGGCTGACGAGAATGGGGATGAGGATCATCTCGTACGCACCTTTCATTATCGGATCCCCGACGCGCTGCGTGGCACGCTGATGCCCGGCCACCTGGTGTGGGTACCCTTTGGCGCCCAATACTTGCAGGGCGTGGTGGTCGAGTTGGATGACAGCTCACCCGTGGAAGAGACCAAGGAGATCGACCGGCTTATTGACCCCGTGCCGATGCTCCGGCCCGAGCAGATCGAGCTGGCCCGCTGGATCAGCGAGCACTACCTGACACCTCTCCACCTGGTGATCTGGGGCATGATAACCCCGGGCGTCACCGAGCAGGCCCAGATCATCATCGACGCGGGCGACGGGGAACCGGATGCGGCGCATATCGAGGGGCTCACGCCCGGCCAACGTAGCATCCTGGCCCTGCTCCAGGACAAGGGACCGTTGCCCCTGAATGAGATCGGGCAGCACACGACCTTCAAGTCCTGGCGTACCATGCTGCGCCGGCTGGAGCAGGAAGGCCTGGTGGAGCGGAGGGTCGAGTTGGGGCGTTCCCGTGTAGAGCCTCTCTACCGCGATTTCATTCGGCTGCGGCCCGGCCTGATCCGTGAGTGCGTGCCTACTGATGCCGACTGGCTCGAGGGCGAGAAGTTTTCTGAG